>JBHEMV010000004.1:330-68981 GCA_046262375.1 Pyrinomonadaceae bacterium
ATGCCGTTTGGTTCGCCACTTTGTTTGTCTTTCGAAATTTCGCCACCGAAAGGGTTGGGAGTTTCCTTGTCAACTCCCGCGCGTTTGAGGGCGGCACTATTTGCCACGGCGCCGTGACCGTCGGCGCGATCCAGGAACACGGGATTGTTGGGCGCGATCTTATCGAGGTCCCAACGGGTTGGGAATACCGGCGGCTTCCAGAATGTCTCAATCCAACCACGGCCCGTGACCCATTCACCCGGCCTGGTCTGATCGACGCGCACCTTAACCTTTGCCAAAAATTCTTCGAGGCTGGTAACTCCTTCAAGATTAAGAGTCATCTCGCGAAAGCCGACTCCGGAAAGATGATGATGCGCGTCGGTCATCCCTGGCACCATCGTCTTACCGTTCAGATCGACGACCCGGGTACGCTTGCCAACATATTTCTGCGCCTCGCGGTTTGAACCAACAAAAACAATTCGATCGCCCTTAATTGCAACAGCCGCCGCTTTTGGTTGGCGCTCGTTCACTGTGTAAATGTTGCCATTCTTGAAAACCAGATCGGCCGGTTGGATTTTTGGCAGTGAGGGGGAAAGGGCGAGCGACGTCGTTAACGCAAAAACAATCGATAACAAACTTTTCATCATCGTTTTCCTATCGAGTTTGAAGGGGAGTCTTTGGCAGAGCGGAACTTATATCATTAATTCCGGGCATCCAGATAGAGTTAAGCACATAAGAATAAACCGAAGTCCCTTCAGTTCAAGTATAATTGAAACTTCAAAAAGTTTATCTTCCAGTCTCATCCTTAAAGGGTGGCTTTGTGATTATGAAAACTGAAACAATCAATGTAAAGACCTCGCGGGGCCCAACCACAGCTTTCGTCGCGCGTCCTGATGGCGACATGACCGCCGCTGTTTTGTTGATTCAGGAATGGTGGGGCATAAACGATCACATTCGCGACATTGCCAGCCGCTACGCCAGCGAAGGCTATCTTTGTATTGCTCCCGATCTTTATCGAGGTGAGCTTGCGAGGGATGCTGAAGAAGCGTCGAAGCTGATGCACGGTCTGGCAATCGAAGATGGCATGGAAACAATCCGAGAAACTATTACCGAAGCGAAATTAGCTCATAACGTACAGAAGATCGGCATCACAGGCTATTGCATGGGCGGCACATTTGCATTGCGTGCTGCTTGCGAGATAGACGAGCTTGCCGCTGCCGCTCCCTTCTACGGGGACATACCTGATGAAGATGTGCTCAAGCAATTGAAAGTACCTACGCTTTTCATCGCCGGCAAACGCGACGCGTGGATAAATCCTAAGAAAGTTAACGGGTTAAAAGAGATGGCCCGGAAATATGAATTGCCGCTGGAGGTCGTCACTTACGATGCCGACCATGCCTTCTTCAACAACACACGACCTGAGGTTTATGACGGTGAAGCGGCGGCTGATGCCTGGAGGCGCGTGCTTGATCTTTTCCGCAAACATTTGACTAAAGCCGTGCCCACGAGAGCGTAACAAGTTAGGTTCAAAGAACCATTATTTGAAAAACCAGGGTCATCGGGCGGCGAAGCCGCGACCCCTCAAGTCCTCGCAGTGATTAGAACGCTTTGTTCGGATGGTGCTTCGATGGCAGATTTTCACGTCCCCATTTCAACGCGCGACTCATCCAGACCAGCTCATCCAGGAAACCTTTTGCTCGCTCTTCGAAAGCTGGATCCAAAAGCTTGCCATCTTTATCAAAAGTCTTTTGTACAAACGGAAAGTTTAGATCGGTGAACGTAACCGCCAGGCCTAACTCCCTGACCATCGGTACCATGGCTTCGATCACTCGCGTACCTCCCCACGGACCGGCTGAAACTCCCACGAACGCCACCGCCTTGTGGATGTATTCCTTCAAGAGTAAATCCAGGACGGCTTTCAATACTCCGGGGTAACCGTGATTGTACTCAGGTGAAACTATTACCAATCCGTCTGCCCGTATTATCGTGTCTCTCCATTCCGGGAAGAGGCCTTTGATTTCCTGGCCGTAGTCATCATGAGGGAAGGCAAAATCACTTGTATCGAATAGTCTTGTTTGAATTTCGGTTCTCTTCGCCATCTCCCCCAGCAACCATCTGGCAGGAAGCACGCTGTTTCGCTTTTTTCGATTTGTGCCGAGAAGAACTGGCAGAAGCAACTTATCCACTAGAGCGCTCCTTCAGGTTTTAGGGCTGAAAACCTTACTTAATTCGTTTAGATCAGGTAGCGCTGTACGGGCGCCCAGATCGCGACACTTCAAAGCAGCGACGGCATTCCCCAGCCTCAGGCTCATCTCGACATCTTCACCGCTTAATAGTCCGTAAAGGAATCCACCGTGAAATGCGTCCCCCGCACCCGTAGTGTCACGGCATCCACCGGGCACTTCGTAGGAGGGCGATTCAAGGAACTGACCGTCGCAATAAATCATCGCGCCACGCGTTCCCAGTGTCATGCCAACTATCCCGCAGCCGTAGCGAGCTTTGAGTTCCACGAGTGATGCGCGCTCGTCAGCAATACCTGTCAATCTATGGGGAAACTCCCGGGAGGTAATAAGAATGTCGACCAGCGGCAGCAGCTCTGGCAGACCATCGTAGATGTTGTCAATGTCTACGGAAACAATTGTGTGTTCAGAACGGGCAGCTCTGGCCATGCGCGCGCACGCGGGAGGATCGTGAGCATCAAGATGTAACACTCGTCCGCGGGAAGCCAACTTCACGGGCGCTTCATCCGCGAGGTAAGTTAATCGTTCATCCCGGTCCCAAATGATCGTGCGCTCTCCGCTCCGCGCATCGATAATGATAAATGCAAGCTGGTTTCGCGCGCCTTCAATCACTTCCACGAATTCGATGTTGACACTTTCTGACTTAAGAGCCTGCAAACCAAACTGGCCATTAGTGTCTGAGCCGAATCGTCCCGCATAAGCTGTCTTAAGGCCCAATCGTTGCAGAGCAACCATTGTCGTAGCGGTTTGCCCACCCGCACCTTGTTGGTGCTTCAACAATCGAACCTTTGCGTCAAAGGCCGGATATTCCGGTACGACGATCAGATGATCGACTGCATTCAATCCGAAACCTACGCAATCAAAATCTCTATAGTCAGTTATGTCAAAGGGGAAAAGCATAATTAAATCTCGGTTGAAATCTTATAGTTGGGAAGTGGGCTTACCCCGCCAAGAGCGAAGCGCGGAATGATCCCAAATGATTTAATTGAAAGAGCGGGGGCAAGTGCCCTTCCCAACCATGAGCTTTTCTGAGTTGAGTGCTGATTATGTACCCTCGTGGTTTTCATTGCATAGTGCGTTAGAATGTAAGCGTAAAGTTCAGTGAGCGGTAGTAATAAATCAGTGACATTAGCCGAAAAGCTCAAGGAAATTCCAGTTTCCGCCGGCGTTTACCTCTATAAGGACAGCGCCGGCAAAATCATTTATATCGGCAAGGCGAAGCGGCTGCGCAGCCGTGTGCGCTCCTACTTTCAAGCTCGGCCTTTCGATCGCAAGACCGACGCGCTTGTAAAACAGATCGCCGATGTTGAAGTCATCGTCACTGACAATGAAGTCGAAGCCCTAATTCTGGAGGCAACCCTCACCAAAAAACACAAGCCTCGTTACAACGTCAATCTAAAGGACGACAAGTCGTATCCGCATCTGAAACTAACGGTCAACGAGCCCTTCCCGAAAGCCGTTATCACACGGCGAATTCAACGCGACGGCGCACTTTACTTCGGACCTTTTTTGCCGGCAAGTCTGGCGCGTAAGACCATCGATGTAATTAACAGAACGTTTCAGCTTCGCACCTGCGATATCGAAATCGATGGCAAGGCGCCGCGCCCGTGTCTGGAATATCATATCAAGCGCTGCCTGGGACCATGCGTTAAGGGACTCTGCACCGCCGAACAATATCAGGAAGCAGTCCGTGACGTGCGTTTGCTGCTTGAAGGCAGAAATACGGAACTCGCTGACACGCTCGAAGGGCGCATGGATCAGGCTTCTGGCGAGCTGCGTTACGAGATGGCGGCCAAGTATCGCGATTTGCGCAAGACGGTAATCAAACTTTCTGAACAACAGAAAATGGCTACCTCGCCGGATCGCGACGTGGACATCTTCGCTTACTACCGGGAAGGGCCGCGTCTTGCTTTGCAACTTTTCACGATGCGCGAAGGCCACATCGTGGGACGGCGGGAATTCTTCTGGGAAGACCTTCCCGAGGATGATTTCGATCCGGCATCGTTTCTCGGCGAAGTGCTGGCCCAGTATTACGCGACAGACTATGTGCCAAGGGAAATTCACGTCCCTGTCGATTTTGCTGATCGCGAGTTACTGGAAAGAGCACTGACTGCCCGAAAAGGACGGCGGGTTAAAATTCAATATAGCCAGCGAGGGGGAAAACGCGACCTGATTGATTTGGGCGAGAAGAATGCGAAGCTCGCGTTTGAGCAGCGCTTCCGCGTTCTTAAGCCCGATATGAAACTCGTGCTTGAGGAGATGCAGGAGACGCTCGAGCTGCCGCGTTTTCCGGCGCGTATCGAGTCCTTTGATATTTCGCATATACAGGGCGCTGAGAATGTTGCCGGAATGGTGGTGTGCGATAACGGCAAGATGAACCGCGCGGAATATCGTAAGTTTCGGATTAAAACGGTTGAAGGCGCTAATGACGTGGCGTCGATGCGCGAAGCAGTCATCCGACGTTATCGCCGGTTGTTGGACGAGGGAAAGCCTTTGCCCGATCTAATTATGATTGATGGTGGTAAAGGTCAGCTTAATGCCGCCGCTGACGCTATGAGCGAACTAGATCTCGAAGCGGTGGCTATGGTGGGCGTCGTGAAACCTCCGTTACGCCACAATCAGGTTTCGTATCTGCTGGTCAAAGGTCGCGAGCACGAGCCTATCTATCTCGACCCTCATTCATTAATTCTTCGGCTGCTGCAAATGATTCGCGATGAAACACACAGGTTCGCTTTAAGTTACCATCGAAAGCGGCGGGAGTTGCGGGACTTCACGTCTGAACTCTCGGCGATCCCTGGGGTGGGCGAAAAACGGAAAGGCCGTTTGCTGCGACACTTTGGTTCCATTCAGCGAGTTGCAGCGGCCGCGGTTTCAGAGTTGACACCCTTTGTAGGAAAGAAAACCGCACAGGAAATCGTGGACCACTTCGAACGCCAGCGCACGCTTGCCGAGAGCGGAATCGCTATACCGAATGAGACCGACATAGCGGCAGATAACCCAACTCTGATTACACCGGTACCACCTGAGATCATTACCCCTTGAGGAGTAAGGGCGCCATGTCACTTATTGGTGACCTTTAAACCTGTTCTTTCGCTCCACTGAAATCGTACGTGATGTGTAGTCGAAGAACCCCATCCTGCACTTCCGCACGCACATCCTTTACTTGCGCCTTTACGGACCCGTTGCTTCCCTTCACCGGAATAAGTAATTGCAACTGCGATGGCCGTAATACCTCGAGGGGATTGATGCGCTGATCGATTGCACTGCGAACAAACACCGTAACGAAATTGTTCGCAAACGGCGCAACACCCTCCAGGTTGACCCCTTCAACATTCACCCGTCCGTACAAAGTTTGACTGGGCTGATCAAACGAGAGCTGAATGCTCGTCTGGGCCCAGCCTTTAAACTGCATGCAGTTTCCCAGCAAACTGTAGTCGCCGCTAAAGACCAGAGGGGCGGTAATGTTACCACCCGCAAACTGGACCTTTGTTTTCACGTTGTTGCCCTCCGCCGCCACCGTCACCCTGTTGGTGCAGCCGCCCTGAAACGCAGCGGGCTCGATAGCGGCCAACTCAGAACGAGGATTGTTTGACGAAAGATTAAATGTTGGTGAGCCAAGATCGCGAAAGACTGTACCCAACAGCTGATCAAGAAAACTCTCGCTAAGCGAAACTACGACTGTCCCCGCCGGATCGCCACCAGCCGCGGGCGCCTGAACGCGCGCGCCTGGTACGGCCTTCGCTCGCGGCGTGCCGAGAAAAAAGATTGCCGCTGACCCGCCAATAACCAGTCCCAAAAGAAGGATAAGTAAGTATCTCATCGGTGTTTTCTCAGTTTGTGGCTCGTGGAGACGGCGACGTTGACGGTGAGGGCGACGCCGTGACGGGAGACGCACTGGAGGTAGTAGCCGGCGTAGTCATATTACTCAGCAGCGCTTTGATTACGGCCGCAACCGTGCCGGTAAACGCATCGATCTGAGAGCGAACTTGCTCGGGTGGCACCTTGTTTAGTCCCGCCGGAATCTGAAACAGCGAGGGATGGACGTTAGTGCTGATCTCGCGCATCTCCGCGACAATCTTCGCGCCCTTCACTCCCTGTACACTTCCGCTAGCTTCTGTATACAGCTCGGATCTGAGCGGCAGCCCAGTATCCTTATCGACGAAGACGAAAGCTTCAGTCTTAACCTGGCCCGCGGAGCTGGAGGTGTTCGTCGTAGTAGCGTAACGATACTTATCCGCCGTGCGGCCATTAACCGTGTCGTCTCCAACTCTTTCGACCCCTTTCAATTTCTCCAGGTATGAAACGAGTTGGCCTGGCGTCATCAGCTTTTGTAGCTGAAAACCGGTGGCTTCCGGTGTCAATTCCGCGTACTGTTTTCGGCTGGGAGCAATAACAATGTGCTTGCCGCCCTGCTCGAGGTAGATCAAATCAGAACCATCCGGAAGTTTGAATGACACTCTGCGGTCGGTGCCATCGCGTGCAACTTCGGCAGACAACGTCGGTATACCGACAGTCTTTTGTCCTCCTTCAGTTTCAGCGCTGAACACCAGAGTCGCGCGATACTTTTCAGGCTCGCGCGCTGCGATTACTAAACCCGTGGCCGGAGAAAGATTCGTATTCGCGCTGACAGGAGATGTGTTGGCATTCGCCGTCAGATTTGTATTGGCGTTTGTATCCACTTTCTGACAAGCGCTTCCGAAGATAAGCGGGCTGATTGCCAGAACAGAGAGCAATAGTTGTTTTTTCAAGACCGGCGTGTCCAGACTCGCAGCGCGCCGGGGATAGAAGTTAGCAATTTTCATACAGTGTCTCCGCGGAACTTGAGCGTCCTGCTCTGTTACAAAAAGGGGGGTAATTTGGAGGGCGTCCCGTAGGATAACACGCGCGGGCAGAGAGGGAAACAGGCGGCTCGCTCACACGTTCATGAAGAGTTCGAACTAAAGTTCGCTCAAGCCACGCCGGGAGGCGAATAACGTTTGGTGGAAAGGGGAAGGGGGGAAAGGGGTCAAGGGGAAAGGGAAATGGTAAAGGAGAATGGGGGCCAGACTTCAACCTCTTACCCGTTGCCCTTTCCCCCCTTTACCCTTCCCCTTTTCCCCTGGTCTTAATTCTTCTTGATGTAGTTTTTGTGAACCCACGCGTCATTCTGGGCACGGTCACGAGTTTCGAAGACGATGTTATTGTCGTCTTCACGCGTGACTAATCCGACGCGCGCGCTCACTTTTTTCTCACTGGCTTTGGCTTTGTCACTCTCCGACAGGAATGTTTTCACGGTTTCTGCTTTGGGCGGATCAAATTTCCCTGGTTGAACTTCAGCAATAGCCTCGATAGCGTTAGCGCTGAGCAGCTTGGGCCAGAGCTTTTTGAAGAGCGCGTTTGACGCATAAACGTCGGCGCTGTTCACCCTACCGTTTATCGCGAAAACATATCCGATAACGTTGTCACTCCCGTCTACAACCTTAACCAGCGCTTTAATGTAACTCTCAGCATTCTCCCGGACTTTGCTATTTTCAACAGCGAGCTGAAGACTCGACGGAGAAACTGTTGAATTAACTTGCGTGCCTACATTCTGGCTCAGCTTGTCCTGGGCGACGGTTACACTTTCCCAAACACCACTCTGCGAATTCGAACGTTTGGCTGCAAGCTTGATATCTTTCGTCGCTACGGCGTCAGAGGAACTGCTGAAAACGCCGGCGCGCTCGTTACCTCGTCCACTCCATCTTCCGCGCTCGACGCAAAACGCTGCGATAGGCATCCTGCCCGATCCCGGCGGCACTATCAGATCTACCGCCAGCATCCTATCTTGTTGTCCACCCTTTACGATGTCGCCGGACTGAACGTAAACATCTTCATTTTGACAGGTTCTCAATGGAAAGTTCATTGACGTCCTTCGTTTCATAGACGACAAGTTTCTTCTGTTCCAGTGCCTCTTGCAGCGTCAGGAAAGTTTTACCTGCCAGAAGGTCTTTCCCATGAACAAGAAAGATGGTCAGATTTTTGTGGGTGTAGGGCCCAGAGAGACGATAGTCACCGGCCTGGATCTGACCGGTTTCTCCCTGCTGAAAGTCGTTAAACTGCCCTGGTCCGTCCGAAGTCTTCTTGTTAGCCTCAGCATTGATTAGGATCACCATTGGTACCATAAGCGTCAATAGCAGTATCGCGAGTGTTAACACAAAAGCTTGTTTCTTCATTGCATTTCTCCTTAAGAGCACCTTGGGCACTCTTAGTACGCTTCACACCAGCCCGCACTCCACGCTGAGTGAAAAGATGGTTGGCGGGGAGACCGCCGCGGGGAGACACCCTCGGAAGTTACCGCGAGATCACCCTTGATCCTTCGGGAGACTTGGAAGTTAAAGCCTAAACTGGTTGGTAGAACGATGATGGAGAGACTTCTTGCGTTGAGACGGAAACATGGGCCAAAGCGTTGCCTGTCGGCTACGAGCGAAAGTGAATGGGGCAAATGTATAAATGCCACATCGAATCGATTTCGTCGTATCTGATTGAGGCGGGCCTGCCGAAACGAAGGTGGACCTTCGCTATTCCTTCCATTTATGCGCAGATCTTGAAATAGGTCGGCTCATTAGAGACAATGGCCCCGCTCAGCATGTTTCGCTGGAACTGCGTTAGCCTATTGAAGTTCGCGCGGCCTGTAAAGCTTCTTACTGACTATCGAGCTCCATTATTATGGCTAGTGGGAACCCTCGAAAGCACGTAACACTTTGCGAGCGTATGACTGGCCCGGAAACGTCCGCGAGGCCGCAAAGTTATTGGGAGTGCCACCCCAACAATCTTCACCGATTAATTCGGAGCTTGAAGCTCAAGGCACGCTTAAACAAGATTTAGTTTCAATTCTCTTCAATCATTCTGAATGAACTGTCGGGGCATCCGCGTGGGGAACAAAGCAGCGGCGGCAGCGGGCTTCGTACATACCTGCTGCGCCGACGGCAACGCGCTCTTCCGATTCGAAAATACGTTGTGAGTAGTTAGCCGGCTGGCCACACTTCATGCAGATGGCGTGGGTCTTGGTTATGTATTCGGCGATGGCGAGAAGTTGGGGCATAGGCTCCCAGGGCTTGCCGGTGTAGTCCTGGTCCAGGCCGGCGATAATTACACGGACACCTCTCTTCGCAAGTTGAGTTGCAACATCCACTAAAGCGTTATCAAAAAATTGACCCTCATCAATTCCAACCACTTCAGTGTCAGCTTCGACTTTCGCCAACACCTCGGATGCACTGCGAATGTTTGCCGACTCATGCCGCATTTCTGAGTGGGACACGATGTGGTCCTGTGAAAATCGCGAATCGATTTCCGGTTTGAAAACCTGAACCTTCTGACGTGCAATTTTCGCTCGCCGAAGTCGTCGTATCAGTTCTTCAGACTTTCCCGAAAACATCGAGCCGGCAATCACTTCAATCCAGCCCGGCATATTATGCAAGTGGGGCAGCGATTCATCGTTACCCTGGGCCATCATCTCTTCCATATTCGTCTTTCGCCGTGCCTAAAATCAGCGAAGTTCATAATTGCCTTGCTTCACCAAGCTAGCGTTAACGTTAATCAGTATACAACTCGGCATTGTAGAACGGTGCGAAGGCCGCGATCAGCGCCAGTTCGAAACTCATAGAGCGTGTGACCAGGTCGCGGGAGAGAATGCCCCAGGCACCCTGACGGCTACGGACATCTTGTGTCCCAGCCATCTCATCAATCACGAGTCCGAGTTCGCGACGCCCCTCAATAACTTTTTTTGCAAGTGATCGCGGAACACTAATTGAAGGGCTGGAGCCAAAGGTTCCGCTTTTACCATTAGTGGCGTAAGCCCAGCCTCGCAAAAACGTATGCCACTCCCCTTCAATCGAGATTGAATGAAATCCACCCTCAAGTCCAACGTAAATGTCGGCCTCTATTCGCTGCGACCAGAGTTGATCTCGGATCGCCAATGCCCTTTCACGCGCGCCCTGCATCAACTCCCAATCATTCAGCGGCATCGAAGGCACATTTGTCTCTACGGGGCGCGCGAGCACATTAGCGTCAGCCCAGGAGGCATCTAAATCCGCGAGCCGGGCGATAGTAGCGCGAACAGCCAAAATCTTCGCGAGGCGATCGGATCCTAACGCGATGGTCTTAACTTGAGCCGAAGATTGCTGGTTCAAAGTAGACAGAAGAGAACCGGAAATTTAGTCGGTGAAACGCGTCAGAGGCTATAACAGAGCGACGCTTGGCGTCAAAAGTACATCGAGGAATAGGTCGCTTGACATTAACTACACCCGGTTGCTGTAATCAAATTATTCTCCGCGAGTTTGAGTGTTTTTAGTCTTTGGCTTCTCAGTTCAAGAGAACAACAACCTAAGATTGGCCCTCGAACTCGGGAAGTCTGAACCTGTAATTAAGAAACAAAGTCAGAGCGCTGGAGGTTTTTGGAGTGTCCCTTGATGAGTTAGTTTACGATTGGAACACAATCGATCCCGCGTTCAGTTCTCCCAATCGTTACATAGGGTTTGACGACGAAACCTTGCGTGATGGATTGCAATCGCCTTCTGTGAGCGAGCCGACCGTGGAACAGAAGATCGAGATGCTTCATCTGATGGACGCATTGGGCATTGACACCGCTGACATCGGGTTGCCGGGGGCGGGCGGAACTCATGCCGCCGGCGTCGAGATAATGGCGCGTGAGATAGCCGAAAAGAAGTTGAAAATTCGGCCGAACTGCGCCGCGCGCACTCACCGCAACGACATTCTTCCGATAATTGAAATTTCGCACCGTGTTGGCATTCCGATTGAAGCTTGCACTTTCATTGGTTCCTCCGCGATACGATTTTTTGCGGAAGACTGGACGCTGGATAAGCTACTTCAATTGACAGAAGATGCGGTGACATTCGCCGTGAGTGAAGGCGTGCCGGTAATGTATGTCACTGAAGATACAACGCGCGCAAACCCGGACACTCTTCGTGCGCTCTATGCCACCGCCATCCGCTGCGGGGCAAAGGCCGTTTGCGTTTGCGACACTGTCGGACATTCCACTCCAGACGGCGCGCGCGCTGTTGTTCAGTTTGTAAAAGCCATCATCGAGGAGCAGGGTGGCAATATCAGACTAGATTGGCATGGGCACCAGGATCGAGGTCTTGGCGTGATCAATTCAATAGCTGCAATTCAAGGCGGGGCTGATCAAGTTCACGGCTCGGCCCTGGGCATGGGCGAGCGAGTCGGGAACACGCCAATGGATCAGTTGCTCGTCAATTTGAAACTGATGGGCTGGATTCAGAATGATCTATCTCGTCTGGGCGAGTACTGTGCGGCGGCGTCGAAGGCCTGTGATTGGGCCATACCATACAACTATCCAGTGTTTGGTCGTGATGCTTTTCGCACGGCGACGGGCGTCCACGCGGCGGCGGTAATTAAGAGCTACAAAAAAGGTGATCGGCAGTTGGCCGATATGGTTTATTCGGGTGTTCCAGCTGGTCTGTTTGGCCTGGAACAAGTTGTCGAAATTGGACCGATGAGTGGCAAGTCAAATGTGATCTACTGGCTTGAGAAGCGCGGTATTGAGGCGAGCGAAGATCGCGTCAGTCGGATTTATGATCGAGCCAAACAGGCGTCTGCTGTTTTAGGAGACGAGGAGATAATGCAATTAGTTTGACGTGGTCACGGAGTGGACGATTAACCAGGACAAGCACAGAAGTACAAAGGGGTAAAGGAATGTTTCCCTTTACCCCTTAACCTTTAACCGTTATTTGCTTTCTAGTTTATCGGAATCGTTACGGTGGCCGACCCCGCTTTTCCTGGTGGGAAGCGCTTCTGACGTGCAATGCGAACAGCAGTTGCGTCTCCTCCGGATGCCTGTGTAACTCGACCCGACTCATCGTACATAACCGTCACGGAAACTTTCTTTGGCTTGGCTGATTCAGCGGCCGCGTTCTTTGACGTGGATGACAAGCTTGCCGTGGGCTGATTAAGGCTACCCGCCCTCTCCCCACGCGCCCTGGCCCTTTCCTTGTCCCGCTGTCGCTTGGCAGCTAAAGCTGCATCGTTGCCGCCTTCGCTTGGTTCGCTTGATGCGGAAGGCTCTGCAAGCTGATTCTTTGAAAGCTCGTCAACGGCTGACGTGGAGGTCGCGGTTGTCGAGTCTGCAGTTGCTGTTTGACTCTCTGCTTGGCTAGCAGCCGCCGTTGTTCGGGTACGCCCATACCAACCCGCGGGGAAACCGATGGCGGCAACACTGCCAATCACAGCTAGAGCGGTTGCACCTGCAATGAAGAATTTTCGCGTGCTCGTTGATTCTGGAGACTGGAGGGAAAGAAATGCTGGCTCGGGCCGTCTCTTTGCCGGCTCGGCAAACGCAGGCTCGGCAAACGCGGCCTCGGTAGACGCGGGCTCAACAGAGGCGCGCTCAGCAAACGCCGGCTCCTGAGGACTTGGTTCTGGCACGCTGCTCGGATCCGAGTACCCCGGGGGAAAGGCGGAAGAAGGAACAACCCCTTCGTCGAGGCGACGTAAACCCTCAAGCACAACCTGCGCCCACGGTTGATTGATTGTGCGCTCTATTGGTTCCTGGGAATCACCGAATTCAAAATTCGCATTTGGAAGAGTCAGCGCATAGTAGACGGCATCAATTCCCCGCAGCACCCCAATACGTGCGTCAACTACGGAGCCGGTCTGCAGATAAAAGGAACCCTCGCCCTGTGAGTAAAGAACCTTGAGTCGTCCTGTCTTACGTTGATTGCAGAAAAACTCAATCAATTCTGAAAGTGAAAGGTCGCTGAGGTGTCCCGTTAATGGCATCGGATTGACTCCTGTAAATAGTGAGAGAGGATTTCGGCGGGGGATTAGAACGGGAAAGACGTCAAACGGTCGTTAAGCTTGCCAGTATTATGGCGCGAGTCCAAATTTATAGTTGATTACGCCAGACACTTTTATAGGCTGGCGCGAAAGTGTCGTCGGAGAGAATCGCGCCTTTAAAGCCGCTTGCACAGAAACCTCCCGCAAGGGGGCGGGTCCGCTGACGGCCTGTGCGGCAATTACTTTTCCTGTTTCGTCGACAACTACTTCTACCGTAACCAAACCTGACATTCTCATGCGTTTTGCGTATTCGGGGTAGATCGGTGACGGTAAACTGATTGCAGTGCCGTTAAGCACACCACCCGAGACAGGTTTGAGGATTGGCTTTGGCGCGGGAGACGGCGGCGGAGGCTCTGAATCAAGTTTGATCATTGGAGCCTGAGCACTTGAGTTTGTTCCCGCATTTACCACTTCAACCGATCCCATGTTACTCAGTTTGTCGGCGGTGATCGTTGAACCCGGTAAAGGTGAAGACTTCTGACTCGAAGTAGAAGTATTGCTGCTTGAAGACTTTGGGATCAGCCCCGTGCCTTTGGGGTCCGCATTCGAGCTTGCAGTGGAGTTGGCGCGCACTGAAGATGGCAAACCCGGCTGTGCACCCGGCTGGGCCATTTTTATCATGTTTTCGTCAAGGTAATACATGATGGAACGATAGGTTACTTCGCTGGGCTCAAAGGACAATTTTCCTGATTCGATGACCGCAACGGAGGAAGTCATTCTGTTCCAGTTGCCCGCGAAATCAAACTCGTATTTGTACAATTCTTTGCTCAACAAAGTGCCATCGTCCTTCACAAGAGTCATCTCACTGATGTTTCCCTTGTCGTCATATTTGTAAACTTCTTTGCCGGTGAGGTTCGCTCCGGCCATGGGAAAGTACTGATTCTCGACCTTGTTGCCCTTAATATCGTATGCCACAACTTCCAGAACAGCGTGCTTGCCCTCCATTAGCCTTCCACCCTCATTCGATAATTTCGCAATCTCGGTCCTAACTCTTCTCACTGGGCCTACCAGCCCGTCCCTAATGCGATCGCTTTCAACCAAAGCGGTGGAACGCGATCCCGAGGGCACATTTGCCTTAGCGGTAAGGTTTGACTGAGCGAAGGTGGTTGAGCTGAAAACCGACAGTGCCAAGGCACTTAAAGTAAAACTAACAATCCGTCTTAGCATTTGATTTAGCTCCTGAAACGAGAGGGTAGGGGCTGTTGTTAACTCGTGAGGCCGCGAATGCTTCAGATAGATTGGACTAACCGCCGCACCGCATCGCAATATTAACGGGATTAACAGTGTTTGTCTAGAGCCAACATTATCTTGGGGTGGGAAATTACTGAGATTTTTGCCCCTTTTCAGGCGGAAGGTCAGGAAAGCTAGCGATAAGTGTGACAATCTGGTCTATAAGCCTCGTGGTATCGGCTCTGCTTGTCTGGTCGTTGCACATAATCGAGAACGCCAACGGTTCGCCCCTAGAAGTCTCCAGGTAGCCGGACAGAGTGGTGTTATACGTCAAGGAGCCGGTTTTAGCGGTTACGCGATCAACAAGTAGTTTCAGCCGACCAGCGAGCGTTCCATCCCGCCCTGAGATTGGCAAGGTCTGCTTAAAAACCTGCCCAGAGGCAGTTTTTGAAAGAGAGAGTAGTAGTCGCGCGGTCGACTCTGGTGTGACGAGGTCCAGTCGGGATAAACCTGAGCCGTCGTGCAACGCAATTTTTTCGGTCGAGAGGCCAGCCCGGTTCAGCCACCAGCGAATCACAGCCAGTCCAGCCTCGTCATCTCCCCGCTCTCTTCCGCTGGGTTCCCCAAAATTGGCCATCTCCCCGCGCTCACGACCGAGAGTTCGGAGAATCAACTCAGCATAGAGATTGATGCTCTCCTTGTTCGTCCTTCTTGCGATCTCACCCAGCGGCTGGCTGGTCACCGATGCCAACTCAACCGCCCGCGCTGGATCGAACCTTTTGCTCTGCGGCATCCGCGAGTCCCGCACTTCCACTTCGCCTTCGATTGTGATGCCACGCGACTTCAGCGCACCGACAAACAGTTTGGCCGCCCAAAGAGCCGGACGATGCACGGACAGACGAGCACCGAAGCCCTTCGAGCCTGGAGCAAATTCTCCCCAAACTTGAATGTTGTTATCAGAAAGGCCCCGGTGCACGCCGATTGTCGAACGAGTACCACCCTCTCCCGTTACCAGGCGGTTCTGAACAGTTACATAACCCTGAGTGTCGGTTGTTCTTACAACTGACGCTTCTTTGGAGTCGGTGGAAGGAACCAGGTTAACATCAACCTCATTGCCGTTGATTGACAGCGCGCTCGCCTCGGCGCCGAAGTACCATTGCATGTCCGTCCACTGCCAACCATCTCCCAAAGGGTCGCCTCGAAAGTAACTTTCGTCGCCGATTACATTCCCGCTTATATTTCTGACACCGCGGGCGTACAGATCGTCTGCGAGTTTTGTCAGTGAACCCGTGTTCTCATCTCTGCCGCGGGATACGAGATCAGGCGAACCGCGTCCGTAGAGTATGAGATCGCCTTGAATTGTCCCGTTGGCTTCGAGCGGCGCGTTAGCATAAGCTGAAGTCCGCCAACGATAGTCAACGCCGAGCAAGTCGAGTGCAACTCCCGTGGTGTAGACTTTCATATTGGAAGCTGGCGTAAAAAGTTTTTGGGCGTTCCGCTGGTAGAGTGTAGTTCCGTCAGACATGGACACCACAGATACTCCCCAGCGCGCATGAGCAAACTCACTTTCATCGATTGCGGTGTCAATTCGTTTAGCCAACTCGTTGATCTGTACCGAAGGAGGAGGCTTCGTATCAGACACGGTGGGCTGCTTCTGTTGTTCTTTCTGATTTTTGTCTTTGGCTTTTCCCGTGATCAGCGGCCTAAACAACAGCAGACCGGATACAACCACAAGAGCGATTAATAGGCTCTTCACCAAAAACATGCGACTTGTTCTGTTGATGCTATTCATTATTTCTAGAATGTTCTAAGTGTGATAAATCGCAGAGTTCTAACAGGATCATGCCTGCTCAACTTGCGAAGAGTGTTGCCGTCCGACCAGAAGCAACAATTGATCGGGTAGCAGCATAGACTTCCTCGACCGTGATATCTCCGATCACACTGTTGTATATCACCCGATGCCGATCGCCTTGCGGCAAATAACTTTCCGGAGCGCGTCTATCAAGCAGAAGCACCACCGGCGTGCCGACGGCCGAAGCAATATGCATAGGTCCAGTGTCATTTGAAACGAAAGCAGCAAGACGCGCCTGAGCCGCAGCCAACTGCGGTATGGTGAGATGATCGAGAATTACAATTGACGGAGGAAAGTGTTGACGAATCTCCCTCGCGAACGCGCGCTCCTCTGGTCCCAGAAAAACTAAAACCCTTAACTGATCATTCCTGATCAAAAAGTCCGCTAGAAGGGCAAATTGCTCAAGTGGCCAGCGGCGGCTCGGATGGCCAGCACCAGGAAACAATCCAACTAAAGGTGCGCCAGCCTCAGCTTTTGCTTTCCGTAAAATCCGCTCGAGGGTCGCGTCGTCTGTTGGTCGAGTTCTAAGAGTAGGAAGACGATCAGCCTTTTCAATCTCGAGCGGCAATAGCACGTCAAGATAGCGATCGATTAGGTGTCGCTTGCCATGATCGGTTTCGACGGGCGGGCGCGGGTGAAAGTTTGCTAAATAGTCAAGCGAGCGTCCCGGACGACGCGAATAGAGTCGCTTAGGAGCTCCCGAGAGAAAACCCAGAAGGTTAGTCTCAGACAGGCTGTGAAGATCGATTACAAAGTCGAATTTTCTCCGTCTGACATCCTTAACGATTTTGAAAACTCGAAAAACAGAAACCGGTTTGAAGCCGTCGCGTAGAGCCACCCGATCCACGACCAGCGTTTCATCTGCGTCGCCGGCCAAGTCAACGAGATCAGCGCCTGGCTTTCCAACCGCCACCGTTATGCGCGCGTTCGGGAATCGCTTTCGAATTGCTCGCAGGGCCGGGAGACTGAGCACGACATCGCCGAGCTGGCCAAAATCAATTACCAGGATGTTGCGAGGGTCAAACACTTAATCTTCCGTTATTCTTCGCCAGCACCAACTCGCCAAGGACAATCGTCAATCTAAAATTCTCAGGTCGCGCCCAGTCATCTCCGATGGTTTTTCGTTACCAAGCAACCCGAGGAGGGTTGGACCAACATCTTCCAGCGCGCCGCCTTCGCGCAATTCTATTCCCTTCAACGTTTCGTCAATTAAGTGGAACGGAACCGGGTTAGTCGTGTGAGCGGTATGGGGTCCTCCAGATGATGGGTCGATCATTTGTTCCGCGTTGCCGTGATCTGCCGTGATTATTGTAACGCCGCCGGCTTGTCCGATGCCTTTCGTGATCCAACCCAGACAGGTATCAACGTACTGGCAAGCCTCGATCGTTTTGTCGAGTTTGCCTGTATGTCCCACCATATCGGGATTCGCGAAATTGACGATGAATATATCCGTCAACTTTTCCCGGATGCCGTGAAGAACGTTCTCTGTGACTTTGAAAGCTGACATCTCCGGCTGCAAATCATAAGTTGCAATCTTTGGCGAGGAAACGAGCAGGCGACGCTCGCAGGAATGCTCTCTTTCGACGCCACCATTGAAGAAGTATGTGACGTGTGCATACTTTTCCGTTTCCGCCAGACGATAATTTCGCACACAAATGTTTGCCCAAACCTCTGCCAAAACATTTTTATGATCGTGCGGAGTAAAGGCAACTGCGAGCGGAAAGGTTCGGTCGTATACTGTGAAACATAAAAAATCGATCATCGGGCGAGCGGATACGTCAAACTCCTGAAAGCTGGCGATCGCCAATGCTCTAGTAAGTTGTCGAGCGCGATCTGGCCGGAAGTTAAAAAACACCACAGCGTCGCCCTCCCTAATCGTTGCCAGGGGCTCTCCAGCGGCGTCAACAATTACAATCGGCTGGATAAATTCGTCGGTCACACCCTTCTCATAAGAGCGTTGGATTGCGGCAACCGGATCGGTGTTTCGTGCCCCCTTGGCGTTTACCAACAAATCGTAGGCCAACTGCGTTCTTTCCCAACGTTTGTCGCGATCCATTGCGTAGTAGCGCCCTATGATTGACGCGATTCGGCCACAACGTATTTGCTCAATCCCACGCTGAAGTGCATCTATGTAATTGACTGCGGAGGAGGGAGGCGTGTCACGCCCATCAAGAAAGCAATGTACAAAGACCCGCTCCACGTCCCGTTGTTTCGCCAGCCGAAGAAGCGCGTAGAGATGCTCTTGCGATGAATGGACCCGACCGTCAGAAACAAGACCCATCAAATGGATCGCCTTGCCTCTGTTTTTAACGCCGTCCATCGCTGCCACCAGGACTTCATTGCGGAAAAACTCCCCCGTGGCGATATCGTAATCAACTCGCGAAACGTCCATCCGAATGACGCGTCCCGCTCCGATGTTCAAATGGCCCACTTCTGAATTGCCCATAACTCCCGCAGGCAAACCCACGCGTGTGCCCGAAGCTTCGAGCAGGGTATGGGGGTAGCTTTCCGTAAGCTTGTCGTAGTAGGGAGTTGCAGCAAGCGCAATCGCATTCCCCTCGCGCTGCGTAGAATAGCCCCAACCGTCAATAATGATTAACGCCAAAGGTCCCCGCTTATTAGTCAACCAATGCCTCCTGATGTCACAGATCCATCATGCGTTTCGTAAAGCGTGAGAGTCCGCGGCCGCGGAATTCTTGCACAATAAATACATCTGCCAGCCACGCAAAAATGCAGCAGTCGGTAACTACACGCGCAAAGCCAATTTGTTCGTTATTTTTATAGAGGCCGAAGTTCAGCGAATTCTCCAGAGCGCGCTGCACTATCTCCCTTTTGCGACCCTGGACCCAGTGTGATTGATTAGAGATGAAGTCGTGGATTAGATGAATATCAAGACACTTGTTATCATTGCTGATGCTGTATTCGCCTCGCCGCCATTCGCACTCCTGAACTTCCGCCATTTATTGACTGTTGTCCTTTTATCTTTTTGCGGCGCCGACTTCTCTGGTGGCATTTGAAACTGCGCTTTCCAATTGGGAGAACGCTGAGAGTCCCGGATAGCGCGCCACTTCCCTCAAGTCTTCTTCAATGCGCAGGAGTTGGTTGTACTTTGCGATGCGGTCGGTACGAGAAAGTGAGCCGGTCTTGATTTGGCCGGCGTTCGTAGCTACAGCCAGGTCGGCAATGAACGGATCCTCAGTCTCACCGGAGCGATGAGAGATAACAGCAGTTCGCCTATTTGTTTTGGCAAGCTCAATGCAGTCTAAAGTCTCAGTAAGGGTGCCAATCTGATTGACCTTGATTAGTATGGAGTTTGCCACGCCGAGCCTAATTCCCTTGCGTAGGAATTCGGTGTTGGTCACAAACAGATCGTCGCCCACGAGTTGTATGCGCTGCCCCAACTCATCTGTCAAAGTCTTCCAGCCACTCCAATCATTCTCTGCCATCCCATCTTCAATTGAGATGATCGGATAATGTTCAATCCATTCCTTCCAGAATCCGACCATCTCATCGCTCGACAATTCTCGCTTGTCACTTTTCTTGAACCTATAAGACTTACCCTCATAAAACTCGCTGGCTGCGGGATCGAGCGCGAGGAGACAGTCTTTGCTGGCAGAGTAGCCGGCTTGAACGATCGCCTCAAGTATGGTCTCGATCGCTTCCTCGTTAGAGCGAAGATTCGGAGCAAACCCACCTTCATCGCCCACGCTCGTCGCATAGCCCTTTTTCTTCAGGACTCCCTTTAACGTATGGAAAATCTCCGCGCCAATCCGCAAACTCTCGCGGAAATTCCCGGCGCCAACGGGCACGATCATGAACTCCTGAAAGTCGACATTGTTATCGGCATGGGCGCCCCCGTTGATGATGTTCATCATCGGAACAGGCAGCGTGCGCGCGTTGGGTCCACCGAGGTACTTGTAGAGAGGAATCTCGAGATAACTTGCGGCGGCACGTGCGGTGGCAAGTGAGACCGCAAGCAACGCGTTGGCTCCTAGCTTCGCCTTTGTCGGGGTGCCATCAAGCCTAATGAGCACACTATCTATCTCCGCTTGATCGAGCGAATCGAGACCGACAACTTCCGGTGCGATGATCTCGTTCACATTCTCGACGGCTTTTAGAACACCACGACCGGAATAACGTTTCTTGTCGCCATCGCGCAGCTCCACAGCTTCATGCTCTCCTGTAGATGCTCCGGATGGCACCGCGGCGCGACCAACCTCTCCACCGACCAAAGTGACTTCTGCCTCGATCGTGGGGTTCCCACGTGAATCCAAGATCTCTCTTGCGTGCACTTCCTCAATCCAGCTCATCTTTGGCTCCATATCGCAGATCACATTTTGAAGGAATGGCGCTTATTCCAAGCCAGCAACTTTATCATCGCCATAGTTGGAATCGAAATGTTAGAAGCGGCACTAACGAATGATTAACCAGCGGCACGGGCGCTACCACTCTTCGTCTCTGAGCTTGATGCCTTCGAATCTGCGTGCAACGTGAGTCGCACGCTGATTACGCGACGGCGTTCTACGCGGTCGACCTCAAAAAGAATTCCGTTGTAGTTAACATTATCCCCTGGCTTAAGAACATGACCCGCTTCCGTCATGAGGAAGCCGGCAATCGTGGTATAAGCTTCCGACTCGGGTAAGGACAGTTTGAGCCGGCGATTAAGATCGCGGACCGCAAGCGCGCCCGCAAGAACATATCTGTTATCGCCAGTGGGCGTGATTTGTTCATTCACTTCTTCGTCGTGTTCGTCAGAAATCTCTCCGACTATCTCTTCCAGCAAATCTTCCAGAGTTATGATGCCTTCCAAGCCTCCGTGTTCGTCGACGACAAAACCGAAATGAGTTTTTCCTTTTTGCATTTGCCGCAAAACATCTTCCAGACGCGCTGTGTCAACCACAAAAAGAGGGGGCTGAATAACCTCTTCCAGACGAAACTTTTCAGGATAAAGGAGAAAAGGCATGACGTCCTTGCTGTGCACAAAGCCAACTACGTCATCTATAGATTCACGATAGACGGGCAAACGCGAATAGCGATGCTGCTCAAACGCTTTCGTCAATTCCTCCAGGGAGCAGCCGCTGGGGATGGCGGCGACGGCTGTGCGTGGCACCATAGCCTCGCGCACCAAAGTGTCGGAAAACTCAAAAACCTTGTGGATCAACCGGCGTTCTTCTGCACGAAGATGACCGCTCTCGCGAGATAGATCGATAAGCTGTCGCAGCTCGGCTTCCGTGTAGCTCGAAGCATGCTCGGGAGAAGGTTGGAGACCGAATAATCTGACAGTGCGGACGCTGGCCCAATCAAGAGCGCGGATGGGCCATTGAAAGACCCGGTAGAAAAGTTCCATCGGTAACGAAACCGCCAAAGCCACTTTTTCAGCCCGCGCAAGGCCAAAAAGCTTTGGGGCCTGTTCTCCCAGTACGATGTGCAACGTCGTTATGATCGAAAAGGCGATGGCAAAAGCGAGCCCATGCCTTACGCCGTCTGATAGTCCCGAGAACGGCCGTTCAAGTAGGCGTGCTATCACGGGCTCTCCAATCCAACCCAATGCCAGCGATGCAAGCGTAATCCCCAGTTGTGACGCGGAGAGGTAAGCGTTGAGGTTGTTGAGCAGTCTTAGTAATCGTCTTGCGGCGCCTTTTCCAGCAGCGGCTAGTGTTTCGATGCGTGAGCGGCGTACGCCTACCAGCGCAAATTCTGCGGCGACAAAAAAACCGTTTGCAGCCACGAGCAACAACACCAGCCCAAGCTTCAAAACGACCCATGCCCAGTCCAGTGGCGGGGCGGCGCTCTCCTGTAAAAGCAATAGGTTTAACAGATAACTTGGAGGTTCTGACATTCTAGACTAAAGAGGTAGTAGTGATGAGCTCCGGGCCATCCATACAGCATTCAAGTAGAAATTATAACACGCGGCCGTATGCTTGAAGCATGGAAGGCCAGGGGCGAGGCACAGGCGTAACCATCAGCGATCCGTGCGAGCCACAGAGACCCGCTCACCGGTTGAAGGAATGGATTAGTGTCCGGCGGCTGCACCTGCTGCTCGAGCTCGGGCTGGCCGGCGATCGTGCTTGGCGCAGGCGCGAGTGAGAGCTTGTTCTACACGCGGTTCGATATTGCATTCCGGCTGGCGACAAACGGCGGCCAATTCCGAAACCACCAAATAGCGTGCTCGCTCAAGCATCCGTTGCTCGCGAAATGAAAGGGGCTTGAGATGGCTTAGATAGGTCAAGTGCTTTAGCACGTCCGCAGCTTCAAAGATATCTCCCGTGCGCATCTTCTCAGAGAACTCCTTGAACCGATCCTTCCAATCGTTAGCGGGAAAGGAGAAATCGTCCGCTAAGACTTTGAAAAGCATTTCGCATTCGCCCGAAGAGATAGGTGATCGGAGTCCGACTTCCGCAGCATTTGAAACGGGGACCAATACCAGGGAGTTGTTCGCAGCAAGGCGGAGCGTATAGAAGGGAAGTGAGTTAGCGCCTATCTGCTTTTGATCAATCTGCTCGATGGTACCTATACCGTGATTTGGATAAACGACTTTCTGGCCGACTTTGAAGCCCACCGCAGCACCTCCATTGATGTAAAAAATCAGACTGCGCCGCACGCGCGGGTCTGGGGGAAATCCGAGCGACGCAGTAAAGCGCCGGGCCCTAACTGGTAAGTGGTGGAAGTCTAACAACTGCTCTTGCTAAGCGTCAAGCGTTCCAATGGATAACTTTAGCAAGTGAAAAGCCGGACAAACACTATGAGCTTGCCACCTTGACTTTCCAGTATTACTAATGTTTGCGACAAAAGTCGTATAGCACGCCTTGCGGACATAATCGCGATCTTGGCCGGGCTTAAATGATCCGATGGTAAACGTTTTTGGCAGACAATAACCTTCCGGGAGGCCACAACTCGATCCTTTTTTTAAGAGCGGCAGATGAATATTCAATCCAAGGAGCCGTTGCTCGGTCTAAACGTATTTAGTTGTCACAGCTAAACCATGCTGCTAGGATCGATAAGAAAAGTTTTGTATTGTTTTTCCACGTGCTGGTTTCGCCAGCTGATCTTCGGCAGTTTATCTACGACAGGTCAAACCTCTCGTTATTTGCGAATCCGATTCATTCGTCATGGCATTCCTGAAAATCACCGATGCAAGTGGCCGTCAATGGCAGCACAACTTTTTACCCCAGGGTGTGTGCACCATAGGTCGCGCGCCTGACAACACCGTCGTACTCGACGACCCACGCGCTTCGCGTTATCACGCACATATCAAACCCGCCGAGGATGGTTCGTTCATGGTGGTAGACGGCGCGGTGATTAATGGGCAACTCCGCCGCAGTGCAAATAAAGTCTTCGTTAACGGAGGACCGCATTCTGAATATCGGCTAAAGAATGGCGATCGCGTAACAATCGGGGCCAGCACGTTACGGTTTGAACAACCGGCCGAAGAACGTACGACAGATGTTCGTTACGACGATAAGCCTTTAGGTCATACGCAACTGCTCATTTCTGCCAATGATGTGATGTCGACGGTATTGCACTCAAAGCCTGGCGAAGCAATAGCCACTTCCCCAGCGGCGACTTCTCCGGCGAGAGACAAAGTGCTCGAAGCGTTGCAACGAAAAGCAAACATCCTCACCGCGCTTTATGAGATGAGCAAAACGTTGGGCTCAGTGTTCGATCTCGACGCCATATTTGCCAAAGCAACTGACATAATTTTTCGGTCCACTCCTGCCGATAGGGTAGTCGCCCTTCTGGCTGAAGGCAACGGGAGCGGAAACCCGGAAGACGTGAAGTTGAATCCGATTGCGATGCGCGCTCGTGATGAAAGTCTCAACAACCACGCTCGCAAGCTGACGATTGGGCGCACTATCACGCGAAAAGTGATGAAAGATCGAGTAGCTTTGCTTTCGCAGGACGCGGCGTCAGACGAGCAGTTTGCAGGCGTGGATTCGATTGTATCTCAGGGCGTTCGTTCGACCATCTGTGCTCCGCTCGTTGGCGAGTCGAGAGTACATGGTGCTATTTACGCGGATCGCCTGGACCCTTTTGCGGCTTTCAAGCCCGATGACCTTGAATTGATTAGCGCCGTTGCGGCGCAGACGGCAATTGCCGTTGAGAATGCTCGGGCACACGAGCGCCTCGCGCGGGAAGAAGTAGCCCGCGCCAATTACAGTAGGTTCCTGCCCGAATACGTAGTCAAACAGATGCTCGAAAACCCTGAGTCGTTTAAGCTCGGCGGAGTTAACCAGACCATAACTGTGCTCTTTGCCGACATTCGCGGCTTCACCAGCATCTCCGAGCATGCACAGCCCGAGAGGATTGTCGGTCTGCTCAACAGATATTTCTCGGCCATGACTGACATTATTTTTGCTCACGGGGGAACTCTTGATAAGTATCTCGGTGATGGTTTGATGGCGCTGTTTGGCGCACCAACTACCACCCCGGAGGATGCTTCTAACGCGCTGAACGCAGCAGTGGCAATGCAGCGTCGGATTCTTGGTATCAACATCGAATTGCGGCAAGAAGGGCTGTCGGAAATTGGTGTTGGGATTGGTTTGCATACGGGTGAAGCGACTGTGGGATACATCGGCTCCGAACGGCGTTCTGAATACACCGCAATCGGCGATACCGTAAATACTGCCTCGCGGCTGGAGTCAAATGCTAGAGGCGGTGAGATTCTGGTGAGTGATGCCACTGCAAAAGCAGCTCGCAGCCGCTACAAACTCCAACCACGCGATCCGATTACCGTCAAGAACCGTGAGCAAGCGGTGGTCTTGTGGGAAGTTGATTGGCAGAGAGCCAGCGGTGCATTTTGATTTGGGAGTACTAAAAGTAAAAGCTGGCGGACATAACAATCGAAGATCAAGTTAGTAGGTTTATGGTGAACATATGGGGGGACAAAACGTACCTCCGCGTTTGTTCACCAATTTTTCAGACGGTTATGATTTTTACCCGCGTATTTCAACGACGGCTGACAATCGCTCGCGTCTATGGCATCCCGGTTCGCATAGACTATCGCTGGTTTGCTGTAGTCGCGCTGAGTGTCTGGCTTATTGCGAGTAACCTCCAAAGCCACGTTATCCAGCTGGGCAATGTTCGCCTCCCCCCCCTCACTCCCGCGACCTCATGGATCCTCGGTCTTATTACCACCGCCGGCCTTTTCCTTTCAGTCTTCGGCCACGAACTCTCGCACGCATTAATGGCACGGGTAGAAGAAATTGAAATTGAAGAAATCGTTCTTCATCCCTTCGGCGGGCTAGCTCGTTTACGGACCGAGCCTCAGAATCCGCGAGCGGAGCTACGCATTGCGGTTGCCGGTCCAGCAGCCAGTTTTTTATTTGCCCTGCTTGCTTTTGGCGGCGCAAAGATTGCGGCGTTGGGAAATTACGAGGCGACGGTGGTCGTTTTCTTTTTGATCGCATCGGGAAATTTACTTCTCGCGCTTTTCAATCTTTTCCCCGGTTATCCACTTGATGGAGGTCGTGTCTTGCGCGCCATTCTTTGGTGGCGAAGTGGAAATATTAAGGAAGCAACGCGCATGGCGGGCATATGCGGCATCCTAATCGCGGGCACTCTTATTCTGTTTGGAGTTTACATTCTTATTGCTCCTAACTGGAGACCGTCCCAGCCTTACTTGATGGGTGGTTGGTCGATCCTAGTCGGACTCTTTCTGCTGGAGACAGCCTCAAAGGTTGTTAAAGGCGCGAAAGACGCAAGGCTAATCACAGTGGGCGAGGCCATGTCTCCGCCGATCGCCATTACACCAGAACTCACGATCGGCAGATTTGTTGACGAGGTTCTTCCTCTGCATCGCCAAACAACTTTTGCCGTAGCTATCAACAGCCGACTGCATGGAATCCTGGCGCTTGAGGATTTGAAACTGCTCCCACGCGAGCGCTGGGGCAAGACGAGTGTGCAAACAGTGATGCGTCCTGTGGAACCTGGATTCTTTGTCGAACCGTCCACCACACTGGATTCAGCGCGAGCGTTAATGAAGGAAAACGGCGTTGGTTCAGTCGGTGTAGTAAACACTCAAGGGCAGCTGATAGGGTTTCTGCAAAGCGGAAAGATCAGGCGCTTCGCGAAAACAAAACCTCACGCTTCATAGTTCGCCACACGGGCGTGCCGCGTCCCAGGCCGGATGTTGCTCTTTCCGATAAGGTGCTCGACTGCACGCGAAAACATGCGCACGATGTGCGTGCCAACAATCAACCCTTACCAGCACCGGATGCTAATCGTCATTGCCACAGCCCTATTTTTTCGCGATAATCCCAGCGGAGCTTTCATTCTAACCTGAAGGAATCTTTTGATGCTGGCAGTACTCGGGGCGCTCTTTGCCAACGGCCTGATTACGATCCTGAAGTTCGCGGCTGCTGGGATCACAGGTTCCTCGGGAATGATGGCCGAAGCACTGCATTCGTTTGCCGACACCACAAATCAGGTGTTTTTGCTTCTGGGTCTGCGTTTCTATAAGCGTCCGGCTTCCGGCAAGCATCCTTTCGGCTATGGTAAGGAAAGATTTTTCTGGTCTTTCATAGCTGCGATTTTCATCTTTGGAGTTGGAGCGACTTACGCGATCTACGAAGGCGTCGTCAAGCTTAGCAATCCTCATCCGCCAGAGAATTTGAAATGGGCCTACTGGGTACTCGGCATTTCGTTCGTTTTAGAAGCGGGTTCGATTGCTTTGGCAATCTATCAGGAATTGAAAGAGGCGCACCACGAAGGCCTAACGTTCTTTACATATCTTCGCGAGTCGAAGGATCCAACGGCGAAGACCGTGATCTTCGAAGACTCCGCGGCACTGCTGGGTATCGTTATCGCCGCCGCGGGTATTTATCTGACCGAACATCACACTGGTCCAGGCGATGGCGCATACTGGGATGGAGTCGCGTCCATAGTCATAGGCTTGGTTTTGGCGGTGGTTGCGTTTGTGCTGGCTCGTTCGTCACGCGGATTGCTGCTTGGTGAGGCCGCAAATCAGAAGAGTGTCGAGGCCATCAAGCAGGCAATTGAAGGACACCCAAACGTTGTTAAAGTAGTTGAGCTCCTGACAATGCACCTGGCGCCAAAACAGATATTGATCAACGCGCATGTTAATCTGCGAGATGATCTCGTTACTGGTGACATTGTTCAGACGGTTGAAGAGGTTGAAGATTTGATCAAGCGCGCGGAACCCAAGGTGGAAATGATCTTTCTGGAAGCTGCGCGCGAGAGCCAGAGCACTGAGCACGACGTTGTGCCGGAGCACTTTGGCTGAAGTGTTACGGATTTTTCGATTACGGTTTGGTGAAACAATATTGCTGCCTGTCAATCGCAAATCGCAAATCCGTAATTTTAGACTAAGAGATGCTGTTCATACTGCCATACGCGGAGTACCTGGGAAGGCTTAGTGAACCGCGAAACATCGCGGATGTCATTCTTGTCTTCTTGCTTGTGTATGCGGTTTTGAAGCTTGTTCGTGGAACTCGGGCGGCTCCCATGGCCGCTGCGCTTGGAGCATTTGCCCTCCTCTACTGGCTCTCAGTTAAACAAGACCTGGCAACACTTGAATTTGTTTTGCGCGGTGGACTGCTTTACATAGGTGTTGCCATCATCGTTCTTTTCCAAAACGAAATTCGTCAGGCGCTCATCTCTTTCGGCAATCGATTTCGCATGCCTTTTACGCGAGGGCACCTCGGCCAATTTGGGGAAGGTGTCTATGACGAAATAATCCTTGCTGCCACTACATTATCCTCCACGAAGACTGGCGCCCTGATTGTCATCGAGCGGAATATCGGCCTTAAGAATATAATTGATGGCGGCGTGAAGTTGGATGCCGAATTGAGTTACGACCTATTGATCAGCATTTTCAATACTGAGTCGCCGCTTCATGACGGAGCGGTTGTGGTCCGGCGTCATCGCGTAGCGGCAGCTTCCTGCTTTCTCCCTTTGACCCTAAATCCGCGCCTGTCGCGGGAATTGGGTACACGGCACCGGGCGGCACTTGGTGTAACGGAAGATACCGATGCAGTTGCAGTGGTAGTTTCTGAAGAGTCGGGCCTCATTTCTATCGTCCAGCGTGGTGAAATAAAGCGAGGTTTAGACGCCCCCAAACTCCGTGCTGCAATTTCTCAAGCACTTGAAGTCTCGCCCAAGCGAGGAAAAACAAGACAGGCGGAGAAACAGGGCGAATCAGAGACAGAAACTGAGGAGGTCCCCTCAATCTGATTTTCGCCCAGATCTGAACTGAGCGTTTTGACGTTTTGTAATCGTTCGTGCCTTGTGGGTGTTTGGGGGCCGATACCAGAGGCCCAAGAGTTCCGATATGCCTTTCCAGGATATAGAAGAAACAGCAACTGCCCCGCGGCCACCAACCCCGCTTGAACGGTGGGTGCGCAAGGTGTTTGTCGAAGACTGGAGTTTGAAACTATTAGCCCTCGCTATCACGGTTACCCTCTGGTTGGCGGTAACCGGTCAGAATAAGCCGGTAACTCTGCGTGTCTCGGGCGTTCAACTCAATTTCCTCCGACCCCATGGTTTGGAGATAAGCAATGAACCTCCCGGTAGCGTAGAAGTCGTTCTTACAGGAAGTCCAGACAAGCTGGATCGTATTGGACCACGTGACTTAGTGGCTACTGTCGATCTCAGTGATCAGAAAGCGGGAGAACGCGTCATTAGGCTTTCGCTTGAGCGCGTAAAAATGGATTTGCGGGAAGACGTAAAGATCCAGGGATTCCACCCGACCACGATTCCAATTCGACTTGAGCCTATCATCGAGATATCGGTCGACGTTGAGGTCAAGCTTGAGGGCAAATTGCCTGAAGGGTATGCAGTCATCTCTGTTAGCGCGAATCCGGCTCGGGTTAGATTGCGTGGTCCATCCAATCGACTGAAAGCACTGCATAAAGCTATGACGGAGACAGTCTGGTTAGACGGCAAAACGGAAAGCTTCAATCTCTCGCATGTTGAAATAAACGTTCCTGACCCGAAGATAGACATTCTCGATCCGGCAGTAGATATCCACGTGGAAGTTGCTGAAAAGAAGAGCGACGGCGTCCATCTCCGACTTGACCCCGGTGATCGATCGCCTTACCTAGGCAAAGTGCTTGCACCTTATTCTCATCGCCAGTAGTCCAAACTCACCGACGGATTTCCTATTTCAACAATGAAGAGACTATTTGGAACGGATGGAATGCGCGGTGAAGCAGGAAGATTTCCGCTGGATGCGGCGACAGTGGGGATTGTGGGTGCCTCACTTGGAAACCACCTCAGAAAAAAACTAGGACGCACTCCGCTAATCTTAATCGGCAGAGATACTCGTGAGTCAGGAGAATGGCTCGAACAAGCCTTGGTCGCGGGACTAGCGAGCGCTGGCGCGGAGTCGAAATCAGCTGGCGTAATGACCACGCCCGGGGTCGCTTTTCTTGCTCGAACGCTGCGTGCCGACGCGGGCGTAGTAATCAGCGCTTCCCACAACGCTTATCGAGACAATGGCGTCAAAATATTCGCTCCCTCAGGGCGCAAACTCGATGAAGAGACTGAGCTTCTAATCGAAAACGATGTTTTTTCCCAAGTGGAAGCTCTCTCAAAAGCAAAACGAAACAACGCCGCGAACCCATCCTTTACTCCAAGCAAGATTGCTGCTAACAACGAAGCTGCCGACCTCAAGGCTCGCTATTCAGGTTTTCTCGCAAACGAAATCGGAAGAGGCATATCGATAAAAGGAGTCCGAGTAGTCCTGGATTGCGCAAATGGCGCCGCTTCAAATATTGCTCCTGAGCTCTTTGGGCGGCTTGGAGCACTCGTCACTGCCATCAACAACAATCCTGATGGACGAAATATTAATCTAGAGTGTGGTTCTCTTCACACGGAGGGCCTGCAGCATGAGGTTCTGAGGCAAAATGCTGACCTGGGAGTTGCATTCGATGGCGATGCTGATCGCGCCATGTTTGTTGATGCGAAAGGTCGGCTGATAAACGGTGATGCAACTTTGTGGGTCCTCGGTAAATACTTGCATGCGCGGCAGCAATTGGCTCATGACACGATAGTGGCAACGGTAATGAGCAACATCGGACTGGAGCAGGCGTTTCAGTCGCTGGGACTACGTTTAGTGCGAACGGCCGTCGGTGACAAATACGTCTTGGACGAGCTATTACGTCTAGGTGCCAGTCTGGGCGGTGAACAGTCAGGACATATCATCTTTCCTAAGTTAAGCCTTGCCGGCGATGGGTTTATCACAACCCTAGCCCTGCTGCGTGCTATGACGGAAGAGGGAGAGGCTGTCCAGGAACTAACGGAGGGGTTTCGGACTTTTCCGCAGATCCTCGTGAACGTTGAGGTCAGAACAAAGAGGCCATTCGCCGAAGTCGAATCAATTCAAAATAGTGTTCGGCAGATAGAATCTCAACTAGGCTCCCAGGGAAGGCTGCTGTTACGTTATTCGGGGACTGAGCCGCTGGCACGCGTGATGATCGAAGGTGAAAGCCAGTACGAAATCGAAAAGCACGCCGAAGAACTTGCAAGCGTAATTCGAAAAGCACTGGGCGGTTTAGATTGATTCGGCAAGGAAATTTTACGCTTGCGCGTTGAAACAATTACACTATTTTTGAGCCCAAGGCCGCCCTGTTTTTGAGCAACTCGCTAAGGTCATAACTAGAATTAGTGGGAATTTATCCCTTGATATTCTCTCATAAACGCCTCTTGCACGGCATAAGCCTTGCGATGTATATTGTGGGGCAAGAGAGACGGTTGGTGAATCCTCCGTCTCAAGTGGTTGCTGGGGTGAGGACAGTGACCACGAATATGGATGGGCGCGACGTACTCCCACGTTTGTCGCGCCCATTCGCTTTTTCTGCTGCACTCTTCATCTCCAGTTTATACTTTCCCAAGCATTTTGATCGTGGTTATCCGCATGCTAGCGCATGCTAAAATGCGCGCGTCTTAGAGTTGCACCAAACGAAAACTAAGAACAGAATTCTGTGCTGGCCCAGCTTGAGTGATCCGGGCGAAAGGAGTTCGTTTCATTGCCGCGGCTGCAAGTTCGCACAAGAACGCAACGGCTTGAATACGAAATAAACATTGGGCGCCGAATTCTGTCCGCCGTAGGTAGCGAAACGCGCGGCTGCCTCGGCAGTCGGGCACAGCGCGTTGTCCTTATCTCAAACAGGAAAGTTTTCTCTCTCTACGGTCCGGCGGTATTAGAAAGCCTGAATGCTAGTGGTTTTTCTGCCTCAACCTGGTTAATGGGCGATGGCGAGCGTCATAAGTCGGTCCGCACGGCTGAAAGGGCCTTGCGCTTTCTCAGTGAAACAGGCCTCGATCGCGGTGATGCTGTAATTGCTTTGGGTGGAGGAGTTGTGGGCGACCTGGCGGGATTCGTTGCTGCGACCTATTTGCGCGGGGTTGCCCTAATCCAAGTTCCTACTACATTGCTGGCTCAAATCGATTCATCAGTGGGTGGCAAGACCGGTGTAAACCTACCCACAGGAAAGAACCTCATAGGTTGTTTTCATCAGCCCAGCGCGGTCATCGTAGATACCCAAACGCTTACTACTTTACCTAAACGAGAGCTTGTTGCGGGTTGGTGCGAGACCATTAAACAAGGAGCTGTCGGTAGTCGCAAACTTTTTAAACAAACAGTCAGTTTTTTGGAGTCATTTAACTCGCAAGGGCGTTTGATTTTCTCGGAACTGGAAAAACTCATTGCCTCGCATTGTGCTTTCAAAGCATTAATTGTGGCGGCAGATCAACGTGAAGATCTTGCTCGTCGAGATCATCATTCACGGCGAATTTTAAACTTCGGTCACACAATTGCGCATGCTCTGGAAGCCGTCAGCGGCTACCGACGTTTTCGTCATGGGGAGGCAGTAGGCCATGGAATGTTAGTCGCTGGAGAGCTGTCGAAAAATCTAGGCTTGCTGAACCAATCGGAGTTAGAATTGCTTAGCCGGGCGGTTCGCCTATGTGGTCCGTTGCCTTCGGCGGGTGGCTTGGAGAAGAGCGCGATAATTAAGGCAATTGAGCGAGACAAGAAGCGAGAAGGAGGCTATGTGCAGTGGGTCCTTCTCGAAGGCATCGGGCGACCGAGAATCGTAGATGGAAAAGAGATTAGCACCAGGCTGTTGACGCAATCGCTGCGCAACGTCTTGTGAACTCGTTCACACGCAAGGAATTATGATGAACAAGATCTCAAAAGCAACTGAGCGCGGAAGTGCGCGCCTAAAGTTTATATTAGTTGTTACAATAATCGCGTTAGTTGTATACGCGAGCTACCTCTTCATCCCTGTAGCCTATCAGGCTTATCTCCTCAAGGATCTGATGCAGCACCACGTCGATGTTGCTGCCGCAATGGGGCATCCCCCCTCATGGGTGAAGGACCAACTTGTAAGAAGCGCACCGGACTACGGCATTCCCGCGGATGCAGTCATTATCTCCACGAAGCAGGACCAGCGCGTGCAGGCAAGCGTGCAGTTCACGCGTCCTATAGAATTTCCCGGCTACACTTATCCTTACGTGTTTGATCACACTGCGAAAAGTGCGACGTTTTTAAGTTTTAAGTAAACTAGCTACGGTTATAAAAAGAAAATGGGCGCAGAAGATATAAATCTCTGCGCCTTTATCCATTGCTTGGCAGAAGTTTTATCGCTGTGTGTTTTCCAGAAAAGCTTTGAGCTTGCGAGAACGTGACGGGTGACGCAGTTTGCGAAGCGCCTTTGCCTCGATTTGCCGAATGCGCTCGCGAGTGACTGCAAAATGTTGGCCAACTTCTTCCAGGGTATGCTCGGATCCGGTAGTACCCAGACCGAAGCGCATCTTGATGACTTTCTCTTCCCGGGGCGTGAGCGTAGCCAACACCTCGTCAGTAATTTCGCGCAGGTTGGACGCAACAACTGCGTCGGCCGGATTTAATATCGACTTGTCTTCGATGAAGTCGCCAAGATGCGAGTCTTCCTCTTCCCCAATTGGCGTTTCGAGCGAGATCGGTTCCTGCGCAATTTTCAAAACCTTTCGAACTTTCGAGACGGGAATATCCATCTTTCTGGCAATCTCTTCGCTAGTTGGCTCACGGCCCAGCTCCTGCACCAAAGCGCGCGAAGTTCGAATAAGCTTGTTGATCGTCTCGATCATGTGCACTGGAATGCGAATTGTACGGGCTTGATCGGCGATCGCCCGCGTAATAGCCTGCCGAATCCACCATGTGGCATAAGTGGAAAACTTATATCCACGTCGCCATTCAAACTTGTCAACCGCCTTCATCAAGCCGATGTTCCCTTCCTGGATTAAATCCAGGAACTGGAGGCCTCTATTTGTGTACTTTTTGGCTATTGATACAACTAAGCGCAAGTTTGCTTCGACCAACTCGCGTTTGGCCTGACCCGTTTGCTGTTCACCAATTACGATTGCCTGGAGCGCTCGTTTGATCTCAACGGTACTTATGTTGTGGTCTGCTTCAGTTAGCTGTAGCCGCTTTTTGGCAGCCGATACGCGGCGCTTGTATTCTTTTTGGTCATCGGCTTTGATACGTTTTCGGTTAAGTCTTTCCGTGAAACTATCGATTTCGCGTTCAGCATCCCGCACCTCTTTTTGGACCGCGCGAATCGCATTAATCAGACGCTGCCGCGCGCGCTCGGTAATGTTTAGCCGGCCTATTTCCTGGGCTATCTCCAGTCGGAGTCGAGCAACTTTGCGGCGTAGGCGCATCAGCTTTTTGCTCTTCTTGCCTCGCGTTGCCTTCTGCTCGTCGCGCAATTTCTCCCATTCTTTCAGTCCCTGCTTGAAGACCTTTCGAATGTTTTGAATCCCTTCAACAGTCCAGGCCTTATACTCCTCGGCCTTGTCCATATCTTCGTCGCCCGTTAGTTCAGCTTGTTCGGAGAAGATAACGATGTCGCGAATGTTGGCGGTGCCTGTTTCTAACTCGTCTCCGACTTTGAGGAGTTCCTTAACTGCAATAGGCGAACGGGCAATCGATTTTTGGGTCTTGAGCTGACCACGCTCGATTCGTTTTGCAATGGCCACCTCGCCTTCGCGTGTGAGCAAAGGAACGACCCCCATCTCCCGCAGGTAGAGGCGAACAGGATCATTGGTTTTCTCAAGCGCCCCTGCCGAGAGATCGAGTTCGACATCTTCATCGCCGTTCTCATCATCCACCGCAACCGCAACCGCCTGCTCCAGCAGCCGTTCATCGGAATCGGCGACGGCTATATTTGAGCCTTCGAGCTTTTGCAAAACATCTTCAATGTCGTCGGGAGAAACGACATTGTCGGGTAGCTCGCGATTTAGATCGTCGAACGTGAGATATTTTTTGTCGCCGCCCAACTCCAGGAGACGCTCCATTACATCGTCACGATCTTTATCTTCGATACTCAATTATCTTCCGCTCCGGCAAAACTTCAGAGTTACGAACTGCGCGGGCTGTGAGAAACAACTCTAGAGAGTGGACATCATTAAGACTTGACCAGCTGACACTGCTACGAGCATCACAAAGGGAAGCGGATGCCTAGTGTCCAATTCGCATAGCTTCAGCTTTTGGCAACAGCGCGCTTCTACGCCTTGCCAACTCCACATGCTCGGTGGAAAGTCTATCGCGACGTTCGACTTCTCCATTTCGTTCGGCTGCTGCCATTTCTGATGTTAATTCACTAATGCGGCGATCCACTTTCATCAATCGCAAGGCGTCAAGGCATCTTTCGGCGGTCAGCCGCCGAGCCTCAGATTGCTCTTCTTCCGAGCTTTGGAACTCGCTCATTAGAAGACTGGGCAAAAGCTGGGAGATTGGATCACCCTCTGTCTTCCTGGTTAAAAAGTCGAAATCGATTGCCGCGCCTTCACGCTCCCCCTCCTCCAACGCAAGAAAAATTCGAGCGGTAGGCAAATCGGCGTAGTCTTCGAGTTCCAGTTTAGGCAAAACAACGTGCCGTAATTCTTCACTAGCCAAAAGCAACTCCAGAAGACGCTGTTCTGCCACAGTCGGTTTAACCAGCGCTCGGGTTACAATTTTTTGTCCGGCTCGCGCTCCTTCGCCGCGCGCTATCCTGATTGAATGCCATAACTCTCGCCGCAAGGCGGCATCACCTATTCGGAGCGCGTCCATCGCAATGTCAAAATATTCGCGCTTTTGAAGACGGCTGCTGACAGCACGAATGTAGGGAAGAACCTCATCAATCGCAGCCTCCTTATCAGCCGGATTGCTAAGTTTGCGATCCCTTACAGCCTGATCGATCACAAATTGTATGTGGGGTTGTGCCTCGCCACGTTGCCGTTGGTATTCGCTAACGCCAGACTTTCTGATGAATTCATCCGGATCGGCATTATCCGGAAGCACCAGAATTTTTACTTCAAGATCCTCTGCCAGGAGAATTTCAAGAGCCTTTTTTGCTGCCTGCACACCCGCCGGGTCGCCATCATAATTGACCACGACTTTGCGGGCAAATCGGCCCAACAGTTTCGCCTGATCAGGCGTCAGTGCCGTTCCCAGGCTTGCTACGACATTACGAATTCCGAATTGATAGGGGACGATCAGATCCAGAAAACCTTCAACTAGTATGGCGAATTCGCTGCGCCGAATTTCATCGCGCATGAGATGAAGACCAAAAAGATTTCGGCCTTTTATGTAGGCTGCCGTTTCGGGTGAATTGATATACTTCGCGTCCTCATCCCGGAGCGTGCGGCCGCCAAATGCAATCGGCTTCCCCTGAACGTCCATCACGGGAAAGATCAGGCGTCCTCTAAAGCGATCGTAAGAGCCGCCTTCTTCTTTTTTGACGACTAACCCGCTCCGCTCGATCTGCTCCTGGCTTGCGCCCTTCTGTCTTAGATAAATAGAAAGCGCGTCCCAGCTATCGGGCGCGTAGCCCAATCGAAACGTCTTCTTTGTTTCTTCTGTGATCTCGCGGTGAAGAAGATAGTCTCGAGCGATTCGCGCCTCCCCGCTCGATTCAAGCTGGTGTTCCCACCATTCAAGCGCCCATTTGTTAAGCTCGATCACCTCGTCCGCTTCATGCCGCCTGGCTTCAAAGCGACTGTCATCAATCAGCTTGGGTAAAGGCACGCCTGACTTTTCGGCCACGAGCTTGATTGCATCCGGAAAGGAGACGCGCTCCATCTCCATCACAAAGGTGAAAACCGATCCGCCCTTGTGGCAGCCAAAACAGTAGAAAATCTCTTTTGCAGGACTGACAGAAAACGATGGTGTCTTCTCCTTGTGGAAAGGGCAACACGCCATCCAATTCGCGCCCTTCTTTTTCAGCTGCACGTAGTCCTGGACCACGCGCACAATGTCTGCCTGGCGCTTGAGATCATCGATGAATGTTTGTGGATAGCGCATAACAATTAGAGGAAAGTAACGAAACGCGAGACCCTAGATCCTCAACTCAACCACCGTGGCTCCCGCACCGCCTTGATCCTGCGGCGCAGCGGTGAAGCGCGCAACATGCGGATGATCCTTGAGGAGTTCACTGATAGCTCGACGCAATGCGCCGGTACCGTGACCGTGAACAATACGTACCTGGCTAAGACTCGCAAGCGACGCTTCGTCGAGAAACTTGTCAACCGCATCAACCGCTTGATCAGTAGTTTGTCCGATCACGTTCAGTTCGGAGCGGCCATTTTCCTGTACGGCTTTGAGATGGACTTCCGTATCCCGGGCCCCACGCAAACCGGCAAACTTTGCGGTCTTCGATTTTGCTGGCACTGCCAGTTCCACTAGTTCGAGATTGTCGAGCTTCTCCCTGAGACGCAGAGATTTAACTCGAATCTCCGCTTCATCACCTTTCAGGCTGTCTACAATCCCAATTGATCCAAATGAGCGAAGTTTAACCTTATCACCGACAACAATCTCGCGCGGAGCGCCGGCGACATAACGCATGTCTTCCGTACCGTTAGTCTCAAACTCACGCCTGGTACCATCTTTTTGAACCACTTTTCCATCACGCATAACGCGCACGCCGCGCGCACTCGCGCTCGCTGGAGTCCCCGAAAGTGATTCACGTTTGTCCCCGGCATTCGTGGCTCGTTGTGCTTCGCGTTTCAGCTCGGCCACACGACGTTGAGATTCACGCTCGACTTTTAATCGCTCGGAGCGGTCCTGGATTGAGGCGATAAGCTCGCGCGATCTCTTTTCAAATGCGTTTACCGTTTCCTCGAGCGCGCGCTGGAACATGGTCTGTCGCGCGCGTTCCTGTTTTTCGGCTTTTTTATCTAGCGAAGAGAATTTCTCGGCGACGGCGGCCCTTTCTTCTTCAAGCGCTTTACGCAGCGCTTCCGCCTCTTCCGCCTCGCGCTTGATCCGGCGAAGATATTCCGAAGCCTGGCGCGAAGAATCTTTTACGGACTCCAAAGCTACATCAATCATCTTGCCTGGGATTCCAAACCGTCGCGCGATCTCCAGACCTGAAGACGAGCCCGCGACGCCTACAATTAGACGGTAAGTCGGCTGCAACGTTTTTTCGTCGAACTCAACGCTCGCGTTAAGCACGCCCGTTTCGTTCGCCGCGTACATCTTCAGGCCGCTGTAATGCGTGGTCGCCATTACGTGCGCACCGCAATCCTGGCGGAAGTGGTCGACCACGGCTACGCCCAATGCCGATCCTTCCTCGGGATCAGTTCCGGTCCCGACCTCATCGAGCAAAACAAGCGCGGGAGCTTCGCACAACTCAATCATGCGCGAGATATTTGCCACATGCGAAGTGAACGTAGAAAGGTTCGCGGCAAGGGACTGATGGTCGCCAATGTCGGCGAGCACCGAACTATAAAATGGAATCCTTGCTGCGCGTGCGGGAACCGATAAACCAGATATGCCCATCAATGATAGGAGTCCGGCGGTCTTTAATACTACGGTCTTACCGCCGGCGTTGGCGCCAGAGATCACCATCGTGTTGTGCTTTTGATCAAGGGAAAATGATACCGGAACAACTGAACCACCGGAGGCGCGCAGGTTTTCTTCAAGCAGTGGGTGTCGAGCTTCGATTAATTCCAGAATAGATCCATTTACAAACTGTGGCGAGGAGCCCGCGCTGGCACCATCAATCTCCGGTATCACACAATTGAACGTCTGATGAAATACAGCTTTCGCGTTCACGAAATCAAGTTCAGCAACAGCCTCGGCAGCGGTTTCAATTGCGGGTAATTGCGCGCGTAGCTCTTCAGTTAAACCGGACAAAATTCTGAAAATTTCGCGCCCCTCTTCCTCATGAAGGGCCTGCAGTTCGTTATTAGCATCAATTGTTTCCAGGGGCTCGACGAAAGCTGTAGCACCGGACGAGGAGTAACCATGCGCTACACCATTTACGCGTCCTCGGTGATCTGTCTTGACGGGAATTACAAATCGGTCGTTGCGAATCGTTACCAGCTCGTCCTGAATTGCTTCTCCAGATTTGCGCATCACGCTTTCCAGGATACGTGTGATGCGCGAACGCAGAGCTGCAATTTCGTGACGTATTCTCGCCAACTCAGGACTTGCGCGATCATCAATCTCGCCGGTCGGCAAGATCTTGTTAGCGATACGAGCAATCAGGCGGTTCAGGTCAAGCGGCAAATTTCCAATCATTGCCCAAAGCACGGGAGAAGTGTCTCGCTCCGCAAGAATCGACGCCCGCGCCGACATTGCCTGTTCGCATAACAACCTGATTTCAAGGATTGCGGTTGCGTCTAATGTCGCACCCTCCACTCGCAGCAACGCTATTCTTTCGGAAGGATCGCCCAGATCCGTGAATGTCCAGAACGCTCCTCGTTTTCGTATGTCCACACATTCCGCCAACGCTGAGAGCTCTTTCTGCAACTCAGCAACATTCTCCAGAGGCTTTAGCGCATCAACGCGCGCTTTTCCCATGGGAGTTTGCGCAGCGCGCCGAATCAGCGCCCGCAGTTCGTGGTATTCAAGGATGGTGAACGCCTGGTCGTGCATCAACTAATCGCCTGGATTAAGGGAGAAGTGGAAACCAGAGAAAGAACCGCTCCGATTGAACCCTAATAAATCGAATTGTCGCTCGATTTCGATTCTAGCATTCGGGAAAGATTTTCACATTCACAGCAGATGATAAATACCAACGTGGTGCTTGCAGGGAAACTAAACATGAATACTCCGACCTACGCTGGGAGTACATTAGTCACATAATTGGCCAGCAGCAATGCTAGAAACGTCGTCGTCGTCGTTCTCGGCCGTGCAGTGCAGTAGCAAATAATTCTTTCGTGTTGAGAATATTTATCTCGGCATTTCCGTGTTTGAAAACTTGAAGAAAAAGCCCTTCCGCGCTTTGTAGCTCCGCTTCCGCGATCACAATTGTTTCATTTAGAGCGTTTGCTGCCAGCGCCAATTGCTCATCGCCACGCAAAGCGACAATGTGTTTAAAATTTGAATCGCCTGATAGCGCTTTTGCATTCATTAGTGTTGCGAGGTTCAGTACCGTCAGCATACGGCCCTGAATGCTTACAACGCCAAGGACGGATCTGGGAGCGTAAGGTAACGGAGCCGGCTCGCGCCATTCCACGATAGTAGCGATCTCATCCTGGATGACAGCAAGCTGGAATGAGCCCGCCCGCAGAAGTTGTAAATTGCGCGTGCGATTGGCCTCGAGCCCATCTGACCCACCGAGCAGCGATTGCTCTCCCGCTGGATTATTTTGAAGGGGGCGTTTCCTACCGGACTTATCGTGCATATTTGTCGCAGGTCTGCGGGTTTCTGTTTAGACATTATAACTCGAAGGCGGGCAATGCCCGCCTTAAACGGACGTTTTGTAGGTGACCATTCTGGCAACCACAGTCTTCGCGAGATAGAATGTTTTCGAAAACCAGACGTTCTCCCGAGTCATCAACGTAGCACGTCGCTCGTATTCGAGCCATCGGTGGTCGGTCTTCTGTGGATACGGCGGAAAGGTTTCTCTCAATGGATGAATTTGACCGTTACCGCGCACAAATGAATGAAAAGTTGCTCGGCAGCAATCATCTCGGAATTAAGCGATTCTTCGCGCTCGACACACAGGCTTACGAGGATGGCGCGCTCGATAAACGCACAAAAGAACTGTTGGGTTTGGTCGCTTCAATCGTGCTTCGCTGTGACGATTGCATCACCTATCACATCAAACAGTGCGCCACCTCAGGGGTGACAAGGCCCGAGTTCCTCGATGCCTTCAACATCGCCCTAGTGGTAGGAGGCTCCATAACGATTCCACACCTCCGCCGCGCAATTGATCGCCTTGACCATATGATTGACGGAAAAATCGAAGAAGCGACACCGCACGCGCACCAGTAGAAGGCTCCGTATCGACATTGAGAAATCTGGCAGACAACGAAGCTTCGTATATTCATTATCTTGATAAACAACAAATACATTACGCGCCCGGTTTGTTCCCTTTTGCGCGTTCATATCACCTGGATAATTGCTATCGCAGGGGCCTTATTTCTTTTTTATCCATCTAATTCGAAAACAATAAGGGGTTCTACCATGTCCGCTCAGGAAAAGGTTCGCGTGCGCGCACCAGAACTAACCGGCGGCCGAGGCTGGCTTAACACTGAGAAGCCACTCTCGCTTGCTGCCCTAAAAGGCAAAGTTGTGCTACTGGATTTTTGGACTTACGGCTGCATTAACTGCATTCACATCATTCCCGACCTCAAGCGGCTCGAACAGAAATATGCAAACCAGCTCGTGGTTATAGGAGTTCACTCTGCGAAGTTTGAAAATGAAAAGGACACGGAAAATATTCGGCGCATCATTTTGCGCTACGAGATAGAGCATCCCGTCTATAACGACGCGGAATTCAAGGTTTGGCAAAGCTACGGCGTGCGGGCATGGCCGACCCAGGTTTTGATAGACCCGGCCGGGTACGTTATCGGCGGAGTTTCGGGCGAGGGGAACTACGACCTTATCGATCAGGTAGTCGCGAAGGCCGTTGACGAGTTTCGAAGGCGCGGCGAATTGAATGAAGAACCGCTGAAGATGACGCTCGAGCGCGCAAAGGTCGGCGATTTGCCACTGGCGTTTCCCGGAAAGCTTCTTGCCGACCAAAAAAACGATCGCCTTTTTATTGCTGATTCAAATCACAACCGCATCGTCATCACCAAACTCGACGGTACGCTACTCGAAACTATTGGAACGGGCGCGGTTGGAGCGATTGATGGCCCCTTCGACAAGGCGAGTTTCCATCGCCCGCAAGGCCTGGCACTCGATGGCGAAGGTCTTTATGTAGCCGACACTGAAAACCATTTAATTCGCCGAGTCGAATTAAAGACCCGAACGGTCCAAACAGTTGCCGGAACCGGCCGGCAATCGCGGGATTATTTCCTTCGAGGGCCAGCACGGACGATTGAGTTGAGTTCACCCTGGGATTTGCATCTGGTTGAACGGCAACTCTACATCACAATGGCTGGCCAGCATCAAATTTGGAGAATGGATCTCGATAAGCAGGAAGTCTCGACCTTTGCAGGTTCGGGGCGCGAAGCGCGACAAGATGGGCCACTGCTCGAGGCTGGGTTCGCTCAGCCTTCAGGCATTACGTCCGATGGCAAAACCCTTTATGTGGCCGATAGCGAATCGAATATTATTCGGGCTATTGATTTGTCAGATGGCCGGGTAGAAACGCTGGTTGGCGGTGACTTGTTTGAATTTGGCGACATAGACGGCACTGGCGACGACGTTCGTTTACAACACCCTCTTGGTGTGTTCGCATTCGGAGACAAAATACTGATCGCAGACACATATAACCACAAGATCAAGGAACTGGATCCTAAAGCGCGTTCAGTGAAAACATATCTCGGCGCAGGCAAATCCGGACAAGTGGACGGAGGGACGCCGGCTTTCTATGAACCCGCAGGCCTTAGCGTCGCGGGTGGCAAGCTTTACATTGCCGATACCAACAACCACGCGATCAGAGTCGTGGATTTGAAGACAAAGCAAACAGTCACTCTCAACATCCAGAAACTTCAGCCTCCCGCGTCGAGCTCAAGCAGCGGCTTGTCAGAAACGGAAATTGGACCTAATGCAGAGGAGATCAGGCCCAGTCCACAGAAGTTACGCGCGAGCACCGATACAGCGCTCATCGCACAGGTAGAGCTTCCTCGCGGTTACCATCTCAATCCCGCAGCTCCGCAACGTTATCGAATCTCGATTGAAACGGGGACTCAACAGCTCGGCTTGATATCTGACACGCAGCTTGGCGCCATCGGTCAAGATAAGACTGTCAGTCGGTCTGCAAAGAATCTCCAACTGCCGCTGCGCATTCCAATTCGAACATTTGAACGCGGCAAAAGCGAGATTCGCCTTCAGCTCACACTTTTTTATTGTCGCGAAGACAATACCGGCACCTGCCGAATAAAGACACTGGTGTGGCGCGCGCCGGTGGAAGTCACTAACGATGCAAGCGCGGAAAAGGAAATCATTGTCGAGGCGAAACTCACTGCCGATTAGCGCCGCCCAGAGTCAAGCGCGGCTTGCTGCGCTCCCCTGGGGAGGCCTGGGTTTCACCGGGGGTTCGCTTGCTCGCTCTCGGTTGAGCGAGTAGTATCGCTGTCCCCTAATCAATGCGAGGTGAAGACCGTGGCTGAACAACCTGGAGTAAAAGCTGTGCCTGATAAACCATTTCTTACTGATATCAAGACTTTGCGCGAGCGCGCCCGCCAACATATCGAAAAAGGCGCTGTAACCGAAGGCTACAAGGCTGACCGCGACACAGTAGTTAAACTATTGAACGAAGCGCTGGCTACCGAGATCGTTTGCGTTTTGCGCTACAAACGGCATTATTTTATGGCTTCCGGCATTAACGCTGAGGGGGTCGCGGCCGAGTTTCTGCAGCACGCGACTGAGGAACAAGGGCACGCTGATGAGATTGCGCACCGCATTGTCCAATTGGGCGGTGAGCCAAACTTCAATCCCGATGGGCTAACAACGAGAAGCCATGCCGAATACGTTGAAGGCGAAACGCTCACGGATATGATCAAAGAAAATCTCGTCGCGGAACGAATCGCTATCGATAGTTATCGCGAAATGATCAACTACGTCGCTAACGACGACTCCACTACGCGCCGTATGCTGGAGGGAATTCTGGCGGTTGAAGAAGAACATGCCGACGATATGTTGAGCCTGTTGGAAAAGATTGGCCATTAGTCGAAACGCCAGGAAGCCCTGTTACTACTTTTTCGCGGTAGTTTCATGTAGGTTCTTTTGCATTAATAGTCATTTTCCCAAATATTAAGCGTGATGCCTCTATCAGAAGCATCACGCTTGTTGGCGTAAAGACCCAATCAATATTGCCTGATCACTCGCCAAACAATAACAATGCCGGCAGGCCCACTATGTGTCGCAGCTGCGGCTCAATCGTAGGCGGAGGGCAGGGGCAATGCGCAGTCTGCGGTACATCAGTTACAAGTTCCCCGTCTGGCGGCAAGTCGAGGTCAATTCCCGATCGCGAGACGTTGCGATTTGCGCGCGCAGTCCTGGACCGACCTTACAAGTTCACCATCATTCTGCTAGTCGCGAACCTTTTCGTTTTCCTGCTGATGTGGCGATCAAGTGGAATGACTTCTGGCGCCTTGTGGGGGTTTCCCGAGCCGGTGCTGGTTGCCTATGGCGCAAAGCTGAACAGCTTAATTAATGAACGACATCAATGGTGGCGCTTTGTTACTCCGATGTTTGTCCACGTCAACCTGCCGCATTTGTTGGTTAACATGTACAGCTTGTGGGTCGTCGGGCCATATGTTGAGAAGCTTTACGGCTCCGCAAAGTTTGTTGTTTTCTGGGTGTTAACCGGCGTGGCTGGATTTGTCGCCAGTTATCTAAGCGTCAGGCCGGGCCTGTCTGCCGGTCCGGGACGATTCATTTTAAAGATGAGTGATGTGCCGTCTGCGGGCGCCTCGGGAGCGCTCTTTGGACTGGTCGGAGTGCTGTTTGTTTTTGGCATCAAGTTTCGCCACGAATTGCCCGAAGGCTTCAAACGAGCGTTCGGGACGGGAATGTTGCCGATCATCTTGATCAATCTTTTCATTGGATACGTGGGCCGCGGCTTCATTGACAATGCCGCTCATCTTGGGGGCCTCGTCTCAGGTGCAATGCTGGCTCTTGTCGTTAATTATCGTAGACCCGGAGAAAAATCCGGAATCGCTGTCACCTTGCGGATTCTTCAGACCGCGGCGATTGCTTTGGTGGCCGTTAGCTTTATTAAGACTACGCAGCATTTCCGGGATCCCTTGCCCCCGTCCGTCATTGAGCAAACAGTTTCGTCCACAGATGCCAAGCTCGAGAAGTTTGTTTCTTACGTGAAAGCCATGAACGATGCGCAAGAGGCGTTCTACCTGATTGTCAAAGACCGGAATGTGTCCGGCGCCGACCGCGCAGTTAAAGGGCTGGACGCAGTGCCCCCACTTGATCCAACTGCGGACGAGTTAAAAGAGAAGCTGAAGGCATTACTGCTTAAGGCAACCGCCATTCAGGTCGCTCCCAAAAACGCAGCTTCGTCGCCTTCCCCGCAAGGCGAAACGATGCTGGCGACGGATTTCGTCAACTGGAGTAAGGAGTACAATAAATGGTTAAAAACCAGTGGGAGAAACTATAGCGGCCTGGTTGACGTTACTGACCCCGAGTCATCGCCAAAGTAATCGTGGTGCGCTTAGCTTCCGCATGACTCACGGGCGAGTCGAATACCCCGGCCTCGTTATCCTGCGGGGGACGCCGCACGCTCGGGCCACTTTTTAAACGGATAGAGGAGAAACAAGAGATGGAAATCAAGAAAGTGGGAGTATTGGGTTGCGGATTAATGGGCTCAGGTATCGCTCAAACTGCGGCCAGCGCCGGGTTTGAGACCGTCGTTCGCGAGGTATCTGACGAGCTCCTTAAGAAGGGTTTTTCCGGAATTGAAAAGTCCCTTTCCAGGTTTGCCGAGAAAGGATCTATTACCGCCGAGCAACAAAAGTCGACGCGGGACCGCCTGGCAGGCACGACCTCTTTTGCCGACCTTGCGGATTGCGACATTGTGATAGAAGCAATCATCGAGAACATCGAGGAGAAAAGGACAACATATAAACAGCTCGATGGGGTTTGTAAGCCTGAAACTATTTTCGCGTCGAACACTTCCTCAATCTCAATCACCGAGATGATGGTGGCAACTTCACCCGAGCGTCAGAAGCGTTTTGTTGGCATGCACTTTTTTAATCCCGTTCCAATAATGAAGTTGGTTGAAGTGGTAAAAACGATATTGACGGACGATGTGATCTACGAACAGGCAATTGAGTTTGGTAAACGGCTGGGAAAGGTACCGGTGCGCGCCAACGACAAAACCGGTTTCATCGTCAACCGATTACTTGTGCCCTATATGCTCGATGCAATACGCGCCCTCGAGGAAGGAGTCGGTTCAATTGTCGACATTGACACTTCTATGAAGCTCGGCCTCGGTTATCCGATGGGTCCATTTACCTTAGGCGATTTCGTTGGGTTGGATACGACTTACTACATCGCCGAGATCATGTTCAATGAATTTCGTGAGAAGCGATTTGCCCCGCCGCCACTTTTAAAGCGCATGGTGATGGCGGGTTTGTATGGACGGAAATCAGGACGCGGATTTTACGATTACACTAAAGACCCAAAGAACCCAACGCCGATGAATCTGGTGTGATTTGTAGTGGCAGGGCTGGTTCCCCCCGCATTATTCCTTCCAATCATCATGCGAGGGTCGAGCCGTGCTCATAAGCTAATGTCATCCTCTCTTTCTTTCGAGCAGCGCGACTCAATCGCAATCATCCACCTTAACCGCGCGAAGGCACGCGCGCCTTCCTGGAAAAGCGTCGGCCCGATTTCAGAGGAACTTGATCATGTCGAAGCAGCAGCCCGACTGTAAGTGAGCTCACGGACCAAAGCGGGTTGTTTTTTAAGTGGGTCCGCGAGCGTCCCTTTACGGTCTGGCTTCTGCTTTGCCCCTTGCTGAAACCTACCTTGATGCTCGCTTTCGCATCACCTATACTGCGAAATGCCCTGCTTAACCACAGCAAACGGCGTGAACGGAGCAACTAATTTTTGCAGCCAGTAACTCACGAGGGTCAGCTCAAGGGTCAGGGGTTTCGATTTGCGGTTGTCGCCAGTCGGTGGAACGATTTCATCAGTGCTCGCCTGGTTGAGGGTGCGCTCGACGCCTTTGAGCAATTGGGGGCCGACCAGGAACTCGTCGAGGTTTACAAAGTTCCCGGAGCCTTCGAGATTCCACTCCTGGCTCTGAAGCTGGCGGGCTCGGGAAAGTTTCATGCGGTCGTCTGCGTCGGTACAATTATTCGTGGCCAGACTCCACACTTTGAATACATCGCAAGTGAAGTGGCCCGAGGGATCGCAGAAGCGGGTTTCCAAACAGGGATACCAATAGTCTTCGGCGTGATAACTGCGGATAACTTTGACCAGGCTATCGAACGAGCGGGAGTCAAGCTGGGAAACAAAGGTTTTGAAGCCGCCACGACGGCGGTTGAGTTAGCAAATCTTTACAAGGAAGCTTTTTGAAGAAGGATGAAGGATGAGGGATGAAGGATAAAAGATAAGTCTTGCCGGCACGGCACGTTCATCCCTCAGCCTTCCGCCTTCATCCCTGATGAATTATGGGTTCGCGACGTAAGGCGCGGGAATGCGCCTTGCAAATGCTCTTTGCGGCTGATGTTGCCGATGATGTCCCGGACGAGGTCTTGCGTGCCTACTGGGCTGAGTTAGGTGACTCGGATACGGAGGAGGCCGCGCGTGAATTCGCGACGCGTCTAGCCGCGGGAACACTTGCGCACCTCGACGCCCTCGACGAGCGCATTCGTTCGCGCGCGGAACACTGGCGTATTCCACGGATGGCGATTGTCGACCGCAACATTCTTCGGCTTGCAGTTTACGAGTTCCTCCACGAACCCACTCCTCGGACTGTTGCCATCAACGAAGCACTGGAAATCGCCCGTCGCTTTTCAACCTACGAAGCTACACAGTTTATCAACGGCATACTCGACGCCATAAAACGCGACCTTGATGAACAGCAACCACAAGCCCACATCGAGCCTCAAGAGTCGGAATTAGAATCCGAATCTGAGTTTGAATCTGAATCCAAGCAACCATCGGATGACGAGCAATCGGCGTCTTCTGCATAATCACCCGGTTAATCAAAGTTTAGAATTCGTTTTAGACTCAAACAGTTCAGAGTTCAAACTTCAGTTTGTCTGCCGAGAAGCAAGCTAAAGCTTGGACTCTAAACTTCTTGAGTCTACCCAGATTGTCTAGCTGTGGTTCGCCTGCCGTTTCCGGTCTCCAGGCTATTCACTATTCACGGTTTACGATTTACTATCTTTTCGTGGACCAAACCCAACATGAATTCCTGGTGGAGATTGAAGAGCTTGTGGAGCACATCTTCGCCGACATTGACGAGCTGCGAGAAAAGCACGGCGATGGCCGTTCCAGGCGAGAATTGATCGATCGAATTTTCCGACGAGTGCACAGCGTCAAAGGATCCGCCGCCTCATGTGCGCTGGACGCTGTGAGCCAAATTGCCCATGAGTTTGAGAACCTGCTTGACGCTGTTCGGGCCGGCCGCACGACTCTCAACGATGGCGTACTGGATACTTGTGAGAGCGCCGCTGAGGCACTGGCGGAGAGTGTTAGCCTCGCCGCTTCCGGAATCGTCGAGCCTTCTCGCCGGCCTCTCTTTGCTGGGCTTCAAGCCGCCGCACAAGGCAAAAGACCAGAGCCCGAGCGTCATACAGAAGCGATTCTCAGAACAATCCCGTCGGAGATATGGCAGTCGCTAACTGAGCCCGAAAAGCATCGGCTCATTAGCATCGTGGAGGAACGATATGCGGTTTTCGTGGTCGCCACCAGCTTCGACATAGCGAGTTTCGACGAACAGTTTACGCGATTAAAGGAAATACTCGCCAAAAACGGCGAAGTGATTTCGACTTCACCCACTGTCGATGATGAGCATCCTGACAAAATCAACTTTCGCGTCCTCTATGCCAGCGCTACAGATGCCCAGGACTTAGAGGCAACTGTTTTCGAATTTTCTAATGTGACTTTCAATGAACTTGCACAAGCCAGTGATGCGAAGCTCGCTGAAGATGAAAACACCATACCTGTCGTTTCCTCGTTTGCTGCAGTTTCGTCTCTCTCAAACTTTGTGCACACCGATCTAGATAAACTTGATCGGCTTATATCCTCAACCCATGAACTCTCTCGAGCCACCTCGAACGCGCTTGACCTGGCTATCTCCAAAAAACAATTGTCAACATTAGAGCGCGAGGAACTTCGGAATTTGAATGAGCAGATAAGAAACTCTTTCATGGGAGTTGAGGATGAATTGATTAACCTGCGAATGGTTTCACTGGGCCCCACTCTTCAGCGGGCCGCGCGTGCCGGCCGAGCCGCAGCACGCCTGGCCGAAAAGGAAGTCGATTTCCAGATTGCAGGCGCCGACCTTCTCATAGACAAGTTACTTGCGGAAGCGATAGTTGACCCACTTATCCACCTGGTACGCAATGCTGTGGACCACGGGATAGAAACCGGCCAGAAACGTATTCAGGCCGGCAAGAAAAAGCGTGGGCTGGTTCGGATGGAAGCGGCCAACGAAGGCAGCAGATGCAGGATTAGGGTAACGGACGATGGACGCGGCATCGATCCACATCTAATTACCGAAGCGGCGATGAGACTCGGCCTCGTGGCTGCTACCTCCGACCTTGATTTCGAGCGAAGCTTACGCCTGATCTTCCGTCCCGGATTTACCACGCTTGCTTCGGCGTCAAAGGTTTCCGGTCGGGGTGTCGGGCTTGATGTGGTGGAGACTATGGTTGAACAGGTTGGAGGCGAGCTTCGAGTGTCTAGCCTACCCAGTGAAGGGGCTACGTTTGAGATTCGCTTGCCGGTCACCTTCGGTCTACTCACTGCAATGGTTGTTATCTCCGGAAACAATCGCTACTGCATAGCAGCAAATCAGACTTTAGCTGTTGATGCTGTCGACCTTAAGGATGCAAAGAGGATCATTAAAGAAAAAAGGCGCGAGCTTCAAAGACCAGGTGCAGACCCGCTACCCGTAATTTCTCTACGCGAACTGCTTGGCCAATCTACTGAAACATCCTCGGTAAAAAAGAATTCGCTCAAACAATTGCAACTGCTGACTTGTCACTTTCCAGATGAAAAACCCGCTGGCAGCGGCAATGGCTCGGAGCGCATTGGAATCGTCGTGGATGCCGTCGAAGGTACCGAGGAGGTGCTGGTGCGCAACTTGGGCCGTCACGCGGGACGCTGGTACGGCGTCGCGGGAGCTACCGAATTACGCGACGGCACAATTGCACTCGTGTTGGATCTTCCTCGGCTCATTAGCGGAGCAGATCCTCTGGTGGAGTCATGACTCGAAGGCAATAAACCGAAACGCTTTGATGGTCAGCGCAGACTGGCGACTCTTCCTCAAGACCAATCCATTTTGGGATGCATCGTGTGCCACTGAGTCGCACGCTCGAAAGCAAGCGCCACTCTCAGCGGCGCACCCTCGTCGTAAAGTCCCCCGGTAAACATAATGGATTGGGGCAGACCTTTCAGAAACCCGCACGGAACAGCCACCGCCGGATGACCAGTCAGATTTGTGACGAGCAGGCTCGCGCTACCCGGGGCAGGCGAAACAAACACATCCAACTTGGACATAAGATCGTCCATCTCACGCATCAGCAAGGTTCGTGCACGCTGCGCTCGGATGTATTCCACCGCAGGAATGAATCGCGAACTACGAAACGTGTTGGGCCAGTCGCCGGGCTCTTGTCCGGAAAGTTGATTGATGCCTTTATTGCGAGTGAGATCATCAAAAGCAGTTGCAGCTTCCGCAACCAGGATGATGCGCAGCGCGGCGACTGAAAACTTTGGCAATTCGATTGGCTGCAGGTTTGCACCGCCGGACCTCAAGGTTTCGAGGGCCTGCTGGTAGATTGCCTTTCGCTCCGGATCCTGTTGCTGGTCAAACTCGGTTTTTAAGTAGCCAATTCGCATACTTCCAAGCGTCTTGGCAGGCTCCCAGTTGAAAGGAAAGGCGCCGACCGTAAGGTCGCGCCCGTCGGGACCATATATAGCATTGAGCGCCGCCGCGCAGTCCTCAACTCCACGGCAAATTGGTCCAATCTTATCCATGGTCCAGCTCAGACCCATTGCGCCATAGCGGCTGACACGACCGTATGTCGGACGCAGCCCCACAACACCGCAGCGCGATGACGGTGAAATGATTGATCCGAGTGTTTCGGTTCCTATAGAGAAACCTACGAGCCCAGCGGCGGTCGCCGAAGCCGGGCCCGCTGAAGAGCCGCTCGACCCAATTTTATCTTCATCGACTTGCCATGGATTTCGTGTCATCCCGGCAAACCAACGCCCTCCCTGAGCCAGCGCGCCCATAGACAACTTCCCAATCAGAACCGCTCCTGCGTCTCGCAAACGTTCCACGACGGTGGAGTCGTAGTCGATGACCTGCTCACGATAAGGCTCAGCTCCCCAGGTAGTTCGAATTCCCTTCGTGGCAAAAAGATCTTTCGCACCCCAGGCAATACCGTGCAGCGGTCCGCGATACTTTCCGGCTTTGATCTCTCGCTCGGCGTCCGCAGCTTGCGCAAGGGCCAGATCTTCCGTGAGCGTTATCACGCAATTAAGCTTTGGTCCATACTTCTTTAAACGCCCGAGATACATTTTAGTCAGTTCAACCGGAGACACTTTGCGGGTGCGAATCAATTCCGCGAGCTGCGGGATCGTTGCGAAAGCAAGGTCATCCAGCGAACTAAACGCTTTAGTGGAGACTTTGCTGAGCTTGAATTTGCCAGGCTTTAGGTTGAATTTTTTACCGGGCAGAGCCGGATGAAACAAAGTCGCAGGCTCGGTATCGAGCGGAATCTCGATCTTCCGGAGAGTTTCGTATCTTTCCAGGTTGGTGTTGACGTTAGGGAGCGCCATCGCCTCCTGCGCATCGGTGAGTTCAATACCAATCAGCTTTTCGAATTGGCGCAGCATGTCTTTCGTCACGCGCAGAGGCGTTGGCGAGGGTGAAGGTGATGGCAAGGGTGTAGGTGTTGGCGAAACAGTTTGTGCAAAAGCAGATGCCACCTCCATCCGGGGAGCCACGATAAGCGCGGCACCAACCGCGGGCACGAGCCTTACAAAAGTCCGCCGGTTCACACTAATAGCGTGAGACGCAGCTGATGATTTTTCATCTCGTCTCTTTTTCGCCTCTGATTTTTTCATCGTGTCTCTTCTACTCCTACACCGTTTTCTTCCCTGGATTTAAGCCCTGCCTACGGTCGGGCTACTGCCTCTCCCCCCTGCGATGGATTCAAGAAGTTCAGAGTCTAACCTTGAGGTTGCTGGTTGCTAACCAATCAAGCTAAAGCTTGTACTCTGAACTACCGGCCTCCTGCTCCTGCCTCCTGCCTACTGATTCATTCCCTGTCCGCTCGCCGGCATCGGACTCCCGTATTTAAGTTTCAATAACTTTGCACCGCCCACCCGGTAAACGGTGACGACGTAAAGATTGTCAAATTCTGTTTCTGGGATATTAGGAAGCTGTGGGCCGCCGAGCGCTGCGATGATCTCGGGCACTGTATTGTTATGGCCGGACACGAAAACTACTTCGCCATTGTGTTGTGAGCGAATCTGCCGAATAACCTCCGCGGTATTCTTAGCATCTACTTGAGTAATCGATATTCCAAGTTTGTCGGCCAGGGGCTTTACGGTTTGCAGCGTGCGCCTGTACTGCGTGCCATAAATTGACCCAATGCCGGCATCGCCGAACATCCTGACCAACTCCTGTGCGCGAGCTTGCCCAGCCGGACTAAGATTAGGATCGGCATTGCCCGGCTCGACGTTCTTCTCGGCGTGACGAATCAGAATGATGGTGGTCAAAGGGCGTTCGAAGGTCGCAAAGTAGGCGAATAATACGACCGCGCCCAGCACTGCAAACAGCATGATAAAAACGAGTGCCGTTCTAAATCCTGCGCGCGGTGCGGTCGATTCCTCGATCAAATAAGCCTGCTTTTACTTTTGTATAACTACTTGATTGGCCGCCTACGATAACACCTGCCGGCTAGTAATTCGAGAACTTTTCAGTCGGTTACGACCAATCAGACATCTCCACAGTTGCCGGATGCAAACGGTTAAGGAAGATGGTAGTCTATTAAAAAAGCATACCGCCAGAGGATTAACCCTATCGCGTTTTCCTCCCTAGTAGAGGTGATAAGTTGGTTCAGACAGCCAAAAACGATATATCGGAACAGATCGCGGAAAATTTTGGCGCTAACGCAACTTACGTCGAAGGACTGCTCAGTCGTTTTCGCAGCAATCCGGAGTTGGTTGACGAGTCGTGGCGCGCCTACTTTATCGAGTTACTGGGTGAACCAGCCCACCCGACGATTCAGCAGGCTTCAAAGAGCGGTAGTGTTACGTTGGCCCAGGTTGACGGGGACGGGGCGCCAGCTGCTAAACGCGTTGACGGAAATAAAACAGCAGCTGGAACCACAACCGCGCAGGCGGCTGCAATGGAGCCAACGAAGCAGGTAACCTCGAAAACAACTGCTTCGGCAGAGGCAACACCGATTCGTGGCGCAGCTCTTAAGATCGTCGAGAACATGGAGGCCAGCCTTTCGGTCCCAACCGCAACATCGCAGCGCAGAATTCCGGTAAAACTACTCGATGAGAATCGCCGAATCATCAATAAATATCTGCAGGAAAACGATCGTGGCAAGGCTTCTTATACGCACCTGACAGCGTGGGCTCTGCTTCGCGCGCTGGAGGAGTTTCCGCAACTCAATGATGGTTACGAAATCGTTGACGGAGCTCCCGCACGTCTACGCCGGCCAGACATCAATCTGGGAGTGGCCATCGACCTCGCGAAAAAGGACGGAACCCGAACCCTGCTGGTGCCCAATATCAAGCATGCGAATAAGCTGCGCTTCTCTGAGTTTCTGCAAGCTTACGACGATGTAGTTAGGCGTGCGCGTGAGGGAAAACTTCAGATTGCAGACTTCCAGGGGACAACCATATCGCTCACAAATCCGGGAACAATCGGCACCGTGTCGTCGACGCCACGTTTGATGTCGGGACAGTCGGTGATAATTGCCACAGGCGCGATTGAGTACCCGGCTGAATATCAGGCGATGGCTCCTCAAGCGCTGTCGCAACTTGGTATTAGTAAAGCAATCACAATTAGCAGCACTTACGACCACCGCATCATTCAGGGTGCTGAGTCAGGCGCGTTTCTTGCTCGTGTGCATGAGCTAATTGTTGGCAAGTTTAAGTTTTACGACGACATCTTTGTTGACCTGGGCATTGCTCATGTGCCATTGCGCTGGAATGTCGATCGAAATTCGCTATTTGTCTCTGGAGATCCAGCGCGAGAACAAGCATCGAAGGAAGCACGCGTCATAGAATTAATCAACGCCTATCGCGTACGCGGGCATCTGATCGCTGATATTGATCCACTTCACGCGATGCCGGTGCTTTATCATCCGGAACTGGACATAGAAACCTATGGACTAACCATTTGGGACCTGGATCGTGAGTTTATCACCGGTGGACTTGGCGGCACCGAAAGCGCAACCCTTCGCGAAATCCTCGATATTCTTCAGCGTGCTTATTGCGGCAAAGTTGGGATCGAGTATCGCCACATCCAAAGTAAGGAAGTGAAGGTTTGGATTCGCGAGGCGATCCGCAAACAGTTTGTTAGTCCCGAGCCAATTCCCCTTGAAATCAAAAAACGACTGCTTTGGAAACTGATTTCGGCGGAGCAGTTTGAGCGCTTCCTGCACACCAAGTATCTGGGTCAAAAGAGATTTTCGCTTGAAGGCTGCGAAACTATCATCCCGCTCATGGATCAGCTAATTGAAGGAGCGGCCGCGCGCGGCGTTGAAGACATCATGATGGGTATGGCCCATCGTGGCAGACTAAACGTGTTGGCAAACGTTATCGGAAAGTTTTGTGAGCGCATCTTCGCGTCTTTTGAGGGCTCCGTCCATCCGTCATTTCCTGCCGACGAAGGCGATGTGAAATATCATCAGGGCGCTGTTGGTGAACGCGAGGCTGCTAACGGCAAGAATGTTAAGTTGACGCTCTCCCCGAATCCCAGTCACCTTGAAGCCGTCGATCCGGTAGTCGAAGGAATGGTGCGCGCTAAACAGGACGATTGGAAAGACAGGCTGGGCATACCTCGCGAAGAGGTGATAGACCGAGCCCTGCCTGTGCTACTCCATGGAGATGCGGCCTTCGCCGGCCAGGGCGTGGTAATGGAGACGCTCAATCTTGCCAATTTGAGAGGTTATCGTACGGGCGGTACGATCCACATCATCATCAACAATCAGATCGGATTCACAACTTCGCCGGAAGCCGGCCGTTCAACTATGTATTCGACTGACGTCGCTCGAATGACTCAGTTGCCGATCTTTCATATCAACGGAGATGATCCGGAAGCTGCTTATCGAGTGGTCCAGATCGCACTGGACTACAGGCAAGAGTTCAACAAAGACGTGGTGTTGGACTTAGTAGGTTTTAGGAAGCTCGGTCACAACGAAACTGACGAGCCCAGCTACACGCAGCCCTTGATGTACGCGCGCGTGAAGGCTCACCCGGGCGTCCGGACAATTTATTCCCGGCGGCTGGTGAAGGAAGGAGTTGTTACCCAAACGGAGTTAGACGAACTGATAGCGGAGCGCGTCCGACGTTATGAAGATGCGCTTGCGCGAGCCAAAGAAGTTGCTCCGAAAAAGGACAAAGCACCAAAGGTTCTGCAAGTTGAAGAACTCGACGGCTCCTCTGTTGTAGAAACTCCGGTGGGTGCCGAAATTATCCTGACTATCGCTGAGAAGATCGCCGTAGTACCGGAGGGGTTCAATATAAACCCCAAGATGGTGGGCCAGCTTGCGCGCCGCGCGAAGATGGGTTCAGGAGAATTACCAATTGACTGGGCTTTCGCGGAGGCAATTGCTTTCGGATCGCTGGTCACCGAAGGCAGTCGCGTCCGTCTAAGCGGACAGGACTCAGGACGCGGCACTTTTAGCCAGCGCCATGCGGTATTGTATGACACGCAGACTGGTAAATCGTGGACACCTCTCTCTGAATTACGCTCCGAGTCGGCACCGCAAGCGCGGTTTGAAGTTTTTGATAGCTCCCTCTCCGAAGAGGGCGTGCTTGGTTTTGAATATGGCTACACAGTAATTGCGCGCGATGCCCTCGTGCTTTGGGAGGCTCAGTTTGGCGATTTTGTTAACGGTGCGCAGACCATCATCGATCAATACATTGCGGCCTCTGAAGATAAGTGGAAGCAGACTTCGCGGCTGACGTTGCTCTTGCCGCATGGGTACGAAGGCCAGGGACCGGAGCATTCCAGCGCGCGCCTGGAGCGTTTTCTGCAGCAGTGTGCCGAAAACAATCTGCAAGTTTGTTATCCCTCAACTCCGGCCCAGTACTTTCATCTCCTGCGCCGCCAAGTCAGGCCCGGCATGGAACGACCGCTAATCGTGATCACACCGAAGAGCCTGCTCCGTCTCCCCGCCGCTGCGTCCGCGCTCGATGATTTTACAAGCGGCGGCTTCCAACCCCTGATTGACGATCGGGAAATCGAGAATGCAGCCGCCGTCGAGCGCCTGGTCCTGTGCAGCGGCAAGATCTATTACGATCTGGTTGAAGCGCGCAAAAAGTCTGGGGTCGAGAACGTTGCGATTCTAAGACTCGAGCAATTCTATCCCTTTCCGCTCGCTCGGCTGCGCGAAGTGCTTGCCCTTTACCAACAGGCGAAACAGCTCGTTTGGGCGCAGGAAGAGCCGAAAAACATGGGAGGCTGGACTTTTGTAGAGCCACGACTGGAGAACCTCTTGCCTCGCTGCGAACGGCCAATATATGTCGGCCGCAGTGCCTCAGCGAGTCCTGCAACAGGGTCTTACTCGATTCACCAGGCCGAGCAGGCCCAGCTTGTCATGGAAGCACTGACCATAACTACATAGATCTTTCCGGCCGTTTATTGCCGACAAACCTTTGGACAACAGCCGCGCATCGTTTAGAAAGCGGACTTGTCCGCCTCCTCCGGCAGGGGCACAAGTGCCCTATCTAAACGGCGCGCTGAGAAACTTAAATGCACATTAGATCAGTGGAAATCTTCCTGGGCGGGCTGTTCGCGCTTTTTATTCTTTTGAGTTTCGGGTCAACGAGCAGATCTTTTCATCTCCGTTCTTTTGACCAGTTAACGACGCTCCCGCAGGAAGAACATCTCAAGAACGTCAAGCAGCTAACCTTTGGTGGTGAGAATGCGGAAGCGTACTTCTCTGCTGACGGCCAGCAGCTCATCTTTCAGTCAACTCGCGATGGACGCGAATGTGATCAGATCTACACGATGAATGTGGACGGTGGGAGTGTACGAATGATCTCGACCGGCATGGGCCGCACCACTTGCTCTTACTTTTTTCCGGATGGCCGCAAGGTTCTTTACTCTTCGACACATCTGGGCGCGAAAGAATGCCCCCTGAGGCCCGATTTTTCAAAAGGTTATGTTTGGGCCGTCTATTCCTCGTTCGATGTTTTTTCGGCACGGCCGGACGGTTCTGATCTGAAACAAATAACGAAGACACCCGGTTACGACGCTGAGACGACAATCTCACCTGATGGCAAACTGGTGTTCACTTCAATGCGGGACGGCGATCTGGATATCTACGCGACGGACGGGAACGGCAAACACGTTCGCCGGCTCACGAATGAACTGGGTTACGACGGTGGGCCTTTCTGGTCCTATGATGGCAAACAGATTGTTTATCGCGCCTACCACCCACAAACAGAAAAAGAGAAAGCGGACTATCTGAGCTTGCTAAAAAAGAATTTAATTCGTCCGACGACTTTGGAAATCTGGGTAATGAACGCAGACGGCTCGCATAAGCGGCAGGTGACGCATAACGGCAAGGCCAACTTCGCGCCCTACTTCTTTCCTGACGGTAAGCGAATCATCTTTGCTTCAAACATGGATGATCCCAAGGGTCGCAACTTCGATCTTTATAAAATTAAAGTAGACGGCGCCGGCCTGGAGCGCATCACGTATAACGATACATTTGACGGCTTCCCAATGTTCTCGCCCGACGGCAAGAAGTTGGTCTTCGCCTCAAACCGCAACGCGAAAACTCGAGGAGACACAAATGTGTTTATCGCGGATTGGGTGGAATGAGGCATGCAACCAGCGCCGCAGGCGCGACAGATAACAGCCCCGGGCGTCGGCCCAGGGAGTCGCCGAAATAAACCAACCAGCCCCTCGAAGAGGGCGGCAGATAATGAACGCCATGCGAAATAAAATCTACTCTCTATTTGTCTTCATCCTTTTCGCTCTCGTCGCGTTGGGCCAGCAACCGGCGACAACAATTATCCCCAGCGCGGATCGGCTGCGGAAGGATGTGACCTATCTCGCTTCTGACGCTCTCGACGGCCGGCGCACCGGCACGATGACTTCTATGGCCGCAGCGCGCTATATCGAGGCCGAATTCAAGCGTCTCGGACTTAAGCCCGGTGCTCGAAGAGAGGTATCCCTCAGCCGAAAGCGCGGAGCCGTCGGATTCTACGACTCGTATCTGCAACCATTCCCATACGTCGCAGGCGTTGACCGGGGCAAGAACAACATTCTTTCAGTTCGTTATGGCAGGAGAAAAGGCCTCGTTAATCTTCGGGTCGGCGAAGACTGGATGCCGCTCGGTTTCTCTACAAATGCGCGGATCGAAAATGCGGAGGTTGTTTTTGTAGGTTACGGTATTACGGCAGCCGAACTGAAGTACGACGACTATTCAAATGAGCGAGCGAAAAACAAGATTGCGATAGCGCTTTCAGGAACAAGCGATGGTGACAATCCTCACGGCCAGTTTGCGCGCTATGAAGACGTGCGCTGGAAAGCAATTGCTGCCAGAAATGCCGGCGCCAAAGCGTTGATAATTGTCGTTCGCGAACCGCTGTTTAAAGAGGATCGACTAGCGCGGCTCCAATACGACAATGGCGCCGGCGACGCTGGCATTCCTGTGCTCGTCATTTCTCAACCAGTGGCGCTCTGGCACTTCGGAGTTGATAGCATGGCCTTCCTGACCTCGTTGGCGAACGATCTTGCCAGTTCTCATCTTCAGGATAACTCGACGGCCGCAGCCACTCCTCGCCTGGCAAGTATAGCTTTCGCAAACTCTTTTTCGCGGATCTCAACGGACATCCATCGTTGGGAAGGCCCAGCCGCAAATGTTATTGGCATTCTCGAAGGTTCTGATTTAACTGTCAAAAGCGAAGCCATTGTTATCGGCGCTCACTACGATCATCTGGGACGCGGCGGTGCCGGGAGTCTTGCGCCGCGCGAAGGCGAGATACATCACGGCGCTGATGACAATGCCTCGGGTGTCGCCGGCGTACTTGAGCTAGCGCGCATCTTTACGGCGCAACGGCCCAAGCCACGTCGCACGATAGTGTTTATGGCATTCAGCGGTGAAGAAGAAGGATTGCTCGGCTCAAACTATTACGTCAATCATCCCACTATTCCGCACGCTAACACGGTGGCGATGATCAATATGGACATGATTGGGCGGATGAAATACAACAAACTTGTCGTCGGCGGCGTCGGTACGGCGCAGGAATGGCGGCAGATTATAGACGGGGCTAACACTTCCGAGAGCATGATGGTTACTGCCATAGCCGAGCGGCCCGGTGAAGCGCCCAGGGAGCTTTCAGGGTCTGAGAGCCGGGGCATGCCCATTGTCGTTGGAGCAAATGGCCGGCCGATTGTAAGCGTCGTTCGCGTCCAGCCAATTGATCTCACGCTAAGAGAGGATGGATATGGTCCCAGCGACCACTCATCCTTTTATGCGAACAACGTTCCGGTGCTATTTCTCTGGACCGGAACTCACGAGGACTACCACAAACCTTCCGATACCGCGGACAAGATAAATTACAAAGACGAGGCACGCATACTTAGCTTCGCGGCTCGCTTAATTTACGACATCGATACCAGCGACAAACGTCCCTCGTTTTCGGTGGTAAAAACTGAATCGGCAGGACGTTCGATGGGCTTTCGCGTCTATCTGGGGACGATTCCGAATTATGCGGATTCAAAAGATGGGTTGTTGCTCGACGGTGTACGCGATGATTCGCCAGCATCAAAGGCTGGACTCAAGGCAGGAGATAAGATTGTGAAACTGGCCGGTCGGGACGTGCGAAATGTTTATGACTATACTTACGCGCTGGGAGAAATGAAGGCCGGACAGGAATATGAGGTTGAATTATTGCGCGGTAGCGAACGCCTCACCCTTAAAATCACGCCGGCAACGCGGAAATAAAAAGGGGAACCGGGAAACTGGGGAAAAGCAACCCCGCTTTTGCCCCGTTCCCTTTTCCCCTTTACCCGTTCCCCTTTTCCCCTTTACCCGTTCCCCTTTTCCCCTGTATTACCAGCGGGGCTCGCGGTCACCACGATCGCCGCCGCCACCGCCACCACCATAGCCGCCGCCGCCACCTCGACCACCGCCGCCGCCATAACCGCCGCGGCCTCCACGTTCCTCTCGAGGCTTCGCTTCATTGACGGTTAGGTTACGGCCGCCAAAATCTTTGCCGTTAAACTGTTCGATCGCGGCAGCCGCCTCTTCAGCAGTTGCCATTTCCACAAACGCAAAACCACGTGAGCGTCCGGTATCGCGATCTTCGATCACGGAAGCTGATTCCACTGTACCCGCTGCTGCGAATGCCTCGCGCAGTTCCTCGCTCGTAGTGCGGAACGAGAGGTTTCCCACATAAAGTTTGGTACCCATTTCCTTTTCCTATTCTTAGATTGAATGAAGCGCGGGTTAAATAAGACTCCGAGATCAAGCGGGGGGTTACTTGACATCTTTCGAGGAACGCGACGCACCCGGTGCTCTTAAACTTCGAGAGCGGCTTCTAACAAGTTAACAACTGCCTCACTCTCGCCTCAGCCGAACGCGGTCGCTTCACGATCACGGACAGGCGCAGTCACCACTGATGCGCGAGAGCAGGAACTACGGACGGCGGTAAGTATGCCTCAGGCCCGCTTTAGAGTTCAAGTTCCGCGCACGGTCAGTAGAGTATCCGCAGATTTCGCAGATTACGCCGATTTAATAAACAACAAAGTTCAGCGGCTGTATATCGCAATGGGCCCACCGTCTGAGCTCTGATGTTCTCTTCTAATCTGTGTAATCTGCGTAATCTGTGGATATGACGCTTGTCCGAAGAGGTTTCGGGTCAGAAGTCAGTAGCAGCAGTCACTGGTGACTACGGACAACGGACCACTGACAACGAACCGTTTTTGTTCTTCCATGATTGCTTGTGCCGCGCTTCTTGGAATATATTGCTCTACACCAATTTCATTTAGTTCGCGAAAGGTCTCAGTTTAGATATGTCTAAATCTGTTCCCATCACTGTCGCGCACGGCGACGGCATAGGGCCGGAAATAATGGCAGCGACGCTGCATATTCTCAAAGAAGCCGGCGCTGAGCTCGAGATTGAAACAATAGACATCGGCGAGAAAGTTTATCTTGCGGGCAATAGCTCGGGCATAGAGCCTAATGCCTGGGACTCTTTGCGTCGCACGAAAGTATTTCTCAAGGCCCCCATTACCACGCCGCAGGGTGGCGGTTACAAGAGTCTGAACGTTACTGTTCGCAAGACGCTGGGCCTTTATGCCAACGTTCGGCCCTGCGTTTCATATCATCCCTTCGTCGAAACCAAACATGCGGTTATGGATGTGGTGATCGTTCGTGAGAATGAAGAGGATTTGTATGCCGGCATTGAGCACCGCCAGACCGAGCAGGTGTTCCAATGTCTCAAACTAATCTCGCGACCCGGCTCGGAAAAGATTGTGCGATACGCCTTTGAATACGCGCGCCGGAATAATCGCAGGAAGGTCACGTGCTTCACTAAAGACAACATAATGAAACTCACGGATGGCCTCTTCCATAAAGTCTTTGATGAGGTTGCTGCCGAATACTCAGACATCGAAAACGAGCACTGGATCGTGGATATTGGCGCCGCAAAACTTGCCGATACGCCTGAAATCTTTGATGTACTCGTCATGCCAAATCTTTATGGGGATGTACTGTCGGACGTTGCGGCTCAGATTGCCGGCTCTGTCGGCCTCGCGGGTTCGGCAAATATTGGCGAGCATGTTGCTATGTTTGAAGCTATTCACGGCTCCGCTCCTCGCCGCGCAGGACAAAACCTGGCGAACCCATCAGGCTTACTGTTGGGCGCTGTAATGATGCTGGTGCACATTGGCGAAATAACGGTCGCCGAACGCGTGCACAATGCCTGGCTGCGGACCATTGAGGATGGCATTCACACCTACGACATCTACGAAGAGGGTAAAAGCAAACAGAAAGTGGGTACAAGAGAATTTGCCGATGCTGTTGCGAAGCGAGTCGGCCAGACGCCCCAGACGCTGAGAGCCGCCGGTTACAAAGCCCGCGAGGAGGCAGCCCCGGCCGCTAAGACACCGGCGGCCTCGCAGAAACGCTCGAAAAAAGATTTGGTCGGCGTCGATGTTTTCCTGGACTGGACCAGAGGCACTGCCAACGATCTTGGTGATTCGTTAAGCAAACTCAGCGGAGATGGTACCAAGCTCACAATGATGAGCAATCGCGGCGTAAAAGTTTGGCCGGGTGGTCATGCAGAAACCTTCTGTTCGGATCATTGGCGCTGCCGTTTTGTATCCTCGGATGGCGGGGCCGTCTCCCATCCGCAGATAATTACCCTGCTTAAACGCGTCACTGATGCCGGCTTCGACTTCATCAAGACGGAAAATCTTTACAACTTTGATGGTGAGCGAGGGTATTCGCTCGATCAGGGAGAATAGTTGCCAGAATGAAATTGATTCATGAAAGGGGAACAAGATGACCGAGAATGAAGGACAAGGAAAAGCTCTCGACACCGAGCAACCGCCGAGCGGCAAAACAACTAATGAAACAAATACTGAACGAAACGAAGAAAAGGGGCCAACCGAAAAACTACTGGACCAGCGTAAGCCTGAAGCTGAACATTTAGTGCCTGGAGTGGAGGTGCCGGGGGCGCAAAACCCGGAAAGCGAATCGACTAAAAAAGAGATAAACCCCAACACAGAATAGGTTCGTCCTGACCCTGGACGAAAATCACAACGCAATCGGGTTGGGACATACAACATCAACAACTATGACTGAAACTACCCTAACGGCTCCACTCGTCGCGGTCATCATGGGCAGCAAGTCTGACTGGGAGACGATGCGTCACGCCGACGAGACGCTCACAGAGTTTTCCGTGCCACACGAGTGTCGTGTTATCTCCGCGCATCGCACGCCGCGGCTGTCCGCAGAGTTTGCCGAAGGCGCAAGTGCACGCGGAATTGAAATCATCATTGCAGCAGCAGGCGGAGCAGCGCACCTCGCTGGGGTGCTCGCTGCACACACTACGCTTCCGGTGCTCGGGGTACCAATGAAGAGCGAGGCTCTGAACGGCATTGATTCGCTTCTGGCGACCGTCCAGATGCCAGCTGGCATTCCTGTGGGCACTTTGGCCATCGGAAAACCCGGGGCTATCAATGCGGCACTTTTTGCGATTGCAATCCTGGCCAACAGCCGGCCGCATTTCCGCGGCAGGTTGGAAGAGTTTCGTGAACGTCAGGAGCGCCAGGTCCGCGCTGCAACTGTGCCTTAAGTGTCACTGCCGGAAGTTCTTCTTGAAATATCCCAGCCTTTAGAGCAGAATGCCCCCAACTGAAACGCCACGCTTGGAAGAAGGCCTAATTCTCTAGGACTTCGTTTATTTTCCATATTCTTCCTGTCTACTTAGCTGGTAACCCAGAACATGATCGGCGAGACAGTCTCCCATTATCGGATCATCGAGCAACTCGGCGCGGGCGGAATGGGAATAGTCTACCTGGCCGAAGACACCACGCTGGGGCGACGCGTAGCGATAAAGTTTCTTTCCTCCACCACGCGCGAATATCGAGCGCGGTTTTTACGTGAGGCCCGTGCCGTTTCGGCCTTGACTCACCCTAACATCGCCACAGTTTTCGACTATGGTGAAACGTCGGATGGCCAACCTTACATTGTGATGGAGCTGATCAAGGGCCGGCCTTTAAACGAGAAACTTGAAGAAGGATCGTTGCCGCTTGCTGAGACAGTTCGGATCGTATCGTGTATTGCCGAAGCGCTTGGCGAAGCCCATCATCAGGGAGTTGTACATCGTGACGTAAAACCATCCAACGTAGTCATCACCGAGCGCGGTCAGGTGAAGGTCCTCGATTTTGGACTGGTCAAACAGCTTTACGATCAATATAGCCTGGACGGAGATCCTAACCAGGCAACCTTGCCTGCCACACATACGCGGAGTGACGTAATAGTCGGTACGCCTCTGTATCTTTCGCCGGAACAGGCCACCGGAAAGAAAGTCGATGGGCGCAGTGACCTGTTTGCTCTCGGCGCTGTTCTTTATGAATGCCTCGCGGGCCAGTCAGCATTTGCGGGTACGAGTCTTATCGAGATTGGCGCGCAGGTGATTCACGTCACACCGCCGGTGCCTTCAAAGCTCAACGATCGCGTTCCCCCGGAGCTTGATCGAATAACGATGAAGGCAATGGAGAAAAAGGTTGAAGCGCGTTACCAGTCAGCGGAGGAGTTGATTGAGGACTTGCGGCTGGTCCTGCCCAGCCTTCAGGGGGATGGGTTCCGCACCGGCTCGCGCTCCACCAAACCGTTGTCCACTCAACGCACTCATTCTGCGAGCGCATTGACAACTATTAGCGAAACCTTCCGACGGCCCCGGCTCTCCCTGGGAACATTTATCGTAGCCATATTTGCCCTGGCTTTAATGGGCTGGGCGCTGGTGCACTGGTGGAAACCGTCCCCCTATAAGCCTTCTGCCGTCGCTTTTGACTGGTACAACAAGGGAACTGACGCATTACGCAACGGAGCATTTTTGCAGGCAAGTAAAGCTCTCGAACAGGCGATTGTGACTGACAACAAGTTTGCCCTGGCGCACGGCCGGCTGGCCGAAGCCTGGACTGAGCTCGACTATGTGGACAAGGCCAAAGACGAGATGTTGAAAGTGCAATCCTTGGTACCAAACCGTTCGCAGTTAGCTCGTGTTGACGCTCTCCACCTGGAAGCTATTAATGCGACGGTAACCAGAGACTTCCCTGCGGCGATTAACGCCTACAACGAGATCGCGCGCCTGTCGCCTAATGAACCTCAAGTTTATGTTGATCTTGGCCGAGCATATGAGAAAAACGATGAACTCAAGAAGGCGATTGAGAGTTATGTAGAGGCGACGAACCGTTCTCCTCAATATGCAACTGCTTTTTTGCGGGTTGGAATTCTTTACGGAAGACAATTGGATCTTGCCAGTGCCTCGGCCGCCTTCGATAAGGCCGCTACCCTGTACCAGGCGCTCGGCAACTTTGAAGGGCAAGCCGAAGTATCGTTTCAGCGTGGTTTTCTTTCTCTTCAGATGGAGAAACTCGCAGAAGCACGCAAACATTTCGAGCGTGCTCTTGAGTTGGCGCGCACAACATCTAGTCAATACGGACAAGTAAAAGCGCTGTTAAAACTGGGCGACGCTGTGGTCGCTGAGGGTAATGCTGACCAGGGACGGCAGTATATGCGGCAAGCGATAGATCTGGCCGTGGCTAACGGTATCGACAACCTCACCAAGCGCGGGCTGGTTGATCTTGGCAACACTTTCCTTGTGAGTGCCGACTATACAGAGGCAGAGAAATACTTTAAGCAGTCTCTCGAACTTGCCCAGCGACAAAAAGATGGCCGCAACGCCGCGAGAGCATTGCTCTCGCTCGGAAGTTTGGCTGAGCGACAAAACAATAGCGATCAATCAGCAACTTATATCGAGCAAGCCCTTCCGTTTTATCAACAAGGTGGCTACCGCAAGGAAACACTACAGGCTTTAGCCCTCCTCGCGCGCGTCAAGGTACAAAAAGGCGACTACGATGCCGCGCTTCAGGCTTTCGAGCAACAGCTAAAACTCACGCAGCAGTTCGGCGATCAGCCGCAGGCGGGTTTAGCTCATGAAGACATCGGACTCCTCTTCATCAGACAGGGGCGATATCCGGAAGCTCTTGGCCATTTTGCAGAAAGCTACGCCATAGCCAAGTCGCTGGGAGTGCAAAAGAATGTCGGCTTGAGCTTAACCGATCGGGCCAACGCCTTATGGCGATTAGGTCGTTACGATGAAGCTCGTGCCGCGTTAGACGAGGCTTCATCCATCGCGGAGCGTCCGGACGCTGCGAAGAATTTGTCGTCTGCGTATTATCTGGCTATTGCGCGGATGGCCTTGAGTGAACGCCGATTCGCGGAGGCGCAAGCGAAGGCCCAGCAAGCACTGACTCTTGCCGGCACTCAGATCAAAAGCACGGGCATCGCAGCTACGTATAGCCTCGGTTTGGCCCAAGCTCTTTCCGGCGCCGCACGCGCAGGACGACTCAAGTGTGAAGAAGCCGTAAGGATGGCCCGGCAGTCTCGGGATCCTTCTTTGCTGTCGGAAGCGCTATTGGCGCTTGCGGAAGGGCTGGTCCAAGCCGGTGACTCTGCGGGCGCATTAAAAGCATCGCTTGAATCGCAGGAACTCTTTGCGCGCTTTGGACAGCAGGATTCTGAATGGCTTGCCTGGCTGGTTGCCGCTCGTGCCAGCCGCAGCGCAGGCGATACTGACAAAGGCCACGAATACGCATCGCGGTCGGAAAGTCTGCTTTCCGGCTTGCAACAAAAATGGGGAGGAGATAACTACAACACTTATCTCGATCGACCTGATGTGCAATTCTCTCGCAAACAACTCAGCGAATTGATCGCTGGGAAACACTAATCCGAATCTTATCCTCAAAGGAGAAACTTACATGGCAGATGGTGGAGACATCATTATCAGAGGCGGCTCTGTGGAATTAGAGTACGACGATAGCGTCTATTTCAAAGTTCCGGGGAATCCTGGGAAACGCAAAAAGGACAAGAACAGCAACAAGCAGATTCGGCAAATTCTGGTTAAGAATAACGGCGCTACGGAGTATGACAGCGGTGACCATCCTGAGGGACTGGCATTTACGATCTCTGTGCTTACGAAGTAGCGGATTCCAAATCGGGCGAAGTAGAACAGGACATCCGAGATCCTCCCACTGGATTAATTATGACCGGCGCCTTGGATCGGGCACTCAGATGGGCTGGGGATTATTCTGTCTGCTGATGCTGAACGCTCAAGTTCGCCTGCGACTTATCAATGCGATGACCGCGACAAATAGGGCTGAACCGATGATCGACCAGATTATGGGAAAGCTTGTGGTTCCGATCTGAATCTGGAAGAGTTCCGGCAATCCCAGTTGGCGCGCCAACCACATTCCCAGAAGCGCGCCCACAAATCCCAGCGCAATCGACACCAGACAACCGCCTCGTGAAAAGCCAGTGATAGCCTGGCCCAGGGCACCGCAAATGCCGGCAATAAGAAGTAGTACGATCACATCGAGTAATGTCATTTGAGTCTCCTTAAAAAAGTCTGGAGTCTGAAGTCTAAAAGTCTTGAGTCGTGGAAGCGGCCAGGTTTTGTTTCCGACGCTTCAAATCTTGACTAATACTCGCGACTCCAGACTCTTTTATTTTCCAATATCGTTTCGGTAGATCTCGCCGCCCTTCATTACAAAACGTACGCGTTCAAGCTCAGTGATATCGTGCAGCGGGTCGCCCGAGACGGCGATGATATCCGCAAACTTTCCTGCTTCAATCGCTCCAAAGTCGGCGGGGTGTTCCAGGAGATCGGCCGCCACAACAGTCGCCGATTGAATTGCCTGCATTGGAGTCATCCCGTAGCGCACCATGTAGGCAAATTCCTTAGCCTGGTTTTCGGTCCAGGCGTAACCGCCTGCGTCTGTTCCGTAAGCAATCTTCACACCCTTGCGTACTGCAAGCCCAAAAGCCTTGGCCTCCAGGTCGCGCATAGCCAGCCAAATAGGCGCGCCCGCTGCGGCGCGGCCTTCGGCAACATACACGCCAACGTAGATTGTCGGACACCAGTATATTCCCTGGCGCACCATACGATTCATAAGGCCCTCGTCAAGCCCGTACCCATGTTCAATCGAATCCGCGCCGGCTTTAAGAGAAGCGTCGATTCCTTCCCAACCCATTGCATGAGCGGCAACGCGTCGTCCCAGGCGATGTGCTTCATCGACTATTGCTTTCATCTCTTCATCGGTGAAGTTGACCCAGGAATGAAGTGCACCATCCTTCAAAAAGTAGCGGCGGTCGGCGTAAAACTTTATCCAGTCCGCGCCATATTTGACCTGCTCGCGGACAGCCTTTCGAATATTGTCGGCGCCATCAACAATCTGCACGCCTTCCGGCATTTTCAATTCCCAGGAATATCCAGTTAGCGGATACATTCCCGTCGCCGAAAATGCGCGCGTGGAAACAAACAATCGAGGACCTGGGATGACGCCGCGATTGATGGCAGTCTTGACATCCACATCCGCATACATCGCGCCTTCTGTTTCCAGGTCGCGCATTACCGTGAACCCATTTAGCAGGCCAATGCGAGAAGCGATCGTCGCGCGGATAGTGCGATAAGGAATCGACTCCTTCAGTAATTGTTGATCATAGTCAGCCGCGGTGATGTCGCCTTGCAACAATATGTGTGTATGGCAGTCGGCGAGACCCGGAAGGACTGTTGCGCGAGAGAGATCGATAACTTGTGCCGTTGCGGGGACCGTTTTTTCAACTTCTGCCAGCGCACCGACAGTCTTAATACGTTGGCCCTCAATGAGGATGCCCTGGTTGTTTAGGACGCGTCCGGCGCGCACATCTACAAGCCGGCCGGCTTTGATGAGTACAACAATTGGTGCGGGCTTCACTTGAGAGGTGATGGTTATTGGAAGCAGACAGAAGCTCACGATCAGCGCGATCAGCAATCTTTTCATATTGTCTCCAATCGATTTCCAGCCAAAAGCCGGCGGGGGCATGCCCCCTTCCCAACCTTAGAGGCGACAAGAGTTGAATCAAAATCGCCACTCTTGAAAACTATTCAAGACGAAATGCAATTCTCTAGTCTGTGCAGCTCAAGGTAAGGAAGGGGGCATGCCCCCGCTCTTACTCTTAATACAGAAAGACGCTGCGGAGAAAGTTATCAGGTACTTAAGAGTACAAGTTTAGGTTGACTGTTCCGTGACCGGCAACCTGAAGGTTGTACTCTGAACTTCTTGAGCGGCACCGTCTTGAAGTTTGCTCTACGGAGCCACAAATCCTTTTCGCTGGAGCCACTCACGAACAACTTCGGCCTGACCGCGCTTGTTTGCATCCACTTCATAGTTCAACTGCCGCATCTCTTCGGCCGAAATCGCATGCGCCAGTTTTGCCAGCACCTCTCTCAAGGAGTCAAGACGCGACAATGAATCGCTCCGCGTGAGGTAGACGGCCTCATATGGAGGGAAGTAATGCCGGTCATCTTCGAGTTGCACAAGATCGAGCGCCGCTATTCTTCCTTCAGTTGAATTGCCGGCAATCAAATCAACCTGGCCGGAAGCAAGCGCGATGTAAGTGAGTGACAGGTCCATCTCGCGCGGCTGTTCAGCGAATTTCAGTCCATAAGCTTTGACGAAGCCAGGGTAGCCGTCGGCGCGCGACATGAAGTCCTGACCAAATCCTGCGCGCCAATT
>JBHEMV010000004.1:68991-69354 GCA_046262375.1 Pyrinomonadaceae bacterium
CGTAAGGTGCGGCGTCAGAAATTGTTTTCAACTTGAGTCGTCTGGCTTCAGCGCCGCGCACGAGGATAGCAAAAGTATTTTCGAAACCAAGCGACTCGCTCACCACCACGTTGAATTTTTCTGCGTACTCCTTCTTAACCTGATCATAGACCGAGCGAGGATCGGTTATGGGAGGATGCTTTAGTATCGCAGTGTAAGCTGTGCCGCTGTATTCAGGATAGAGATCTATTGTGCCGGCAAGAAGAGCGTCATGAGGAATATTACCTCCAAGTTCAAACTTGCGTTCAACTACCACACCACGCGCTTGGAGCATCTGCGCCACGATCTCGCCGAGAATGGCTGACTCCGTAAAATCCTTTGACC
>JBHEMV010000005.1:0-479 GCA_046262375.1 Pyrinomonadaceae bacterium
GCAATAGGTATGCAAATCGTCGCTTGATTGCCGTGTTTGAGCCACGCTCCTGGTCGTCGCGGCTGGCAGTTTTCCAGGAGGAATATGCGAACGCATTCGCAGCCGCTGATTATGTTGTCATCTCAAGTGTCTTCGACGGTAAGAAAGTAGTTGAGAAAGGCGAGGCACTCAACACAAGTAAATTAATTGAAGACATCTCAAGACACGATAAGCCCGCTTTTGTATTTCCCACCGCCACCGAAATCATTGACCATCTACTGCCGCAAATGCGACATGGCGACGTTGTCGCGATAATGTCCAACGGCGGCTTTGACGGCATTCACGACAGACTGCTGGAAAAGCTGAAGGCAAAAAGCAGAAGGCAGTAGGCAGTAGGCAGTAGGCAGTAGGCAGTAGGCAGTAGGCAGAAAAATAAACGGCAAAGGGCACTTGGAAGTTCCTCTCGCGTAGTGCCTTTTTTTCTGCTTACTGCTTACTGC
>JBHEMV010000005.1:489-60494 GCA_046262375.1 Pyrinomonadaceae bacterium
GCCCACCGCCCACTGCCTTCTGCTTCCTGCTCACAGCTTACTGCTTACTGCCTCGGGTTCTGGATGGGCCACAAGCAAAGGTTTTGACATACCTTTGGCGTTGGGTTTGTCGGGAGCAACTTCCACTCGAGCGGTGAGCACTCGTCGAATTGGCTTTGGTAAGAATTTGGCGGCGAGCAAAGCCGCAGCACCGACGAACTCTACAACGTCGCCGCCACCACTCCAATGCTCGCGAATGACCTTTGGATCAGTTCGCTCCATCAGTCGCAAAAGTGTGAGCGCAACCAAGTAGGCATCGTCAACCTGTCCGACAAAAGGAATCATGTCGGGTATCAAGTCGAAAGGGATAATTGCGTAGACGATCGCTCCGGCGACAAGTGCTCTTTCGGTTCCCGGCACGCGAGAGTCTGTCAACAAACGCGCACACAACAAGAGCATATTCGGTAGGAATAAGAGTAAGTTCTTCATTCGTCGCCTCGCCAAAAGTGCAGACATCGGTCCTCCTGAAATAACCCTTCGCTTGAGACTTCACATATCGTGTCGTTAAGTTATCACGACTTGATTCGGACACGAAACTTGTCCTCTACGACTGAGTTCGCTAGACTCACCGTTCTCGTACAGCCGGTAGACAAAGTCCCTTCCCTATGGATATCCTTGAACTAATTCGCCAGCGCGCAGCCGCAAACCCTCAACATATTGTCTTGCCTGAAGGAAATGATCCGCGCACCGTGGTAGCGGCTGGTATCTGTGCTCGTAATCGAATTGCGCGAATCACGTTGCTTGGAGACGAAACAACTATTCGTGAAACAGTGCAACGTGAAGGAGCCGATCTCACCGGGGTGGAAGTCGTGGACCACCGGCGAGCATCTGATTTCGAAAAGATGGCTTCCCTGTTCCAGGAAATGCGTCGCGCAAAAGGATTGATGGCTGACGAGGCTCGCACGTTAATGGCCGACCCGCTTTATTACGGGAATCTTATGGTGCGGCTGGGAAAGGCGGACGGGTCGGTCGCCGGAGCAACCAACACCACCTCTCATACCGTGCGCGCCGCTCTACACTGCATTGGTGTTCGATCCGGTTTCAAATTGGTCTCAAGTTTTTTTCTGATAGCTTTGCGCGACAGCAGTTTCGGCCATAATGGTGCTTTGATCTTCGCCGATTGCGGCGTTGTTATCGAACCCTCGGCCGCAGAGTTGGCGGAAATTGCGATCAGTTCAGCAGATTCCTGCCGTGCTCTGCTGGGCGCGACACCTCGCGTAGCAATGCTTTCGTTCTCGACCAAAGGAAGCGCCAAACATCGGTTGGTTGACAAAGTGGTCGAGGCGACCAGAACTCTACGAGCGAGAGCGCCGCAGCTTGAGGTCGACGGTGAGCTACAGGCAGACGCTGCGCTTTTGCCCAGCGTGGCGCACTCAAAGGCGCCAGGCTCGATCATAGCCGGGCGCGCAAATGTTCTCATATTCCCGGATCTTCAGTCGGGCAACATCGCCTACAAGCTTACGGAAAGATTGGCTGGGGCAACTGCAATCGGACCGATTCTTCAAGGGCTCGACAAGCCGGCCAACGACCTCTCGCGAGGCTGCAAAGCGGAAGATATTGTCGATGCAGTGGCAATAACCGCCGTTCAATCCCAGGCGCGAAAAATGGCCGGCTAACTCAGAAGTTTAGAGTCCAAGCTTTAGCTTGCGTCCTTTCGAAGACAGCAACCTGAAGGTTGTACTCTAAACCTTTGAATTTCAGGCAACGCGAAACCACTTCCCCCGGCATCCAACCTCGGCAAACTTCCCATGCCTGAGAGGCAGCTAATCATCTTGTCCTGTAAAAATCTAAGAATCGGCTTTTGTCTAAACCTAATTCTGGTCGTAGGCACTTCGGTCCATGCCCAGCAAAAATCTCGTCTGCCGCTTCCAGTTCCTACTCCACCAAATGAGCAGGAAGAGCCTGTCAAAGTGTTCACCGAAGAGGTACGCCTGCCTGTTATCGCCGTGGATCAGTTTGGCCGTTACGACCCCTCAGTCGTACCCGATGACATTCTGGTGCTTGAAGACGGCGTGGCCCAACAAATAAAAAGCGTCCGCCACCTTCCGGCAAATGTCGTCCTCGTGCTTGATACAGGAGGTGAGTTGAGCGGTTTGGGAGGACGCTCAAAGCGAACTAGTCTGACGCGCGACGTAGCTCTCGCACTGCTGAACCGACTTTCCGAAGCCACCTGGGTCGCGACGATGCAGTTTAATAACTCAGTTGAGTTGCTTCAAAACTGGACACGAGACCGGGCCACGACTACAAAGGCGCTGAAAACCAAACTCTTGTCTGGGAAGCGATCACGGTTCGCGGATGCAATCGTTGCGGCTGCCGAACAGTTGAGGGATCGCCCGGAAGGTAGTCGCCATGTTGTTTTTATTACCGACGGAGTCGATACGCCCGGTGGAAAAATCGATCGGGTCCAGGCGACGAAACAGTTGGCGGCGATCAGGGCGACAGTTCACATCATTAGTTACACAGAATTTATTCGTCAGAAAGATACGAAAAAAAGTCCCACGCTCGAAACTGGCCAACTCCCCACCTCGCACGATCCAATCACGACTAACGATCCGACCCAACCACCCGGTACAACGCGCAGTCCGGCGTTTGGGGTTACTTTCAGGTTCGATCCGGCGATGCGTCGTCAGCGGAAGGCTTACGAGGCCGAGCTAAAGAAAAGTCAACGAACTCTCACGGGGATGGCGGAAGAAACAGGTGGACAAATTTTTCTGCCCAAGACAGGCGAGCAGATGATCGCGCAAGCGAAGGAAGCCGCTCGCGACATAGGAGCAGAATATGTAGTTACGTATCGGCCTAAGCGACCGCTGGCCGATGCGGAGCGAGGCGAGTATCGGCGAATCGAAGTGGCATCCCGTCGGGTTGGATTAAGTTTACGGTCGCGACGTGGCTATGTGGTGCCTTCGCCGCCTGAGGGCAAATAGATGGAAATCTAGTGATTATGAGAGCGGATTAGTTAACAACGGCCTCGAGCTGCGACTCAACCATTCGTACCATGCGGCGCACTTCGAGTTCGTCTTCCTGCTTCATCAGAGACTGTTCGTACAGCACTTCCCAATCCCGCTGGGGGACGCGGTGAAAAGCTTCGACAACCTTTGGATCAAACTGTCTTCCCGCCCAGTCGTCCAGTTCTTTCGCGGCATCTTGATACGGCTTCCCTTTGCGATACACGCGATTACTGGTCATAGCGTCGAAGGCGTCGGCCACGGAGAATATGCGGGCGCATAAGTCAATCTCTTCTCCCCGCAGACCAGCCGGGTAGCCCGAACCATCCCACTTCTCATGATGCTGGGCCACTACGAGTGCGGCGCCCCGTAGAAACTCTATGCCGCGCAAAATCTGCTGACCGTGCAGGGGATGTTCACGCATAAGCACCCATTCTTCGTCCGTTAGTTTTGCCGGCTTGCGGAGAATCGAATCCGGCACACCAATCTTTCCGATGTCATGAAGCAACGATCCAAATTCGAGAGACTTTATACGCCGCTCATCCAGGCCGTACTCGCGACCGAGACGCAGACTGTAAGTGACAACCCTTTCTGAATGACCGTGTGTCTCCAGGTCTCTGGTCTCGAGTGCGGCAGTAAGCGCTCTTAGTGTCGATCGATATGCATCTTCGAGTGAGTTTAGAGCCTGATCAAGCTCAGCGGTTCGCTGCTCAACCAACTCTTCCAGGTGGTCTTCGTAGCGTTGCTTGGCCAGAATCAACTCCTGGTGCTCCAAAGCACGTTTCACGACCGCTTCCACCTGGCGCAAGTCAAAGGGCTTCATCACGTAATCGAATGCGCCCAGGCGGAGGGCATCGATTGCACTTTCAACGGTCTGCATACCGCTTATCATAACGACCACAGCATGGGGCGAAATCTTTCTTACATGCGGAATCATTTCAAGACCACTCATGCCGGGCATTGTGATATCGCTGACTACGAGTTCGTAATTATTCTTGGCTAACAGCTCGAGCGCCTCTTCAGCCGAAGCTGCACTCGTGCTGTAGTAGTTGGCCGCAAATAGATCGGATAGGATAGCCGTTATCTCTGGCTCGTCGTCAACGATAAGAATCCGTGATCTCATGCCACTTAACATTTTTCCTACTCCTATTTCCAGGGGATGATGAGCGTATGCTGACCGCGTAGAACAGCGAAGGCTTGGAGGGGAGGAGGCTGCCTTACGAAATTGGTCTCGCCCTCAGGACAGGCTAGATTCTACAGATTTTGACCAACTGTGGCAAACAAGTTTTTACTTGTGATAAACGTTTGGTGTTTAACGGCTTAGCGTGAGGAGGATTGGCGTTCAAGTCAGTTAACGAGAGTGCGCGCCCAGTCGGGCCCTAAGGGCGCGCACTTCTCGGAATTTCAACATTAGGTCAGTAACGAGCTGGACGACGTCGTCCCTTACGGATTCCATAGGTGTAAACGGCCGCACCGCCACCACCAGCCACAGCTCCAATAATCGCGCCCTTCTTTCCCCCGGCTATGCCGCCAATCAAGGCGCCTGCGCCTGCTCCGCCCGCAGTGGTGAGCTTATCGCGGTGCTTTTGCCAGAAGCTCCGTCCATGCTTGTGGCCATCCCCGATGCAGCTGCGATGAGTATGGGTGACGCTTCCGTGCCGGTGCCTGAAGTTTCCACAGTTTTGGGCGGAGGCGGGCACGGACATGAGCACCACAAACGTTAATACAACCAGTATTGAAAGTATTTTTCTCATTAATTCTTCCTTTCGACGTAAACGCCGCTACGGGAGAGATGGTTTATTTGGAGGGGCTTGCAAGCCAATTCTATTGATTCGGGGGGGACTTTGTCGAGCCGGGACGTTCGGGCAAGAACTGTGTTCTCGAGGCAAACGCGTTTAACTGGGCTTCCGCGGTTGAGAACGGGGAACCTGGGGATGATGGTGCCGGAGGTCGGACTCGAACCGACATGAGTTTGACCTCGCCAGATTTTGAGTCTGGTGCGTATACCAATTTCGCCACTCCGGCTTCGCGGGAAAGATAATAAAACGGCTTGTTCGGGAATCGCAACCGGCGAGTTTTTAACAAACCCGCAATTCTCCCTGATCCTTTCGGCATCCTCGCTTGAAACTAATCTTTGACCCGCCGGATAGGGACTGTTATTTTCGCTTCGCAAACGTGAAAACGAAACTCCTTTTCGAAGCGACACATTCCTTACCGGAGCATAACCGACCACCGAGGTCGGGGAATGCTGTGATTCCAGTTCTTTTACAAACTCCTTCTCAACCTTCCGCCGAATTTTTTTCTGAAGGCCCGGGCTGCGACATTCCCCCGAAGCCGCCCTTGAAGTGGGCGGGCGGAAAACGTTGGCTTTTGCCTCACCTCGCTCCACTCTGGCAACCGCATTCGTTCAGACGTTACGTTGAGCCCTTCTGCGGTGGACTCGCGGCGCCCCTTGGTTTGAGACCTGAACGAGCTCTGTTGAATGACATCAATCGACACCTGATTAATTTTTACACTCAACTGCAACGAGGTCTCGAGCCGACAGTAAAGATGAAAAATGAGCAGCAGGTGTTCTATCGGCATCGCAGTCGCTTCAATAAATTGATCAAAGACGGCAAATGGCAGAGCTCGGAAGCGGCCCAGCTCTTTTACTATCTCAATCGCACTTGCTTCAACGGGCTTTGCCGGTTTAATCAGAGCGGCGAATTCAATGTTCCATTTGGCAGTCACAAGTCCATTACTTATGCGACTGACTTTTCTCAATTCCCTCGAGCCTTCAAGAACTGGACTTTCACCAGCCACGACATTAGCTCGTTGCCGATTGCGCCGGACGACTTCATTTATGCGGACCCCCCTTACGACGTGGAATTCACAAGTTATGCTGCCGGCGGCTTTACGTGGGACGACCAAGTTCGTACCGCGGAGTGGCTGGCAGCGCATCCCGGACCGATTGTGCTATCGAATCAGGCTACGGCGCGCATTGTTGAGCTTTATAAGAAGCTTGGATTTACGATTAGTTATCTGGCCGGGCCACGACGGATTAGTTGTACCGGGGATCGTTCGGCAGCAAGAGAGGTGCTGGCAGTAAGAAATCAAAAGTGAGAAATGCCAAATGAAAAGTGATATATGGAAAACTTAACGCTCTAATAACTTTCCATTTGACATAATTTGGCATTTCTCATTGCTCATTAATCTTGGTCATTGGAGGTCCATAATGTTTTCACAGACACCCCGCGTTATTGTACTCATTCTTGCAGTTTTTCTACTCGGCCCCACGGCATTCGCCCAGGATGCGGCCGGCACAAAAGCTCTGCACAATCTTTTCGATCGCGAGTGGGATTATACCCTGGAGCAAAACCCCACGTTCGCCTCTCACCTGGGCGACCGGCGCTGGAACGATCGCTGGTCCGACATCAGCATTGCAGCCATCAAGCGGCGCAGCGAACACAATTCCGATGTACTCCGGCAGCTTGCGAAAATCGATCGCAGCAAACTTTCCCCGGCCGACCAGTTGAATTACGACCTCTTTAAGAAGGACTACGAAATCGATATCGAAGAACATAAATATCGCTGGTATCTCGTGCCGCTCAATCAGCGCGGCGGCATTCAAACTGAAAACGAGCTGGCCGATTCCCTGCGCTTCGAGACCGTCAAGGATTACCAGGACTGGATCGCGAGGTTGAACAGGTTTCCTGTTTACATGGACCAGACCATCGCCTTGCTGCGCGAAGGCGCGCGCACGCGAATTATCCTGCCGAAAGTGATCATGCAGCGCGTGCCGGGGCAAATCGATAAACAGATTGTTGCCAAAGCGGATGAAAGTCTTTTCTACAAGCCCTTCAAGGATTTTCCCCAGACAATTGCAGTTGCCGATCAGACACGATTGAAGGGCGAGGCGCTGGCTTCAATTGGCGCGAATATCGTTCCTTCGTATAAACGGCTCAAGAGGTTTTTTGTCGAGGAATATCTACCGGCCAGTGTCGATGAAGTGGGCGCCTGGCAAATGCCGGAGGGCGAAGCGATGTATGCGTTCTTCGTGCGCAAGTACACGACTACAAATGTGACTCCGCGCGAAGTTCATGAAAAGGGTTTGAGTGAAGTCAAACGCATTCGTGCCGCAATGCAGGATGTGATGAACCAGGTAGGATTTAAAGGAACGTTGCAGGAGTTTTTCAGGTATCTGCGGACCGACAAGCGTTTTTACTACGACACTCCGGAAGAGTTATTTGCTGCATACGAGGCCATCTCGAAACGCATCGATCCAAACGTGGTCAAGGTGTTTCGTAAGCTCCCGCGCATGCCTTATGGAGTGGAACCGATTCCTGTCGCGATTGCTCCCGATACGACGACCGCTTATTACCGCGGGCCTGCCGCCGACGGCTCGCGCGCGGGAACTTATTTTGTGAACCTCTACAAACCGGAGTCGCGGCCCAAATGGGAGATGATGGCGCTCTCGCTTCATGAAGCGGTGCCTGGACATCATTTGCAGATTGCTCTGGCTCAGGAGCAGGGCGACATTCCAAACTTCAGACGCTACGGCGGCTACACCGCTTTTGTCGAAGGTTGGGGATTGTATGCGGAGTCGCTCGGGGACGACATGGGGCTGTATGACGATCCGTATGCAAAGTTTGGCCAGCTCACTTATGAAATGTGGCGAGCGGTGAGGCTGGTGGTCGACACCGGTATCCACCAGATGCACTGGACGCGCAAACAGGCAATCGACTATTTCATGGAGAATGCCGCCAAGCAGGAACTCGACATCATCAATGAGGTGGATCGCTACATTTCCTGGCCGGGCCAGGCCCTGGCTTACAAAACAGGTCAACTAAAAATCAAGGAGTTGCGCGAGCGCGCCAACAGGGAGTTAGGTTCGAAGTTTGATCTTCGCGAGTTTCATGATGTGGTGCTGGGATCAGCCGCCGTGCCGCTTGATGTGCTGGAGCGGAATGTTAATGAGTGGATTGCAAAAAAGCAGAAAAGCTAGCACTCAACCACAATGTAACTCCCAGTTGAGTAGTCTCAAGGTCAGGAAGGCGGCTTGCGCCCGCTCTTAATCCTGGTTCTTTCTTTGCTGAGTTCCATTCGCTGACCGTGTGATGGAGCAAATCCAGGAGCGGGGGCAAGCCCTCCTTCCCTACCCAGAGCTTATTGAACTTGAGCAGTTCTAATCTAACAACCTGGCTGCCTGAATTGGTTTATACAAACGGCCGCTTCCATTCCAAGTTGGCGCTTGTCTGTGACGATGCGGCTCGAATCGCGCATATCATTTCTGGCGGCGAAGTTGAAAATGCAATTCCCCTCAAGAATCGCGCACTCCTTCCCGGTCTCATCAATGCCCATTCTCATGCCTTCCAGCGCGTGATTCGCGGCCGCACCGAATATCGTATCGCAAACAGCAACAACAGCTTTTGGACCTGGCGCGAGATGATGTACAGCGCAGCTAGGCGCCTGACGCCGGACGATGTCTACGACGCCTCGCGTATGGCGTTTCTCGAAATGGCATTGAGCGGTATTACCGCCGTCGGCGAGTTTCACTACCTTCATCATGCGCCAAACGGAATGGCTTACGATGATCCGAATCTGATGGCCAAGCAGGTTGTTCGTGCGGCAGGAGATGTTGGCTTGCGCATCGCACTGCTACGAGTGGCTTACGCACGTTCCGGTTACGAGCAAGAAAAGAATCCCCAACAACTTCGTTTTATTGAAGCAGCTCCTGAGGCTTATTTGAAAAATGTCGAGAGTCTCATTGAGGATCTGAACCAGGGCGGAGGACCGACTGTTAGGGCTGGCCCGTCAGCTTCCGGAGCAACTGGAGCCCTCCCTGACGGTGGCGTTGCAATGGCCTGGGTAGGGGTTGCGCCGCACAGTGTTCGCGCGGTACCGCTGGATTATTTGAAAGAGGTTATTGATTTCGCCAACGAACGGAAGCTTCCCGTTCACATGCACGTTGCAGAGCAGCCGGCAGAAGTTTCCGCTTGTATTGAAGAGTATGGTCGATCGCCCGTTGCGTTGCTTGAAACCGAAGGCTTGCTAAGCGAAAGATTTACGGGCGTTCATCTGATTCACGTATCCCCAAAAGCAGTGCGTATGCTCGCAGAAGCGCGCGCAATGGCTTGTGCTTGTCCCACAACAGAACGAAATCTCGGCGATGGGATCACCCCAGTTGATGCATTTTTCAATCAAGGCGTGCGCGTGTCGCTGGGAACAGACAGCCACGTCCAAATCGATCTGCTTGAGGATGCACGAGAACTGGAATACCACCTGAGGCTTCAAAAGATTGAGCGGGCGGTTTTGGCGTCTGCTACTGAAGAGGGGCACTCAGCGCTTGCGGCGCGGCTGTTGGACTGCGCGACCATCAACGGCGCCGAGAGTATTCAGTCGCCGGGCGGAACTCTTGAACCTGGTCGTCAAGCAGACTTCTTCACAGTTGATTTAAACGATCCATCGATTGCCGGCGCTTCCGAGGATGATCTTCTTTCGAGTATCGTCTTCTCTCTGTCAAGAACAGCAGTAAAGGATGTGGTGGTTGGCGGAAAGCAAATTGTTGAGGAAGGGAGCCATGCTCAGCAGGAAGAGATCGTTGAGAGATTCAAGACACTGCAGAAGAAGCTTTGGGGTTGATTCCGCATACGAAAGATAAGAGAGCGGAGGCAGGCCCACTTTTCCAACCTGAGAGCTACTCTGATAGCTCGGTGAGGTTTGACTTGAACGCGTTTCAATCAAAAATTAGAGCTCAACTCCCATAGGCTCATGGTCAGGAAGGCGGGCTTGCCCCCGCTCTTCTCCTCCTTGAAAGCAAAAGTATGACTGTCCAGGAAACACTCGCCGAACTGGTTGCGGTCGATTCCGTCTCGTCGCGCACAAATTCAGGGATGATTGATTACCTGTCGACTCGGTGCGGCGCCATGGGCCTATGCCTCCAGCGACTTCCCTACGTAGATGAAAGCGGTGTCGAAAAAATAAACTTGATAGCTCTCGCAGGCACGGAGTTCACTGAAGAGCCGCCGAAAGTTGAGCTGGCGCTCGTAGGTCACACCGACACCGTCCCGTACGATCCAAACTGGCACGACGCGCTAAAGCTCACTGAACGGGAAGGAAAACTCTACGGACGCGGCGCATGTGACACAAAAGCATATATCGCCGCTGCTCTCACGGCTGTCGAAGCGTTTGATCTAAAGGCCCTGGCCCATCCATTGGCCCTCATTTTTACGGCAGATGAGGAGATTGGACTGTTAGGCGCCAAGCGATTGGCTGACGCGCGGGTTTTACGTGCGCGCTACAGTATTGTTGGCGAGCCTACTTCATTACGGCCCATGCGCGCCGGCAAGGGCTATTGTTTGGCAGAAATTGTAGTAAAAGGCCATGAAGCCCATAGCGCCTATTCAGGTCTGGGATCCTCAGCAATCTTTCGAGCGGCGCGACTCATTAATCGGATTGAAAGCTTTGCCAAGGAACTTAAAAGCGAAGAGCACGCCGACTTTGATCCGCCCTACACTACCCTCAACGTCGGTATAATCCGCGGCGGTACCGCAAAGAACATAATTCCCGGTGAGTGCCATTTCACGCTCGAATGGCGTCCTTTACCGGGGCAAGGACGTGGGCAAGTTCTTGATCTGGTTGCTGCGGCGATCAAACACCAGAAAACACTGGATCAGGGATTCTGTTGCGAGGTGGATGCCGCCCGCGCGGACCAGGGTTTTGAAACATCTCCGGACTCCCCTCTCGTCAGGTTGCTCGAAAACATATCCGGCAACGAGGCAGGCACTGTAGCCTTTGGCACTGAGGCTGCGCAGATGGCCCAATTAGGCGCTGAAGCGGTCGTGTTTGGCCCGGGCGATATTCGTGTTGCACATCAAACTGGCGAGTTTGTGCCTGTTAGTGAGCTGGAAAAGTGCGTCGAAATATTAATAAAGGCCATCGAGACACTTTGTTTCACGGGAACCCAGGTTAAATTACAGTAGGCAACTAGGGCGAGCTTTGTTCCATCGGAACTGTTCACGATTTGGACTTGCCGGCCTTTTTCGATATGAAATGCATTAATAGGAATTTTTCGACTCTCGCAATTGCCTTTACGCTTGCGGTTTTCGGTTCATTAAACAGTGCTGCCCAATCTTCGGGCTCTTCCCGAGGTTTATCGGCACCCCTTACCAGTCGGGAAGTAGTGTCTCTCGTCTATCAATTGCCGAAGCATCCCGAACAACGCGACGAGGTCATCGAAGAGATCCGGATGCGCGGCATTGCTTTTCCCCTTACCGACGGAATGCGTTCCCTCGTGGCGAGCAAGAGCGGGAACGACGTGTTGCTGCGCCGCACACTGGAAGAGGCTGAGCGGAGAAGAGTGAATCCCCGCGCTTCTGCTCGGCCTCCGGAAGCGGAAGCGAACGAGCTTTTAGCTCGGACGGGGGTGGCAACGCTGGCGGCGGCGGCGGCGATGCCCGATTTTCTTGTCAAGCAATTGATCAAACGTTCGGTGGCTTACGGAACCACCAACAATTGGATGGCGCAGGACAATCTCACCATCGCAGTGGCTTATCGAGCCAATGCAGGCGAGCAATACAAAGTGCTCGCAGTAAACGGCATGCCCCTGGGCCAGGAAGTAAAAGAAGGCAGAAATTACAGCAAGTATGTCGGAGGCGCGAGCTCCAGCGGGGTCGAATATATTTCGGCGCTGGCAGATCTGTTCAAGCCCGAATCACGAACTGTCTTTAAGCTGGCCGATACAGACTTGATTCAGGGCCGCCGTACTTTAGTTTACGAATACGAAATTCAGAAACCGTTTTCGCAGCTGACATTGAGCGCAGGAGAGGCCTCGGCAAACGCCGGTTCGCGAGGCCGCGTCTGGATCGATCGCGAAACTAATCGCGTCCTGCGTTTCGAGCAGATTGCTACTGAGATACCCGGTGACTTTCCAATAACTGCCGCCAGCAGCGTCATCGACTACCATTGGGTCGTTATTGGCGAAGGGAAATATCTACTGCCCACGCACTCCGAAATCTTGCTGACGAATATCAACAGGAACCTCACGATCCAGAGTCGGAACGAAATTCGCTTCCGCGGTTACCAGAAGTTTGGCGCGGAACTGAAGGTGATCGACGAAATCGATGAAAAAGATTTTCCCCCGGAGAAGCCATAGATATTCGCTCCAGCGGTGTCCATCGATCACGCCGCACGCACGGTACCGGCACCAATCGTCTACAGAAGTAGACACTCCCTATCCGTTTGTTTCCAACAGTCCACATCAAAGGCCTACTGCAAGTGGCCACATCCCGCCGTGGTACATCAATTGTGAGTTTGGGCTAACCTCGGTATGAGTATTGCGATGAAGATTAATCCGAGTAGTTTGAAGTAAGGAGACCTCCCCCAGTGAAGCCCAGAATCTTAATCGTTGACGACGATGAAGTAATCACGCAACAACTGTTTTGGATGCTGAGCGACGATTATGACGTCGTGACAGCAAACGATTTGCCCTCTGCCGTGCGACGCGCGACTGTTTACGAACCGGCTGTGTCCATCCTCGATTTGCATTTGCCTCCGCAAGTAGATTCGCCTGAGGTTGGATTGCGGATTCTGAAATACATAAAGGCCCATATTCCGGAATCCAAGGTGCTGGTGATGAGTTCGGCCCAAGGCATCGAAACTCGCAAGGCGTGTCACGACGTAGGTGCTGATGAATTTCTGGGCAAACCTTTTGATACAGAGCAACTCCTTTCCATGATGCGGCGGATGGCTCCGCGCTACCTTGACCTTGTTTAGAACGGAATCACGGTTCCCTTTCCTCGCCAGATCGCATTAGTATCAGGCCCACCAAAATTGCGTGGTGGGTCAGTTTGATGTCCGATAAGCTTTAGCTTGTCGTGGCGCCGCGACAAACTAAAGTTTATCGGACACTCGCAGCCAAACTGACCCACTACTACCAAAATTGTAATTTCCCTGTTAAAGCCTACCCCTTACTGACTTCTCTTCTTCTGTCTGCGATAATGAGCACCTCGTAATATTCAACATCTGAATCTTTCCCAGGCCAATTGGTTTAGCCTCTGAATAACCTAATAATGAGCGAAGCGAGTGAAAAAGTAAGCGGTGTGAGTGAACTTCCACTTTTCCCGCTTCCGATAGTTCTTTTTCCTGGTGTGCCCATGCCGTTGCACATATTTGAGCCACGCTATCGTCAGATGCTAGCCGATATTCAAAGCAGCAATAATCTCTTTGGACTTTCCTACTTTGACGCGTCTTCTGCGGACAAAGAAATTCCGCCTGTGGGCCACATCGGATGTGCCGCCGAAGTTAATGAAACACAGTCTTTGCCAGATGGTCGTTCAAACATTCTCACAGTCGGTGTAATCAGGTATCGCATTGAAGAATATGTTGAGCGAGCCACGCCATATCTCGTGACCCGGATCAGCTTCTTTGAAGATGAGGATAAGGATAGCGAGTTGCTAAGTGAGAGCTCGCATGAAGTTGCAGAAACTTTCACGCGCATCGCTCGCGCAGTACGGACAATCAACGACGAGCGCACGAGTCTGCCGGACATCTCCAATACTGATCCTCAAAGACTTTCTTTCCTGGTAGCCGCAGCTATGGAAGTCGATACAGACGTAAAGCAGGAGTTGCTCGAACTGCGTCAAACTCTCGAACGGTTGCGACGCCTGCGTCACATGCTCGCGCGAGCTGTTTCCGGTTATGAAGAGCGGGCCCGAATACACGAGCTGGCAAAGGGCAATGGCCATAGCGGGAAGAAGATTGAGTTGGAATGACTTAATGCATTTTTCATTTCTCATTTTCCAATGATTATCGATCATTCAATGGCGTTTGAGTCGCAGTCATAGACGGGATAAATAACCAATAAGTAGGAACTCTCGCGAGAGACCTGCGGTCGAGGGTAACAAGGGTCGCAATTGCAGCAAGACACTAAAAGGGAAATAAAAATGCGCGTGCTTTTTTTTGGCGCGGCTCGCGACGCGGCCGGGCGCACAGACGTAGAACTAGTCTTAAAGGACGCTACAACTGCGTCGCATGCGTTCGAACAGTTATTAGAAAAGTTTCCCGGCTTGCGTCGTTTTGGACGTTCACTGCTGTTTGCAGTTAATCAGGAATACGCGCGAGCAGATTGCGAAGTGCATGATGGGGATGAACTAGCTGTGTTTCCTCCAGTGAGCGGCGGGTCTCAAGAGGCAACTAGCGCCGAAGGCGCGAAAGGGCGGGGTCCCCGGCGCGGCAGCCGCGCTGGGGTGCGAGTTAGTAGCCCCGAACGTAAGCCCGGAGATTCCACATCAACTGGAGGCCAAGCCGTCGAAGAGGGCGACAGAAATCTTGCGAACGCTAACCACTTAGTATCGTCGCTCGATTTCTTCGAACTAACTACCCATCCAATAGATATCGGAGATGTTGCCCGCAGAGTTGTCTTACCTGAATGCGGTGCAACGGTCACGTTGGATGGCTATACACGCGAGTGGACCAGGGATCGAAGAACGCTCTACTTGATATATGAAGCCTATGAACCAATGGCGCTGCGTGAACTGGAACGACTTGGACGTGAGGCTCATGAGCGCTTCGAGATTGCGCACATAGGAATAGTTCACAGGACGGGCCGCCTTGAAATTGGCGAAACGAGCGTAGTGATAGCCGCCAGCGCGCCACATCGTCGCGCCGCGTTTGAAGCATGCGAGTGGGCCATTCGCGAGCTGAAACGCACCGTGCCTATTTGGAAAAAAGAGGTTTTTGAGGACGGTGAGGTTTGGGTCGAAGGCGAAGGTGCGCCCGACAGGCTCCTTGGACCTCTGATTACGTAGGTCACTTCATGGCAGCATGGGCTCAGCGTTAATGAGTCAGCGGGGGCATGCCCCCTTCCTAACCTGAGAGACCTTTAACTCGATCAGTCCTTAGCGGTTTTGTGCTTCTCAAAATGGAAGGGGCAGTCAACTCAGTAAGGATCGCTCATCGAAAAACCTCATAGTCAGGAGGGGGCCTGCCCCCGCCGCTTCCATATATACAAGCCCAATGATATTTCGCGGCACCGACGAACGGTACACCACACATCGGAGCTAACTTGCCGGCGTCTCTTCAGTTTCTTCCTCTGACGCCTCAACCAATGAAGCGCTCGTAACCTTATCGCCTTCTTCAGTCTTGATCAGTCGCACGCCTTGAGCGCTGCGTCCCGTCTTGCGTATGTTATCCGCTTCAAGACGGATTAGCTTCGCCTGTTGCGTAATGATCATGATCTCCGACTCTTCATCCACGGGAAATACCGCTACCACCTTGCCTGTTTTCTCGGTTGTTTTCATGTTGATAACGCCCTTGCCGCCGCGGGCCTGCAACCGGTAAGTGGTGATGGGCGTTTGTTTACCGTATCCCTGCGCGGAAACCGAAAGCATTTTCTCCGTATCATCGGAGGAGACAGGACAAACAGAAACTACGTAATCATCCGTGCGTAAATCAATACCGCGAACTCCCCGAGTAGCCCGGCCCATGGGACGCACGTTCTTTTCATCAAAACGAATTGCCAGGCCATTGTGAGTGGCAATAAAGATTCGCTTGGTTCCGTCGGTTAGCACCACATCAAGCAACTGATCACCATCGTCAACATTGATGGCGATGATGCCGTTAGTGCGAATGTTTTGAAAATCGGCGAGCGACGTTTTTTTAATGACGCCCTTGCGGGTAACCATTACTACATAGCGCCCTTCGGCAAAATCACGCACCGGCACAACGCCCGCAAGCTTCCTTTCTGAAGGAATATTGATCAGATTTACCACCGCTTTGCCGCGCGCGGAGGCCGCAGCGTCAGGAACCTCGTGGACTTTAAGCTTGTAGACCATGCCATCGTCCGTAAAGATCATGATGTAGGCGTGAGTCGAAGCGATGAAAAGATGCTCGACGAAATCGCCACCCTTTGCAGCGGCACCAAATCGTCCTTTTCCGCCTCGGCCCTGACGCTGATAGGTCGTAACCGGCGTGCGCTTGATGTAGCCGCTGTTGGTAACGGTGATTGCCACGTCTTCGTCAGCGATCAAATCCTCAATTGAGTATTCGACGCCTTCATCAACGATTTCTGTCCTTCGCGCATCGCCAAACTCTTTTTTAACTTCCTCAAGCTCATTCCCAATTACTCGTCGCAGGGAGTTTTCATTACCCAGGATCTCCTCTAATTCTGCAATTAGCTTGATGATGCCTTCATACTCGTCCGTAATCTTCTGCCGTTCGAGAGCCGACAGGCGGCGCAACTGGAGATCAAGAATCGCTTGCGCCTGTAGCTCAGAAAACGCAAGCCGTTCCATTGTCTTTTGTAGTTTTCCTAAATAGGTTTTTAAAGGCGTGTCGGAAGGCGCTCCCTTCCAAGTTTTCACTTCGCTCATTGTCGCCATCTGGCCCATCAGCCATTGGCGTGCTTCGTCTACTGAGCGCGAGTTGCGTATAAGCGTGACGATGTAATCAAGCGTGTCGATCGCCTTTGTCAAACCTTCCAGAATATGAGCTCGTGCTCTGGCCTTACGTAACTCGTATTCCGTTCGCCGTCTCACCACTTCACGACGAAAATCTACAAAGCACTCAAGCATCTGCTTAAGATTCAGAACCCGGGGTTGTCCATTCACGATGGCCAGATTGATCACGCCGAATGACGACTGCATCGGGGTCAATTTATAGAGCTTATTCAGGACAATTTGGGGCACGGCATCTCGCTTTAGTTCAACAACTATGCGCATGCCTGTGCGGTCAGACTCGTCGCGCAAGTCGGAAACTCCATCAAGCTTCTTCTCATTTATTAGTTCCGCGATGCGCTCGATTAGCCGAGCCTTGTTTACCTGGAAGGGTATTTCTGTAATTACAACCGCGTCGCGTTCCTGAGTCCCGCGTCCAATCCGATCAATTCCGGCACGCGCGCGCATCTGAATTATCCCGCGACCTGTCAGATACGACTTCTTAAGCTCTTCCCCCCCATAGATAAAACCTCCGGTTGGGAAGTCGGGCCCGGTTACGGTTTTTGTCAAAGTCTCGATTGCGATATCGGGGTCTCGCAGAAGGGCTAGAGTGGCATCCACTATCTCCGTAAGGTTGTGGGGTGGAATCTTCGTGGCCATGCCCACAGCAATTCCATCCGAGCCATTGATCAGCAGGTTTGGGATGCGTGTAGGTAATACCTTTGGCTCACTGAGAGACTCGTCGTAGTTTGGTTGAAAATCGACTGTTTCTTTTTCCAGGTCGGCGAGCACAACGTTGGTGATGCGCGCCATGCGTATTTCCGTATAGCGCATCGCCGCGGCCGCATCGCCGTCCACCGATCCGAAGTTTCCCTGGCCATCAATTAAGGGGTAGCGCATTGAGAAATCCTGCGCCAGCCGGACGATTGTGTCGTAGACCGCGGTGTCGCCGTGGGGATGGTATTTACCAATTACGTCACCTACAATGCGAGCACTTTTCTTGTATGGCTTATTGAAAGTGTTGCCTAATTCGTGCATCGCCCAAAGGACGCGGCGGTGAACGGGTTTGAGCCCGTCGCGCACATCCGGCAAAGCTCGGCCGATAATTACGGACATCGCATAATCGAGATACGAGCGCCGCATCTCGTCTTCAATGTTTATATGGTTGCGTTCAGAAGTTGTTTCCATCCAGTTGACCTTTCCAGTACAATCCGGCCGCCGTGGCTTTGCTATTGCGCTGTGCGAGCCGGTACGGACGCGAGTTTTATCATCTGCTTGCTGGCTATTATGCTTTCCTGGAGTGAGCTTCTTTCGCGCCGGATTTAGCGTCAAAAACGGTCGCGCGAGGGATAGCTCAGATGACCGAGAAAAAGTAAGAATTAGTGTAGCTGACCCGCCGCTTTTAGGCAACCGTAAATATCGAGAAAACCCTAATAAAATCAATGGCTTCGGACAAAAAGCCTCATTCAGAATTACCCGAAATTTAACGGGTGGCAGTGGCACAGGTTTTGGTTGGATATTAATGGTGTTCGACCTCTGATTTCACATGCCTGAAGAGCGAAACTGGAAGCGCAATCGCGAACGATTAGAACTAAAGTTGCCCGTACGCGTACGTTGTCGAGAGACGCCGGATTTTGAATGGACAGAAATTACGCGCCTCATCGACGTTACCCCGTTTGGCGCCGGCTTTACTTTGAAACGACCGGTCGAAAAAGGCCGGTTGCTGCACATGACCATTCCCATGCCGCGCCAATTGCGAGTTTTTGATCATGTCGAGGATCAATACCGAGTTTGGGCGCTGGTGCGACATGTAAGGCCGACATCGTCACCTGGAGACAAGGCGCTCGTGTTTGAAGTTGGCGTCGCGTTTATTGGAAAACGGCCGCCTCGGAGTTTTGAAGCAGATCCATCAAAACGATATGAGATTGGAGGAGTGACGCCAGAGAGTCTGAGCCTGGCCGAGGATCGGCCGCCAGTTGCGTTGGCGTCATCTGATAATAGAAACTACACGCGACACAATATTCCCGTCGACATGTTGATTGAAACATTCAATGACAAGGGCGAATTGGAGTTGAGCGAACATACGGTGTCGGAAAATATCAGCGAAAAAGGAGCGGCAATTTATACGACGCTTTCTTTACCCGTCGGTCGTTTCATCCGGCTGACGAGTGAGCAGTATAAAATTACGGTACACGCAGCCGTGCGAGGACACAGTATGGGACCGGCTGGCGTGCCGAGGATACATGTTGAGTTTATCGATCGTGAGTGGCCGCTTTAAGGCACTTTAACGTGGGGAACCTCAGCCCCGTCCAACCACGTGAGCAACACCGAAACATCCTCGCGACTTAAACCGGCTGGCGGATTGGGGCCTTTCGACAGGGCGTTGCCACCATGGGTCATGCAGCGGCTGCTGCGCCCGGTAATCGGTTTTTTCAGTCGCATCTTCTGGCGCCTTGAACACAAAGGTGTCGAAAACATTCCCACAGACACGGGCCTGATCGTTGCCGCCAATCATCAGAGTTACGGCGATCCTTTTTGGTTATCGTTGCCGATTAAGGGGCCCATTCGCTATCTCACCTGGAGTGAAGTGTTTTCGTGGCCAGTGGTTGGAAAAGTGATCACGCTACTAGGCGCGTGGCCACTTCAAATTGAAGGAAGTGACCCGGCGGCAATACGCCGTTCCCTGACCTGGCTCCGTGATCGTGGCGTAGTTGTAATTTTTCCCGAGGGTGGACGTGGGCTTCCTGACGGTTCGATTATACGTATGAAGGGTGGGGCTGTAAGAATGGCCCTAGAGGCCGGGGTTCCCATTCTTCCGGTAACCATTCGGGGAGCTAACCTGGTGTGGCCCGCCGGCAAGCGCTTGCCTCGGCCGGGAAAAGTTGAAATCACTTATCACCCTGCCTTCTATATCGAACAGCAACCGGGGGAAGAGACTCGCGCCTGCGCTCGCCGAGAGACGGAACGGCTGGCTAATGTTATCCAGTCAGCGCTATAACCCAACTCATTTAAATTGAGGATCGAAGATTCGCAACGCAACTGTTAGTTAGCGGTTTACGCTAAAACGCTTTAAGCGCTAACTCGATCCAAGCACCCGCATCATCGCGTTATGAACAAGGCCGTTACTGGCAAGCACCTTCGGCGTGTAGATGTCCAACGGGGCGCCGATGAAATCAGTTACATGCCCCCCGGCCTCTTCAATCAGGAGTACGCCCGCGGCGATGTCCCACGCTTTTAGGCCATCCTCCCAGAAGCCATCGAAACGACCGCAAGCGATATAAGCAAGATCGAGAGAGGCCGATCCATCGCGTCTGACGGCCTGGGCTTCCATGGTGAAATTAGCGAAATCGCGCGCAAAGTTTGGTCTCTCGCGCACATTGTAAGGAAAACCGGTACACAGCATGGCGGCATTAAGATCATCAACAGAGGAGACCCGTATGGGGCGTTCGTTCAACGTTGCGCCCTGCCCACGTTCTGCGGCAAACATTTCGTCACGCGTGGGATCGTACACAACGCCGATTTCGATCGCGCCTGAACGCTCAACGGCTATCGAAACGCAAAAGCAGGGATAGCCATGGGCGTAATTGGTGGTCCCATCAAGAGGATCGATGATCCACTTCCAGTCCGTTTTCCCGCGCACCATCTCAATTCCATCGGTTGCTCCGGATTCCTCGGCGAGAATTGCATGGCGCGGATAATGTGATTTGATCCTGTCGATGATTAGCTTTTCCGAAGCCAGGTCGGATTCAGTTACCAGATCAATATCACCTTTATTTGATACCTGAAGAGCCCGTCCCAACCGCTCAACAAGTATGCGGCCAGCGTCACGAGCTGTCTGAATTGCAAAGTTAAGCAACCTAATCTCTTTTCTATTTGGATCTGTTTGGCCAGCCTTCACAGGATATATCAGAAGTTCTGTTACTCGGGAATGGATCCAAAATGGGACATTGGGCTCAAGCTCTGCTAGCAGGGTTGCCTGCGCACACTTTCTTCACACAAAAGATAACCATCGTTTCATTTGATCTCTGTTATCCTTTGGGGCCAAATGGATCGGATAATTTCTAAATTAGGCTATCGAACAATGCTCGGAACCGCAGTGGTCATTTGTTTGCTCATTTGTCTAAACGCGGGTGCCGGCGTTGCGCAACGAAAGAAGTCACCACGTAAAGTAGTTACCAACACCCAACGCCCGCATAGACAACCCGTGATTGAAACTCGAGAGCCTGAGGTGGAACTGGAGCGACTACCTTCGGATCCCTCGGTCGAGAACGCCGATATTGCCATCACTGCTCACGTCAGGGCGCGGTCACTCAAATTCGATCAAGTGCCTAACCCCACTGTGGAGTTTCCCGGCCAACCTCAGCGCGATACAGTCTGGGAAGCCGACAGAGAAAACCTGCCCACCCCGGTTCAAGCCGGAGTTACCTACCGGAACATTGGAATTCGGTTGAAGATTACGAGTGTCTTTAGCGACATCGATCGAATCGTTGCCGAAGCCCTGGGCGAAATTCCAGTTGCCGATGACAAAACGATCGTTGCAGATACAGCAAAGAGATCCTCCAGCCCTCCGAATACTAAACCTCCAGGTTCGCAACCAGCGTCTTCGCGACCACCGTTTAGGGAACGTCAATGAAATTTTCTTCGATGCAAGTCTTATGGAGGCTGGTTCTTATTTCGTTACTACTGAGCAGTCATTCTCTTTTTGTGGTGGGGCAAACCGCCAGGCCAAAAGACGCCCCGGAAACAGCAGACCGCAGCTCTGTTATGCGAACAAACGCCGATGAAACGTTTGAGCTGAATATAGACGAACGTCGGTTCGCACGTGAAAACTTCGAAGCTTCAACGGCAGTTGGCACCGACGGAGAGGCAGGGTTGAACCTGCAAATTGGCGTAGCGCTGGCGGCCAGTCGAATAGGGGTCCTCTTGCGGAACGTGCGAGGTAGTGTCCGCTTTCACGGGAGCCTAAATCGAATCCTGGAAATGATTAACAACCGTGCTACGACTTCCCCTGGACCGCCCATTAAATAGTAATCCGTTTGTAAAAGTTTTACTTGGACCACTTGAGCCCCCGACATTGGCTTTTGTTGTATTAGATTGTACCTGGAGGAAACTATGACGAAACTTACGCAAATTGGAGCGGTGATGATGTTCATGCTTGCTCTGACTGCTGTTGTGTTAGGCCAACCTACCACCACTACAGGCTCGCGCGACGCATCAATCACGGGCAGCCGGACCACTCAAGCTCGGCCGACGCCTACGCCGGTAACTCCGGTTCGTCCACTCTCGCAAGAGGAGCGAACACGGCAGGAAGCTTCCAGTGCGCGGCGGCGCCAGGAAGCGAGCTCCGGTGATCCTGATGTGTTGCTGGACGTGCCAAATCTTTCCGTAGATGAGATTACGCTGGAGGTTGAAAACCTAAAGGCAAAAGTCTCTCTCGACGCTCGTCTCGCAAATCTTTTGGCCCTGACCGCGGGAGCTGACGTGACCATCGATAAGGTCAAACTACAGATAAAGGGCGTGAAGGCTGAAGTGCTTTTGAAGGTGAGGCTTGATAACGTCGCCGCTATCATCGATCGCACGCTGACGACAATCGATCGCAATCCGGAGATACTGACAAAGCTTCTCGAGAGCGTCGATAAGACAGTCGGGACTGTTGGTGGTATAGCACAAACCGCCCTCCAACCGGGCGGGGTGTTGAGTCAGACGATAAACACGCTCGGCCAAACGGTGCAACGAACTGTAGACACGACTGGAAATATCGTCGAGAGAACACTAGATACCACCGGCAGAGTGGTCAATTCCAACACGGTCGGCAACGTTTCCAGCCTTAGAATTTTGACTGAAACCAGAAACGCAACGGGACAAACCGTACGTCGGGTCCAGGATACGGCCGGCGGCGTGATCGAACTCACGCTCGACACCGCGGGAAAAGTGATAAATTCCAAAGTCCTGAGTCAGGGCCGACCGTAGCATCAGCTTGAGACTGAATCTGGATAGGGACGAGGTTCCTTCACTCATCAGTGCCGAACCCATCCCTTTTTATTAACCGAAGCCTACCTGGCATTGTAACGGCTTCGCCGTCTGATGTGCGGAAGGCCTATGGCCTTCCGGCAGACAGAAAGACGGGTTATGAGGCTGTGTCAAAACTCATGTTGCAGAATGAAGTCACCCTACCTCGGCGCCCAATACAGAACCGTTGGCGATAGCCAATGGATGCTAGCAATCAAGTCAGGCCATTGCTGCTCTTCCAAATTTGCTTGGAAACATATCATCTCCAAAGTTGATTGAGTGGTAGCACCGGCTATCGCCAACGGTTCTGCATTGTACGTGGCCCGGGATTTGGCATCGGCTGCTTTCACTTCCCCCGAGTTTTGACACGTCCTCTATGCCCCAAGCTGGCTCGAAGGAGGGGCGGAGCCCCGGAATAAGCGACCGATCTCCCGGAAGGTCGAAGACCTTCCGCACATCAGACGGCATAGCCGGGCACAGGAAGATATTCGTGCCGACGCCGCCCAGCAACTTGCGAAAGCAGGATTTCGCGAAATTGCTCGATGCACTCATTCATCAAATTAAGCGCAATTGGAACTGATCAGTCGCTAAGGACGTATTTACTGTCGATACTTCACAAGCTCTAACGAGATCAGGTTATGAAGAACGCTTAACACCGGCAACGTTGAAAATGAATTAACTGTGCCGGAGCTTGAATGGATCTAAACAAACTGCTGACGAAAACGACTATATTGTGTGAAGATAGGCAAAACTCGGAATGGAGGGTCAGATCGTGAGAAAAATTTTCAATGTGCTTGGCGTACTTCTATTTGTGCTTGTAGCCGCGGCGGCTAGTGCCCGCGCGCAAAATGCGGTGGGCCAAATCAATGCCAGTAGACCGCTATCAGCAGCGCCTAATCCGGCTGCGGTCATTACAAACCGGCCTACGCTTCAGAATGTGATCAGTTCCCTGTCCAGCTTGCCCGAGGTGGACACGCTGATTTACATCAACCCTCATCGCATTCTAGATGAGGTGGTGCCTAAAATTATGCCGGCCAAAGACGTTGAAGGCATGCGGAAGGGCTTTGAAGAAGTCAAAAAGCACGCCGGCATCGATCCCACCAAGATTGATTACATCGTTATCGCTACTCGCTTCAAAAAACCAACGGACGACCTCAACTTTCAGGCACCGGAATTTATGGTGGTAGCGAGCGGTGATTTCAGCGCCGAATCGCTCATGGTACTCGCACGAATGGCGTCGCAGGGAAAGTTGCGCGATGAAAAGTATGGCACAAAGACCCTTGGGCTTATGACTATTGATCCCATCGTAAAGGAAGCGGAAAAAAATCCGTTCCTTAAGTCTTTCACCGAGATGGGGATACTCACGCTAAATGCCAACACGATTGCGGCGGGTACTCCGTCATACCTGAGGGCGGCTGTGGACGCGGGCGAGGGGAAAGAACGAATCAGTTCTGAAACATTGAATTCGCTTGTGCGGGATCCGAACGTGCTAATTAGCTTCGCGGGTACGCCGTGGCATTCATTTGCCAAGAGCTTCGGCATGCTGGGCACAGAGACAACTCCGAGGACAGCTCGTTGTGATTCGAAGATTGGCAATATCTACGCGGCCCTTACGATGGACGCGACTCACTTTATGCTTCGAGGCGTGATGAACGCTGACAATCCCGACACTGCCAAGATCATAAGCAAGTTGTATTCAGGTTTTCTGGGATATGCAGCCAGTTCAATACCTGATCCGTCAGCGCAGTCGCTGCTGAAGGGTTTCGCCATCACTTCAGAAGGTGACGACGTTATGGTTCGCGCCGATTTTCCACAGCAGATGGTGACGAACCTGATCCAGCAGCACATGAAGCCAAAGAAAGTTGAAGCAACGATGCCAGAGCCCCCGGTCAAACCGGTTGTAAAAAGACGAAGAACAAGACGCCGGGGTTAAGCAAAGTTCAAAAAGTGGATCCGATGTCCTCAGCGGTTGCCGTGCTGACGGCGATGATTACCCCCGCGGTGTTGATCTCTGCTTGTGGCAGCATGATTCTTTCCACATCCCATCGCCTCGGCCGGGTAGTGGATCGCGTGCGAGCATTGTCCGACAAATTGGAAGAGCTTGCTGAGAAACGTGCCAATGAGAGTACTGGGACTACCGAAAGGCAGGCGATAATCTTCGCTCAGTTAGATAAACTGACCAGTCGGGCGCGCATTCTGCAACGCTCGATGGTGACGTTTTATCTCGCGCTCGGCCTGTTTGTGGCGACTAGCGTAGCCATCGGGATAGTAGCTATTGCAGGCAATCCACGTTACAACCTGTTGCCTGTGATCGTGGGTCTGGCGGGAGCGTGTTTTCTTTTTTACGGCAGCATGCTGCTAATTTTCGAAGCGAGGTTGGCGCTAAGCACCATACACGCAGAAATGGACTTTATCTGGCGTCGAACCACGAAAGTTGCCCCGGCGGATCTGGTAGAACATCACAAACCGCACTTTGTGCATTTTAGAACCCACGAGAAGAAATGAATGAGTGGCGTCAGTCATCCAATCAATAAGCCCGCCTATCTTAGTTTGCTTGACACCGGTGAGTTAAGGCGTCGGGTCGAAGCGCTGGAAGCTTTGCTCGAACGCTGCACCGTCTGCCCGCGCGACTGTCACAATAACCGGTTGAAGAATGAGATAGCGGCGTGCTATTCGGGCCGGCTGCCAATTGTCTCTTCCTACACCGCTCACTTCGGAGAAGAACCAGCGCTGGTAGGTACGCGTGGCGCGGGGAATATTTTCTTTGGCAATTGCAATCTGCGTTGCGTCTATTGTCAAAACTACCAGATCTCCCAAAGCCATAAAGCTCAACTCAAGAATGAGATCACACACGAACGACTCGCCGAAATAATTCTTGAGTTGCAAGCAAAGGGTTGCCACAACATCAACTTCGTTTCGCCGACCCACTTCGCTCCGCAGATGGCGCGTAGCATCTTGTTGGCTGCCGAACGGGGATTGAATCTCCCAATCGTCTACAACACCAACGCCTACGACTCAGTCGATGTGCTTCGTTTGCTTGAAGGAATCGTTCAGGTTTACCTGCCTGATCTCAAGTATGCCGAAGATGAAGCCGGCTATCTTTACTCCAAAGTAAGCGGCTACAAAGAACATGCCCGCCGCGCAATTGCGGAGATGCACGCCCAGGTTGGCGATGAGTTGGTTTTTGGGGAAGATGGTCTGCTGAAGCAAGGATTAATTATTCGTCTGCTGGTCTTGCCAAATGACATTGGCGGAGTGCGCGAGTCGCTCGAATGGATCCGAGACGAGTTAAGTCCGCGTGTAGCTGTTTCATTGATGGCCCAATACTACCCAACCAACCAGGCGGCTATTAACCAGCGCTACCTTTTGCTTTCGCGACGCATAACTGAAACAGAGTGGCTGCGCGCGCTCACTGCGCTTGAGGAATTAGGAATGGAAGAAGGCTGGATGCAGGAATTTGATGGCGCAGCCTACTACTATCGTCCCGACTTCACCAATGCCGCAGCGCCGTTCAAAGACATCCGGGATTTTCAGTCTTAGGGCCGCGCGCCGCTGAACTTACTCGTTATCCCCTTTTGAGAGCTTTCATGCCAACCAGCGGGGCAAGCCCACCTTCCCGACCACGAGCTGATTAGAGTTGAGTTCTGATTCTCGATTAAAAAGCTTTCAAGGCTCGCTCTACCGGGCTAATCCAGAGAGCTCGCAGGTTGGGAAGGTGGGCTTGCCCCCGCTGGTGGGGTAGCATTCAAGTTGAAAGTATTGAAGAGATCTGCACCATTCCTCACTTGATCAGAGAGGGACAGTACATAGTGCTGGGTTATACGGATGACGGGTCGACGAAGTTCCTTAGTGGGACCGTAAAGAGTGAATCGTGAATCGTGAATCGTAATTAGTGGAATTCAATGGTTCAGCATTGGCACTATTCACGTTTTACGATTCACGATTTACGAAGCGTCAACCTTGACGCCGCGCCAAAATGCAATGCGATCTTTAATCTCGACCGCGGCTTCCTTCGGATCTGGGTAATACCACGCCGCATCCTTATTGGTTTTGCCACTGGCCACCACATTGTAATAGCTCGCCTCGCCTTTCCAGGGACAGGTCGTGTGACTGGTGCTCTGCTCGAGATACGCTTTGTTGACTGAATCTGGTGGGAAATAGTGATTGCCTTCGACGACAACCGTGTCGTTGCTTTCCGCTAAAACTGAATTGTTCCAGATTGCTTTCATGGTATCAGCGTAAATTGTGAATAGTGAATAGTGAAAAGCGGCCTGTGAGCATTTACGATTCACGATTCACGATGCTGCTGCCTCCGCTAACGGACGGCAGTATCGTAATCTCACAACTCGCGGGAAGAGCTGTGTCCAGCAATTCTTTGCGCCGGACATTCTCGCCATTCATAAAAATGTTGACATGCGGCCTCAGGTCTCCCTGTTCAGTTACGACCCGATCGCGCAGTCCGAGATATTGTTGCCATAGACTATCGAGTGCTTCGCTAACGGTGGCAGCCGGAGACTCAAGAACGATCTGGCTCTGACCCTTCGTAAAGTCGGTTAAGAATCCTGCGACGTTAATCGTGATCATTAGACGCCTTTAGCCTTCCAGACTACGGACGAAACGCGAGCCATTAAGGAAGAACTCCTTCAGGTACCAGCCAGGGATGGATGTCCATTGCCAATCGTCCCGCCTGGACAGCCGGATCAGTTGCGGCCAGCGCACGTGCCTCCTCAAGCGAAGTCGTCCGGAAAACAAAGATTCCCCTAAGGATTCCGTTATCTCCAAAAGGCCCGGCAACCACGAGCTTCTTCATATCCGCTAACCGGCGGATGTTTGCCCTGTGTGCTTTTTGTAGCTCCTCCGTCGCTGGCGTTTTCTCGGGCGTCCACTTTGCGCCGCGCGTTAGAAAAGCAAGGTAAGCTGTTGTCAGCTTGATCGGTGACGCAGGTTTTTTCATTACGTCTTCCGACCACCAGGGGTGCATCTCGGGAACGAAGTGTCCAACTCTCACTGCTGGATCCTTCTCTATCCAGGCCCTGGCCTCCTCAGCCGATTTTGCGCGCAGAACGTAAATGCCGGCGATTTCTCCTTCGTCGCCAAGAGGTCCGGCGATGACGGCCTGACCGGATTCGAGAAGCGATCGAACATAACTAAGATGTTTTGACCGCAGGCTTTTCTTCATCCCGGTTGCGATCCATTTCGGACCCCGCTTGAGCAAGGCCATGTGAAATTCGATAAGTTTAAATTGGGGCTGTTTCTCCTGCGCTCGCGCAATTCCCGGCGATGCGAAAAACGAAAGAATAAGCAGAATAACGGCTAGGGATTGCTTCATAAATTGTTCCTATTCTGTAGGGTAGTATTAACAGAGCACACGACTCTTTGCGCTTCGCGCTCATTGCGGGCGAGCCCAGCGTCCCCAGCGGGGCTGCCCCGCTGGGGACCCCGCACGCTCGCGCTCCCAGTAAGAAGTCGCTCAGAAGATTAGTCGGTATCTTAATAGTTACTGTACTACCGCTGTCTTCACGCAAACGATTGGCGGAAAGCTCTCGAGAATTGTCCTCCATGAGTCGCCGCCATCTTTCGATCCAAACAATTTTCCACTTCGCGTTCCGAAGTAAATACCAGTCGGCTTGAAGCTGTCGGTCGAAAGGCCGTCGCGCAAGACGGTTTCCAACGCGTTCTCTTGCGGTAATCCGGTTTCGGTGGCGACCCACGACTTACCTTCATCGCGTGTGCGATAGACGCGCAACTTCCCCTCCGGCGTACAGCGAAATTCGTCTGATTCAAGCGGGATAATGTAAACGCCGGCATCATGCGGATCCACATCCATAGCAAAACCGAAATCGGATGGCACGCCATTAGCGATATCGGTCCAGGAATCGCCACCGTCCTCACTTTTGTACAAGCCCCAGTGGTTCTGCAAAAACATTTTTCGAGGATTCGAAGGATGACTCACTATCTTATGCACACACTGTCCAAACTCTGGATACCGTTGCTCGGGCGGCAAAAACTGCGCCCGCACCCCGGCGTTGCGGGCCTGCCAGGTTTCTCCCCCATCATCGGTGCGGTAAACACCGCCAGTTGAAATCGCAACAAACAACCGCTTCTTATTCGAAGGATCAGCCAGGATTGTATGCAAACAGAGACCACCGCCGCCGGGCATCCATTGCGCGCGATGAGGATGATCGTAAAGGCCCTTCACCAGCGACCAACTCTCGCCCGCATTTGTCGATTTAAAAAGAGCGGCCGGCTCAACTCCGCAATATAGTGTGTCCGGTTCGTCCTTATGGCCCATCGCAATCTGCCAGATCTGTTTCACGGAGGCATCAGTGTCTTCGGGAAACTTTACCCCGTAGGTCTCCGGTTCTGTCCATGTCTTCCCAAAATCATCAGACGAGCTCAAGTAGGAACCCCAGTAGGAGCTGTTAACGGCCGCCCAAAGACGGTGCCGGCCTTTACGATCGTCGTATGCCAGAGCGTAAATCGCTCGACCAGGGAAATAGGGTCCTCCAACCTCCCAATCCTCGCGGCCTTTGTCTGAGCGAAGGACGAACGCACCTTTCATTGTGCCGGCGAGTATCAGCAAATCACCGGAATTAGCCTTGACGTGTGTTGGTTCAGGCATAGGGGCACTCCGACGTTAGATTTTGGAAACAATGCACTGCATTATAAGGAACAGTTAAGTCAGCGCAAACCACGAACGCCGCCTCCGCGCAGGACATGGTCATTCGCAGGGGCGTACAGACAAAACGGTTACTCCAACTCAAGAATTCATCCTCGATTAGCAATATATAACAAGCATTCAGAAAATCGTGGAGCACTGAAGGGCAACGGCGGCGGCGAAACCCCGGAATGTCTTTCCAAAAGTCTGTCTCCGTCTCCGGTTACGTCCTTTTCTTATGACCATAGAAATTACATCCGTTCAGGAACAACGAGCAACTTTCTCCCTACGGAAGGCTGCTAAAGCGCTTCACTCCTTTATCCATCGCCCACGCCACGGCAACCCACGGCTACTCTTTCGGTCCGTCTGCGGTGTGCTCGCCATAGTGCTGGTCGCCGGCGGCGATTCTTTGGTGCGCTCATATAAGTATTACTCGAGGACAATCGATGCTCGGCTGGCAAGTGGGTACCTGACGAGCCGGCCAGGTCTTTATGCTGCGCCGCGAGTGATACAGGCGGGACAGAAGCTATCGCGCCTCGGCCTGATAGATGAACTGCGGCGAGCTGGGTACGTCGAATCGGAAGGGAGCAACGTTTGGAGTGGCAGCTTTAGAGAGACAGAATCAGCGATTGAAATTCGCCCGCAGCGAAAGAACGACAGCCGGCCTCCCATCGTTAGGATAGGCTTTGACGGCCATAACAAGATCTCCCAGTTGACCACCGATGATGGCTTTCTCAATTCCTTCACTCTTGAACCTGAGGTTCTTTCCAACGATCCTTCCTCCAAAGCCTCAAAGCGCGATGCGCTCACGTATTCAGAAATCCCGCCGGTTCTCGTTCATGCCATACTCTCAATAGAAGACCACCGATTCTTCCAGCATTCAGGCCTGGATCTATTTGGAATTGCACGTGCGCTGCTGCGCAACGCCGGGGAAGATCGCCTGGGCCAAGGTGGCTCAACCATTACTCAGCAACTCGTAAAGAATACTTATCTTTCTCCGGAACGAACCTTCAAGCGCAAGTATGCGGAAGCAATGCTCGCATTTGCCCTTGAGCGACGGCTTTCAAAGCAGGACATTTTCGCACTTTACTGCAATGAGGTTTACCTGGGACAACGCGGTGCGGTCAGTACGCGCGGCGTAAAAGACGCGGCGCGTGTCTATTTTGGCAAAGAACTGAAAGACCTTTCGCTCGCCGAGGCCGCAACGATCGCTGGGATGATTCAAGGCCCATCGCGTTACTCGCCTGTCCGGCATGCGGAAGCCACGCAAGCGCGCAGGAATACAGTGCTGGATGCCATGGTGCGTGATGGATGGATCGGCGCTGAACAATCTGCAGCGATATTTAAAGAACCCGTCGTGGTATCTCCCGCTTCCAACTCAGATCATTCACTGGCGCCGTATTTCGTCGATTACGTAAATCGAATTTCAGACTCGCAGTTTGATGCCTCGCCCACTAGCCAAAGAATTTACACGACCATTGATCTCGATCTGCAGCAACTTGCCGAAGCGGCGCTGAAGCGACATTTGGATCGACTGGACAGCGTCTATAAAAACGGATCTGCGAGACCTCAGGCAGCGCTTGTCGCGCTCGATCCGAAAACGGGCAACGTGCTGGCAATGGTTGGGGGGCGCGACTACGCCGAGTCGCAACTAAATAGAGCCACGGACGCGAGACGCCAGCCCGGTTCAACTTTCAAGCCGTTTGTGTATGCCGCAGCGCTTGAAGATGGGATGTCGCCTGTGCAGGCCTTCGCCGATGCTCCACGTGAATTCACCTACGACCGCAACAAAATTTATCGACCTGCAAACTTTGGTGGCGGCTACTCGATGCGCGATGTGACTATGCGCACCGGCCTGGTGAAATCGCTCAATGTGGTGACGGTCGATGTTGCACTACAGACAGGTCTGGCACGCATCGCGAATCTGACCCAACAGTTTGGTTTACCAAGGCCCGAACGTTACCCATCGCTGGCGTTAGGAACCAAAGAAGTGACGCCGCTCGAACTCGCGGCTGCATATGCAACTTTTGTTAATGGCGGCCGCCGGGTTGAGCCGAAAATCATTGCAAGTGTTGGAGAGCCGCCCGCTACGCACCTTGTCAACGACGGAAACGCTAATCTCCAGGTCATCAGTCCCACGACGGCCTATATGATCACAAATATGCTTGCAGCGGTTGTGGACCACGGCACCGCCCGCGCGGCGCGAGGCTCTGTAAAGGGAACGGCCATCGCCGGAAAGACTGGCACGTCGCGCGACAGCTGGTTTGTGGGTTACACGCCTAATCTGGTTTGTGCCGTGTGGATTGGATTCGATGACAACCAGCAATTGGGCCTCACGGGTGCGGAGGCGGCGCTGCCGGCCTGGGTGGATTTCATGAAAGCTGCTGTCGAGGTAAAACCCGCTTTGGGAGGAAGAAACTTTGAGTGCCCGGAAGGAATAGAGTTTCTGGAGATCGACGCGGACACTGGCTCCCGTTCAGCGCCGGCCTGCCCCTATCGAGAAGTGATCGCTGTAACCGAAAGACTCGCCCCGAATCTCGAATGTTTTCTACACAGTAATCTGCCTGACTCAATTGGTGTGGGAACGGATGAAGTGGCCGAGCGCGAGGGCACAAACGAAGGGGTTGAGACCCAACATTCCAAATCCCCCGGTAGATCTTTTCAAGGTTCCGATTTAGCTCAGACACTGACCCGCGTAGACGTGGATGCGCGAGGTAAAAGAACTTTGGTTAATGCAATGCGGTAGCCCTAACCTCGCTAAACAGTCCGAGGGTATACCCCCTTCCCGACCTCGAGATGTTCCACCTTGATTTTTATTTCTTCTGCCTCGAGAGCCAGTTAAACTAAGAGGGACTCTACCCACTAAGTATTTATCTACTTAGATCAGCTCAGGGTGAGGAAGGGGGCATGCCCCCGCTACCTGGATTATCTAGCTCCGTTCCAAAACAACCTGCGCGATGGCATGTTCGCTGGTGTGTGATAGCGAGAGATGCGCCACGGTCGCTCCTGACGAGTCAAAAGCTTCCTTCACCTTGCCACGGAGAATCAGGTAGGGAGCTCCCGAATTGCGGACTGCGACTTCAACGTCCTGCCAGCGAATTCCACCTCTCCACCCGGTTTGTAATGCTTTTAAAGCTGCTTCCTTAGCCGCAAAGCGCGCCGCATAATGCTGCGCCGCAACAGCGCCGCGGCTGTCGCAATATGCACATTCCGAGGCGGTGAATACACGCTCGCGAAAACGCGGAGTTCGCGACAACACTTCGCGAATCCGCGCAACTTCGATAATGTCTATTCCGATGGAGACGATCACACTTGAAATTGAACTCTCGCGCGCCGGCTTCTATTGGCGCGAACTTGATGGCGTGCGTGCTCTCATTTGCTCGCCACTGGAAGCAGCTGGTTTCGCCAACGGTTTTTCAACACGTGTCGGCGGTACGAGCCCGATGCCGGAGAAATCGCTTAATCTTGCCGGCTTTAACGAAGACTCGGCGGAAAACATTCTGGAGAATCGTCGCCGGTTTCTCAAGCTTTTCGAGGGCGATTGGGCATTGGCAGGCTGCTGGCAAGTACACGGTTCCGAAATTCGGCTAGTAAACAGCGTGCTCGATGCTAAACCCGCGGAAGATGCGCGCGGTGATACCGTTTACTGCGATGCGATTGTTAGCAATGCGCGAGGGGTTTTGGCTGGCGTCAAGACAGCCGACTGCGTGCCGATTCTGATTGGCGACCCGAAAACCGGCGCTTTTGCCTCTATACATGCCGGATGGCGAGGCACGTTGGTGGAGGTCGCCAATAAGGCGCTCGAACGCATGGTGACGGAATACAAAACAAAACCGCCCGATGTTCAAGTGGCAATTGGCCCGGCCGCGGGATCTTGTTGCTATGAAGTCGGCAACGACGTAATCGATGTGTTCACCGCTCGCTTCCCGGCAGCGAATAAACTGTTCACAGCAACTCGCGAACATCATGCATGCGTCGATCTTCTGCAGGCGAATCGAAGCCAGTTGGTTTCAGCGGGCGTCGATCCCGCCAGGATCAATGCAGCCCCTCTCTGCACAATGTGTCACACAGATTTATTTTTCTCTTATCGACGCGAAAAAAATGTGCACGGGAAGGTGGGGCGGCTGATGTCAGTTATAGGAAGGAAGTAGAAAAGGGGGGAATGGGGAAAAGGGTAAATGGGTCAAGGGGTAAGAGAGACCGCTGGGTTACCTTTACCCATTTACCTTTGCCCATTTACCTTTACCCTTTCCCCCGTTCCCCTTTTTCCCGGTTCCCCTGTTATTTATTCCACGTTCAACCATAAACTGACGTCGCGTGTTTGGGGGGGAAAGCAAACCTCGTCGTTGCAACTCTGATATCTCATGCGCACCTTAATTTCTATCGCGCCAGGTGCAAAACTCCGGGGCGCCGTAACATTGAAGCGCATGGTCGCCCGCCCTTCGTAAACCGACACTCTGTTTTTTGAAAACTTGAATTTGCGAAGCACCGCGCGTGGGTAACTGACTGGGCCCAGGCGAATTCCTTTTGGCGCCTCAACCTGAGCATGTGTGGCGATAAGAAATTTTTCCAGCGGACGATTCGAGTTAACGTGGTATCCGGAAGGGATATCCATCACCACTGACGCACGAATAGTTCTCCCGCGTTGCGTCTTACTCGACGGGAGCAGCCCGTTTAGGCCGATCTTTGGCGCCGACTGTGGTACCGGCTTGGCGAAGAAGTTTGCCGCCTGGAGGATTAGGATTGTTACGAACAGCAGTTGAAAAGTAAATCGCATTGGTTTTTCAGTTGTCATCGGATACCCGCAAGATTGTCAGGGTTGCTTTATGAAACCGCAAAGACCGCAAAAAGGAGCAAAGGCGCGGTGAAGAAACATTGTGGTCTTTGCGCAAAATCTTGCGGACTTTGAGTTCAAAATAAGCCGCCGCCTGGGAAATGAGGGTCATGCGGAGGAATGCACCATGCCTATTAGCTCGGGATCGGGAAGGGGGCATGCTCCCGCTGCTCTGCTAAGATATAGTCGATTTGCTTAACCTTTTCTACCTCCGTCGTCAAATGTTTCCCTACTTTTTTGATCCTCTTCCGGCTCCCAGGGCAACAATCACGTCAAACTCGTCTTTAGTCAGGGGCATGACCGAAAGTTGTGATTGCCTGATTAAGGGCAATTGGCTCAGACGCTCATCGTAGCGAATCGAGGCCAATGGGACCGGGTTCTTCAGGGCCTTAACTGCCTTGAGGTCAACTGCGACCCATTGCCCATCGTCAGCCGTTGGATCCGGGTAGGCACCTTTGACGACTTCAGCCAGGCCGACGACGGCTTTGTCTTTTCCGGAATGATAAAACAGGACACACTCGCCTGTCTTCATTTCACGCAAGTTGTTTCGGGCCTGATAATTTCTAACACCACTCCAGTCCGTGACACCATCGCTGACTAAATCTGTCCACGAATACGTTTCCGGCTCCTGCTTAACCATCCAGTAGCTTGCTTTTGACTTTCTCATCTGATTTGCCCTCGATTCTTGCCGGGTCAAGGGCGACAGCTTAGAATGTGTGGCCCTGATGCTCTGTAAAGCCCGGCGGACAAGAAGTGGAGTAAGAGTCTGGTAAAAGAAGGAACCACGGCCCCTAACTTCACCGCGAAAAACGCCGAAGGTGAAACCGTTCGGCTTAAAGATCTTCGCGGGCAAAAGGTGGTTCTCTATTTTTATCCCAAAGACGATACGCCTGGATGCACAAAAGAGGCTTGTTCATTTCGCGATGCGTTCACCGATTTTAAGGAACGGGGCATCAAAGTCCTTGGCGTCTCCGTGGACAGTGAGGCTTCTCACAAGAAGTTTACCGCCAAGTACAAACTCCCCTTCACACTCTTAGCTGACCCGGGTCATTCAATCGCAGACGCTTACGGGGTTTATGGCGAGAAAAAGTTCATGGGTCGAACGTACATGGGTGTAAAGCGGATAACTTTCCTTATTGACGAAAAAGGAAAAGTCACAAAAGTGTTCGAGAAGGTCAAACCCGAAAAGCACGCGCAAGAGGTTTTGGAGGCCTTCTAATTTTCAGGCTCGAGCGACCTCTCGATAACAGGCATCTAGGCTGCCACCCAGCCGCCGATTTTTTCCGGTTCTTCGCCTTCGGGATTCCTACCCGGCATTAAACCCGGAAGCGCGCTGAAAGAACTCGGTACGTCTCTCTTGCGCTGTGGGACGCTTAGCGACTCTTCCTGAATCAGTAACACGTCTGAAGCCTCGTTGATAAAGTAGACACGCATGTTATCAACTACCTGGGTCTTGATTTCCCGAGTCCACAACAGCAGATTTGCGATCGCGTCGCCAATCTCGTCTTTACCCAGCCTGGTCTCCTGGGCAATTTCCTTTTGGGTCCTCGCGCCCTTCTTAATTGCTTCTTTTACGCGCTCTACCGGAGATAGCTTACTCAACATTCGCGGATAATTTGCCGAAGAAGGGGAGGAGCCGTCGAGAAAAGGCATCCCTGCCTGCTCTGAGCCGGCCTGACCGACATGTCGTTTTCGAGCGGATCTGTATTCCTTTAATGCTCGCCGACTTTCAGTCACTTTTTTACGGATGCAGCTCTTGCAGTAGAGATTTCTTCCATCTTTGCGAGCCCGACAAACCCCAAACTCAGATAAAGGCAGTTGCTGGCAACAAATGGGGCAATTCTTGCCGCTAACATCCAAATTTTCCGTCATTTCAACGCTCCAATCAAACTTCTAACTAGATAGATTCTTCGCTCGAAGAAACACTTCACCCGTAGTCCCGGTTTGAGAATTTAATTTCTCTTCCGCAGATTGGCGTTGAGTTGATTGTGGGGCGAAAGGTCCCTAATGCAATCGGGGAGTCGCCTCGGATTGCCTGAGCTTCTTCATATTAACGAAGGTAGGCTCACTAAAAACCTGATTAGGAATCGCGTAGCAGGTCAGCGGGGGCCATGCAAAATTTTATAAGAGCGAGTAACCTACAAACGCAATCAAAAACATCAAGTTCGACTTCAACGCTTCACCTGGGCAATCAATCGCTTTCAGCGAGGGAGACGCATTATAGTGATCGCAAATCTTTTTGCAACCTCTTTTTTGACTGAAGGTGGTCCATGTTTTTTGCCGCTCAACTTTGATTGTCAATGGCTTCATCAATGTATGTTTTTAGAAACGCAAACAACTCTATTGCGAGAGGATAGATGATCACATAAGGAAAGATCTTAATCGTCAAACTAATTGGGTTTGCATCGAATACTTCTGTTTGCAGGTTACAAATTCTCCTGAAAAATGATTGGCTTCGCGAATGACGACAAACCGTTCGCCGTCTGTATCGCGCAATCCCTATGGTCAGCTCGTAGGTGGTCCTACTATTAGTAGCCACTACCAAAGAATTAGAGTTGCAGAGGCGCGTTGGATCTCGTGAAGAGTAGAAAAGAAATTTCCAATTGAATGGACTTCTAAATCGAGAGCTTAAAACTGAGGCGTCTTTCTCATGTCGCGCAATCGAATCACAACAGGTCACCGTTCAACAACGAAGAGCTGCGCACAACTTTAGCGCGACTTGCGATCTTTCAGACGGTAGACAAACTTGAGTCCAGACCAAATGTCGTTCACCGCGCAGACCTTTACGTCCACCAGCCCTGCGCCAAGTCCGATTTGTCGAACGTCGCTTTCAGAAAGATCTGTGACTACTCCTGACGCCTTCTTTGGCCATGCGACCCACAGCATTCCACTTGCACTGAGCTTCTCCGCTAGTATCGGAAACTGTACCCTCAAGATTCGCTTAGAATTAGCAAACAGGATGATCACATCGAGGGGTGTAGGTAAACGAGCGATTGAAATGTTTACACCGGTTGGCAGATTTCCAAGTTCTTCTTGAAATCCTTTGGGCGGGTTAACAAATCCCACCCGGAAACCTTCTCTGATGCCTAACTTTTTTAGAAGCGGTGTGCCTGAGTAACCTGCCATATCAATTTGGTTCTACCAGAGTTTCAAGAGTTTCCACCATATGAAGCCGAAAATCACCCAGATCGGAATGGTTGTGAAGGAGACGATCAATCCGAGCTTCCACCAGGTTCGCTGCTTCAGGTATCCCGCGCCAAAATATATTGGAGCGGGAGTTGTGCCAAAATGAGTTAGCGATGCGTCGAGGTTGGAAAAATAAGCCAGAGAGAGCACTGCGAGATAGGGAGGAGCGCCCGCAGCAAGGATTACCACCAGAAAGGGCGTGTACATCGCAGTAGCATGTGCCGTTATGCTGGCGAACCCGTAGTGGGCGTAAAAGTAAACAAGCAAAAGTACAGCGAGTGCTGCCCACCATTTCCAACCAACCGTAAAACTCGCGGCAGTGTCAGCAAAACGCTTTGTGATTCCCGTTTCGCCAAGTGCTTCCGCCATTCTGACCAAACCGCCGTACCAGATAAAAACATCCCACGCGGCGCGTTCGCGAATTACATCTTCCCAATTCAACACGCCGCTCAACAAAAGGACGCCGATGCCCAACAATGCTACCGCAGCGTAGTTAATGCCGTGGAGCGCGCTTGTCATCCACAAGCTGGCGACGAGCGCAAAGACGACAAGCATTAGCCTTTCGCCCCATCGCATTCCTCCCATTCGCTTAAGCTCATCACCGGCAAACCTGGCCGCGGCGGGGGTGTGTTTGATTTCCGGAGGAAAGATTCGATACAGCATAAGGGGCACTATCAGTAAAGAGATCAGTCCCGGAACAATTGCTGCAAGCGCCCATCGAGCGTAGGTCAATTCAATCCCGGTAACCTGTTGAGCAAATTTGGAGATCAAGACATTTGAAGCCTGCCCCGTCAGAAACATGGCACAGATAATTACGTCACACTGATAGATGAGGACCATCAGGAAGGCGCCAAGACGGCTGGCAGTCTCGCCAGGTTTTGACTCGTATGCTTCAGCAAGACTCTTTGCTACAGGAAAGATAATTCCGCCCGCCCGAGCGCCGTTTGAAGGAATAACCATGGCCAGAAGCATGTCGGTTGAGATCAGCGCATAACCCAGGCCGAGTGAATGTTTCCCGATGGCTCGGATGAAGAGAAAGGCGATTCGTCTGCCCAGACCGGTCTTGATCATTCCTCGCGACATGAAGAAAGCGGCAAGCACCAGCCAAACAATGGGATCCCCGTAGCCACCCAATGCCTCGTCTACAGGCAAAGTACCGGTCAACGCCAATGCTGCAACTCCCAACAGCACCATTGCCCCTCCGGGTACCGGCCTGACGATGCATCCGACAATCGTGGCAACGAAGATTGCGAATAAATGCCAGGACTGGGGCGTAATTCCCGAAGGCGGAGCAACTACCAAAACGCAAAGAGCGGCGAACACCACAAGTGCCCATCTGATCAACCTGCTTTTCAATGGCAGATGATCTGTCTCGGCCACATCATGCTGTGCTGCGGTTTCGCGTTCTAAGGGTTCTTCCACCGGAGCGATCCTTGCAAGTCTTCTAACCTGAAAGCGTATGTTTAGGGTGCGCGATACTATTACGTTAGAATCAGTTAATTCAAGGTTGTAGATGGCGGATGGAGTTGATGTGGAAAGTCTCAGGTTCGGGGAGGTCCAGCGAACCTTATTGCTTACCGAAATTGAGATCAGCTTGAGAAACCAGACACAACCGTTTTATCACCCAGCTTCGTAAGTATGCTGGAAGGAAGAACGATAGTCGGCTGAATATGCTCATCAAGCACTCTGACGAAATCAAGTCCAGTGAAATCACGGACAAGAGGGTTTATCTAAATCGCCGCAACTTCATGCGCGGCGCCGGGCTGGCGGCCACGACCGCTTCAACGGCGTTTCTCTATCGAAAGCTCAATCCCCCAGCGGCTGAAACTCCTAAAGGCGAAAAGCTGGCAAATGTTGCAACATCCGCGACAGAAGATGGCGCGCGCCAGGGGTTTAGCGTGAACGAGAAACTTACGCCTCTGGAGGACATCACTAACTACAACAATTTCTACGAATTCTCGACTGATAAGCGCTCAGTGGCCTTCGAGTCGCGGGGTTTTGTGACAAAACCCTGGACGGTTGCAGTTGAAGGCCTCGTAAACAAACCCACAACCTTCGATTTAGACCGACTCCTGAGCTTCCAACAAGAGGAACGCGTCTACCGGTTACGCTGTGTTGAAGGTTGGTCGATGGTCATTCCCTGGATTGGATTTTCTTTGTCGAAGCTTCTCGATGAAGTGAAACCCACTTCGCAGGCTAAATACGTTGCCTTCCAGACACTTTATGATCCGAAGCGCATGCCAAATCAGACAACCGGTGTACTCGACTGGCCGTATGTTGAGGGGCTTCGACTGGATGAAGCCATGCATCCCCTGACAATACTGGCGACGGGCCTTTACGGGGAGACTCTGCCCCCGCCAGACGGTCCTCCCATTCGTTTAGTGGTGCCCTGGAAGTACGGATTCAAGAGTATCAAATCAATCGTGAGGATTAGTCTGGTTGCCGAGGAGCCTCCAACTACGTGGAATATTCAGGCACCAAACGAGTATGGCTTTTACTCCAACGTGAACCCTAACGTTCCTCATCGGCGTTGGAGTCAGGCAAACGAGCATCGCATAGGTGAATTTGGGTCTCGTAACACATTGCTTTTTAACGGCTACGCCGAACAGGTGGCGGATCTCTACACGGCAATGGATTTGCGGAGGTATTTTTAGATCGTCCTTCTTTGTAAGGTTGAGCCCTTTGGATTTCGTCAATTTTAAAGAGCGAACAAATACAAAGACCGAAGTCCCAAAGCCAAAGACCAAATTTAAATTAGATGAAAGACACTCGATTTTCAAAGTTCGTTCTATTTATCAACGCACTGGTGCCGCTGGGGTTGTTGCTATGGGACGTCTACCACAAGCGGGTGGGCGCCAACCCGCTGGAGTTTGCCACACGGACGACCGGCATGCTGACTCTGCTTTTCTTGTTGACTACACTTGCCGTCACTCCCTTGCGAAAGATAACCGGACTCAACTGGCTGGTAAAATTCCGTCGCATGCTTGGCCTCTTCGCATTCTTCTACGGTTTTCTCCATCTCATGACCTATCTGGTGTTTGATCGTTATTTCAATCTCAAAAGCGTGCCCGGCGACGTCGCTTCGCGGCCCTTCATCGCCATTGGGATGGCCGCATTCTTTCTGATGGTCCCCCTGGCGATAACCTCAACCAACAAAATGGTCAAGCGGCTGGGTGGAAAACGTTGGCGCAGGGTGCACAAACTGATATACGTCGCTGGGATAGCAGGCGTGATGCATTTCTGGCTGCTGGTAAAATCTGACACGCGCTTGCCACTTACATTCGGATTTATTCTTTTACTGCTATTAGGACATCGTTTGTTTATTAAGTTTTATCCACCCGGTAACCCGCTCCCAAATGCTACGCTGCTGCCTCGCGAGTAATCTGCTGGAACGGGAAATTCGTAATTATCTCGGGCCCTCAGACTTCGGTTAGAATCATTCAAATGCCGTTGAAATTCCCGCGCCGAAGTATCTATGAAAGATTCAGTTAGTCGTTTTTCAAACCGTGTTGAGAATTACGCGAGGTATCGGCCCGGATATCCGGCTGGTCTGATCGATATTCTTAAGGCAGATTGCGGATGGACGGAAGCCTCAATAATTGCAGATGTAGGTTCCGGCACCGGGATTTTGTCGGAATTGTTTTTACAGAACGGTAACGCCCTGTTTGGTATTGAACCAAACGCGGCTATGCGACTGGCAGGAGAACGTTTTTTAACTGGATATTCAAAATTTGCGAGCCTCGAGGCTGCTGCCGAAAGCACCACCTTGCAAGCGGAAAGCGTCGACTTCATTACGGCCGGCCAGGCGTTTCACTGGTTTGATCGAGAAAGAACCAGGGAGGAATTCGCTCGAATTCTGAAACCCGGAGGCTGGGTTGTGATTATCTGGAACGAACGACGGTTGGATTCGACAGCCTTCCTGCGCGACTACGAAAACCTTCTGCTTCGCTACGGTACGGACTATCAAGAGGTTCGACACGAGAATGTGGCCGGGAAAATTGCGCAGTTTTTCGCGCCAGACAAGTTCAAATTAAAAAGTCTTGAAAACCTTCAGCATTTCGATTTTGAGTCGCTCAAAGGCCGCGTCCATTCCACCTCATATACGCCCGAGCCTGGTCATCCCAATTTCGAGCCGATGCTTTCCGAACTCAAAAAGATATTCGACGCGAATAAGAGCCAGGGAAGAGTCACCTTCGAGTATGACACGAGGCTTTATTACGGTCACCTCAGCGGCTAATCCAGTTCGCGATAGGTAGAGTTCGCGAACCGAGTTCATCGCCAGCTAACCTCGGTCGCGTGTTGGCAACATAGCGTGATCTGTCGAGAGATTGTTGCTCTATTGGATCGGTGATAGCATCCGACCTTCGCAGATGGGTATACCGCCGAACTGTTAGAGGAAGAAATATTTGAAAAGATTGCCACCAGGGTTCCATTCCTTTCTCACCAAACTGCCGGAAAAAGTTGAGTCCATTGAGGGGTATCTCTCGGCTAACGAGATCCGATTTCTTGCGCTTTTGGCCGCCTGTCCCACAGCGAATGGCGAACTGCTGGAGATCGGGAGTTTCAAAGGCAAATCAACCGTTGTGTTAGCGAAAGCTGCAGCACTTTCGGATAATCCGAAAGTTGTGGCGGTTGACCCGATGACCGCGCCATCGGTCACAGACCCGGATTTGAAAAATGCAGCCTCTTCGTTAAATGATTTCCAATTAAACATTCGACAGCACAATGTTGAGGAGCAAGTCGAGTTTCATTGTGCATTTTCCTCTGAGTTGGCGAAAACCTGGAGTTATCCGATTCGTCTGTTGTGGATTGATGGCGACCACACTTACGAAGGAACTAAACAAGACCTCACTCTATTCGCACAACACTTGACCGATGGCGCTATTGTCGCAATGCACGACGTTTTGCATGAATTTGAAGGCGGCATTCGAGTCTTTATGGAAGACATCCTGCTCTCGCCTCACTTTGGCTCAGCGGGGTTTTGCGGTTCGATCGGGTGGGCGCAGTTTCACGCCGATGTGGCTGACGGCAGGAGGTATCGGGATCACAAGCTGTGGCTTTACCACCGTCTCAGCCGCCTTATCCCTTACGTCACCCTCGGAACTGAACTTAAAGGCTGGGAGAAAAAGATCTACAAACTACATCGGGCTCGGGTTCCTCATGGGCCCGTCAATACAACTAAATGGATACAAGAAGTCGACTTCAAAATGTGACTGAAATTTCCGCAAGCGGTGTACTGAAGAAACCAGGGGCAATGGGTCATTTTAATGGAAAGCAGTATTTGTTGGTTCGGAGCCATGTTAGCGCTTAATCTTGATAGCCTCAGGGAGTGTAATTTTGATTTCCGCGAAGCGGTTTTTTGGTACTGCTCTATTAGTGTGTTGCTAAGATGTAGCACTACCGGTTTTTTGCTTTTGACGGAGTTGGCGAGCCCGAACGACAGAGTCCGCAAATGCCTGACAACAGACGTAGCGACGAACGCGTAACCTTAAACCTTGCCGCCAAATGGGACGGCATATCTGGTACTCATGAAGGCCGGATTGAGGACTTGAGTCTGCGTGGATGTTTCGTCAATACCAAAGGAAGAGTGGACGTTGGAGAGGTTGTCAGTCTGTCGCTCAAGCTGCCTTGCGGGGAATGGTTGCAGGTGCGCGGCGAAGTCGCTAAATATCACGACGGAACAGGTTTTGGACTCTTATTTTCATTCCTCACCGCCGAGGAAGAACTTGCACTTAGGGATTTAGTCATATAACAAACCCTTCACTGAGCCGATCAAGGGAAGTGTGCAAAACCCATGGTCGAAAATTCATAACCCCTTTGAAAGGCGACGTTATTTCTGGTCAGGTTTTTTTCGCGCTTTTACGTCAGTCATAACAATAGTGACAACCAGACCAACTCCAGCTATCGCCGCGAGAAGAAAGAAAATCATTGGGAAACCTGGGTAACCAAGAACGCGAAACGAAGTTTCGACACGCATAAGCATCGCAGCTCCCACTATCAGCGATGCCAGGATGAGTCCAAGTGTGATTCTGTTTGCCACCTTCTGAAGTCCCTCGACCACTGCCTTCTCATCAATCGTGTCCACGTCTATCTTGAGTTCATTGTTGCCGATGGTGTCCAAAATCTTGTTAACCCGGCTTGGCAGTTTTTCGATAAACTCTTTGAGTTCGACTACCCCTCCGATCAGGTTTCCGGGAGCAATGCTCTGCATCAAGTTACGCTGAAGAATCTCAGTGGCGCGCTGGCGGATGATCGTGCTTGGTTCGAAGTTAGGATCCAACGTAAGCACTACGCGATCGAGATTTAGGAGTGCCTTCGCGACCATGGTGAATTCTGACGGTAGACGGAACCAGCAATCAGCAGAAATCTTTGTTATCTCGAGCACAACGTTGCCCGAGTTGAGTCTGCTTAGGTTTGCATCCGCATGCTCGGAGACTAACTCTGCCACGCGTCTTGTAAACTCGGCCTTATCGAAACGAGGCTTCGGCTCACCCATTCGAATTGTAACCTCAGCAGCTTCTTTCCCGCGTCCCTCACTGATAGCCAACAAAAGGCGCAGTATGTTGTCGCGCATGCCGGGCAGCAGACGCGCAATCATCCCGAGATCCAACAACGCAATTTGGTCGTCTTCAGTAAGGAATACGTTTCCCGGGTGGGGATCCGCATGGAGAAAACCGTCGAGCAGTATCTGTTTTAGGTAAGCGCGGAATAGCTCTCGAGCAAGGCCGGGACCATCGATTTCCATCAGCCGCAGCGGGCTTAGCTCGGTAATCTTCTTGCCCGGTATGTAATCCATGGTGAGAACGCGTGAGGTTGAGAAGTCTTCGACGGGTTCTGGAATAACTATTCGGTCGAACTCTCTCAGATTTTCAGCGAAGGTGATGAGATTGTTGGCTTCCAGTTTAAAATCCAATTCGCGCAATAAGCTTCGGCGCAACCCCATAAGCATATTCCCAAAATCGTAGCGCTTTCCCAGTTCCGTATGGGCATCCATGAACTGCGCCACCTCGGTCAAAGCCTCAAGGTCCTCAACGATCTGCTCCCGAATATTCGGGCGCTGAACTTTGACCACAACCTCCCGGCCGTCACGCATATGCGCCAGATGCACCTGAGCAAGGGAAGCAGCCGCAAGGGGCTCGGGATCAAAGTCGGCAAACGCTTTTGAAATCCTGACACCGATCTCGCTGGCCACGATTTGGTCAACTTCCTCATACGAGAATGGTTCAATGTGATCCTGCAAACGGGAAAGAGCTTCAAGATAGGGAGCGGGCAATAAATCGGCGCGGGTGGAGAGGAGCTGACCCAGTTTTATGAAGGTAGGCCCGAGCTTTTCCAGGTCGGCAGCTAATTCTTCTGCCTCCGGTCGCGTCTTGGCGAGCGCGGCCTCATCGAGTTCGAGACTATCTTCCAGGCCGGCCTGCTTGACCAGATCTGAACGCCCGTATTTTACGAGCAACATAGTTACGTCTTTGTATCGTTTCAGGCGTTCCGGCTTTAGCGAGACCATTCAGATGAGTTCCTTTATTCTGACCTCGAACGCCCGATTGTACTAGAACTTGCTCCCTTGGGCTCTACCGATTATGCTTCCCCGTAATCTTTAGGCAAGCTGTTTGTCCCCTGGTTTGTCACCGGGTAATGCGAACTTTCACTTAACTAACGTTCCTGCAGCGCTTCCGCCTGCCCATCGTTGGTGGGAGTGGTCGCTACGTGGTTTTGCATCAAATAAGGAGTCTGCAAATGATCAAAAAATGCACAACATCAGTCGTGCTACTGGCTATCCTTGCGGTCACAGCGCTCCCGCAACAGCCCGCCCCGCCGAAGACGCATTTAAAGGTCGGTCAACCCGCGCCCGAATTTAAGCTGACGGACACCGAAGGCAAAGAGGTCAAGTTGAGCGACTTTAAGGGCAAGAAAAACATCGTTCTCGCCTTTTACGTCCTTGCTTTCACCGGTGGTTGAACGAAGGAATTGAAGGCGTATCAGGCTGATATCGCCAAATTCGATGAGCGCAATACTCAGGTATTGGGAATTAGCATGGACAGCTTCGCCGCAAACCGAAGATTCGCGCAGGACATCGCTGTTACATTTCCATTGCTCAGCGACTGGAAGCGCACCGTGGTTAAGGATTACGGATTGCTCGACGAAAAATCAGGTTATTCCGCGCGCGCCACATTCGTAATCGACAAAAAGGGAATTATCAAACACATCGAGGAAGGCCGTACCGCAGTGGATCCTACAGGCGCCTACCAGGCTTGCAATGTGTTTGAGAGAAAAAAAGCGAACTGAAGATCGATTTATTTTGTGGAGATTTTGGGGCTTGAGTTGGAGGCCGCGAGTCCTCGGTCAATTGCCGCTCGCAACGCCTCAGCGCTTAAGGCCCTTAGCGCTATTCCGTTTACGAAGATTGTTGGCGTGCTTTCTACCCCATACATCTGTCCGTCGTCCATATCGTGCCTCACCTCGATAGCATATTTTCCGCTATCAAGCGCAGCGTCGAAGCGCGCTCGATCCAGACCAAGCTCGCTCGCATACTTTTTTAGTGACGGAACATCGAGCGCGTTTTGCCGCTTAAAAAGTAATGCAACATATTCAAAAAACTTCCCCTGCGCATTAGCTGCATTCGCTGCCTCAGCGGCTTTGCGAGCATTGGTGTGCTGCTGCAACGGAAAATCGCGCACGACCAATCTGACTCTGTTCCCATATGATTTCAGCACCTCATCAATGACCGGCTGCATTGCCGCGCATGCAGGGCACTGAAAATCCGTAAATTCGACCACTGTCACGGCCGCCGTCGCATCGCCGCGCGCTGGATCGTCATCCAGGCTTATAGACTGGACGGGTGGCTCCGGTTCAGAAATCAGCAAATGAACGTTGGCGCCCTTTCGCAGCCGGTCCGACATGGCGCGCTCCAGCCGCTGCCGATCCTGTTCTTGCAAATACGAAGCGATTTGATTTCGAACTGCCGCCAAATCCCCTGGAATAGTTGCCTTGTTTTCCGAATAGAATTTTCCGATTTCATCCTCAGTCGGCTGGCGAATCTTTTCGGTTATTTCCTTACGCACAATTTCTTCCGGAGCAACACTCCGGCGATTTGCTTCCGCCAGCAAAAGCAGATCATTAATTGTTAGATCGATTGCGGGCTTTTCAAGCAGATAGGTCTGGAGTCGCAGCTTGTAGACGATGGGCTTTAGCCTCTCGTTAACCGTGCCGGCGGTTAAGTGGCGACCCGCGACTGTCGCTACTACGGACGAGGGCGGAAGACCAGGAGTATTCTGGCCGGCGCTTATTACAACGGCGTTCGAAGCGCGCAAACGTTTAACTAGTCCTTCGGATAACCTGGCTTCCCGCTCACCACGAAGATAGGCAACCGCCTGTTGCCGCACTGCATTGGGATCAGTTTCATCGAACTGGTCGCGATAGTTTTCTATGAATTTATTGACTTCAGCAGCCGGGGGTTCAGTGATCTTTTTTGTAACTTCGGTGTCGTATAACTGCTGCGGAGTTAACTTTCGCTTACTCGCTTCGCTCTCGAGCAATAGTGTGTTGATTTGCAATTCCAGAATCTGAGCGCGGGCTGTGGCAACTCTCCCTTCCAGGGCTTCTATTTCCTGCCGCACCTTTGGATCAATGTGGGCAGTTGTAATGTTTTGCCCGTTGACTGTGGCTAACAGAACCGCCGCGGCAGGGGGCCCTGTCGAGGGTGTTGCGGCAAGTTGATCAGGCGGATTAGCGGCAGCCTTTGTCGCGGGGGGACGTCTTGAACGTTTCCTACGAGTGCTCTGGGCACAGACCTCGCTCGCCAGATTTAACAAAAGCAGGAATATTAAGAGAGTCTTGACAGTATTCATGAATAGAATTTCGCTAAACGGTCGAAGACTGAATGATATTGGAAGTGGCCGTTAGATCACAAATGGATCAACTACGTTGCCACTGGGTCGTTGAGCGGGCGGGAACCGACTTGCAAAGTGTGTCTGTAGGCGCAGACCTTAGTGATAGCGAATAATACTTCGCCGGCGGCGTTTTACAGGCCTGCGCGCGGTCAGCAAATTCTTCTGTCGGCCGTTAAGGATGAATGCAAGGCCCTGGTGTGTGATGCCGAGCATACGCGCGGCGCGGGTGACACTTCCATCGGAATTGTCGAGAGCTTGCTTGATCAGGTCGCCCTCGAAATGAAGAACCTGCTCTTCGAGAGAAGTGTCCGTTGAAAAACTGGTTAAACTCGCCAGCTCAAGAGCGACTTGTCGATTTGAACCGTTTCCCTTCGTTTTTAAGAGACCGCGGCTGTGGTCGTCAATACTAAGTGAATGGGTTGCGAGAAGAAGCCGGGCACACTTGCCTAGACGAGTCTGTATTCCCGGATGTTGAGAGTTTTTCAGTTCCGATTCTGCCGTCCGATAGTAGGCAAGCACTTCGCCAAACGGCACTTGTTCCGCTAGTTCCTCCGCCATGGCAAGCGCTGCGACTCCGCCACTTTCGGGATCCCCGGCGTTGTGGGCTGTGCGGATAGCCTTTTCCAGTGTCGCACGAGCTTTGGAAAAGTTACCCAGACGAGCGAGGGCGGTGCCGTGTGTGGTCAGCGCTTCTGCAAGTAAAGAGAGCTCATCGCCCTCTTCGAGTGCGCGGACAGAGGAATGCGCAAGCGATTCTGCCTTCGTGAATTGACCTTGTGCGATAAAGACGCGAGCGCGTGAATCATCCACTTGCGCCACCATTCCCTTGTCCTTCAGAGACGTGAAAAGAGAACGTGCAATATCCAGATGTTCCTGAGCTTCTGTGAAGCGGCCTAACTGAAGGAATAAGTAGCCAACGTTGTTCTCAACCAGGGCGAGAAAGCGCTTATTTCCTCCCTGCTCAGCATGAAAGGTTGCGGCCGAGTATTCCAGCAGCGCCTGGTCTATGTGGTCTTCTCGGTCGCCGGCAAGGCCGACGTTTTTAAGTACGGTTGCATACTCATTATGGAACTTTCCCTTAAGAGTATTATTGCTGCTGACTTCAAATAGCGGCGCGGCTTCTCGATGAGTTTTAAGGGCTTCGTCATATTGCTTTGAGACTTTTTCAACGATAGCCCTATTTAGCAAGGCCCGAAGTCGCTGCTCGCTTTTGGCGTCGCCGAGTTGCGCCAGGGCGTCATCCAGACTTACGCGTGCTTCATCAAATGCTCCTTCGCGCCAGTAACAAATAGCTAGATCCACGCGAGCTTCGGCGACACGTTCACTAAGATCGGCTTCTTCGAAAATTCGAGCTGCTTCCGAAATCAGATCCTTGGCGATCTCCTGGGCACCTGTTATCTGGCGGGCACTGCCGATCCACCCGGAAAGGGCACCGGCCCGCAGAAACACTTCCGCTCGCGCAATCGCATTCAAACCCTCGACCCTTGGACGGTCACCGATGCGCTGCCAGAATTCGCTGATCGCGCCGCGCGCCTCTTCGAATTCGCCAGCCTCCTCCAGTTCTTTTGCGCGCGCGCAGTACAATTGTGCTCGTTCGCTAAGGCTGGAAGTGCTCTTCTGTTGTGCTAAAACCGCGGAATCTATTTTCATGTGAGGTCACCTCTTTATTAATCTGCAAGAAACCTTGCAAGAGGATTAGCAGGCGGCTATTATGCGCCTCGTTAAAGACTCTTGCAGTTGGCTCCCAGCTTCGTGGTCCACTGCCACTTACCAACCTGAAAACCTGGATAGGAGACAAACGATGAAATCCGTAAAAGCTATCTGCACAGCAGCAATTGTTGCTTTGGCACTTAGTGTTCCAGCATATGCTGGCGAAATTAGCAGCCCGGGCTGTTCCAGCCCTGTCCCTGACGCCCCACCAGCTACCGCGTCCCCGGCGCCTGGCGATGTCCAAGCTCCGGCTGTCACATCAACCACAGATGGCGAAATGGGAACTCCGGGATTCGCGGAGATCCTGTCGGCTTTGATCTGGTTGCTTTGAGCAACAAGATTTGGGCCCAACAAATTTAGGATTTCAAGTTTGCCGTGACTGGCTCACGCGCTGCCTAAAGCCGTGTGTGACTTGCCGGGCCATACCGTCGAAAGCCTGGCAAGGGGGTCGTTATCAGGGCGCATGCTACCCTCATACCGCACCGGAAGCAAGAGCCAATTGAAGGGAGCCCCTCAGAACCACGCCATCTGAAGGCCCGCTTCTAATCGGGCCGCTAAACCAGGCGTCTGTCAATTCTTATACGACTATTGTGCGTTAGCTGCCACAAGCTTCTGGACGGTCTCTAGAGTGTCAATTTCGTTGGGCTTTTTATCTGGCCGCAAACGAAGGATTCTAGGGAAGCGTAGGGCGTAGCCGCTTTTATGCCTTTTAGACACCTGAACGCGATCAAAAGTGACCTCAATGACTATCCGGGGCTCCACCAACCTGACTCTTCCGTGGGCAAATTCCCGAATCGTGTGCCGCGCGAACCAGTCTGTCATTTCCGTGAGCTCGGCGTCGGTTAGACCTGAATAGGCCTTGCCAATGTTTAGTAGCTCGTCGTCTTCTTCCGATCGGCGAATGGCAAATGTGTAGTCGGAAAGCAGATTTCTTCGCTTTCCATGCCCCACCTCGACCGCAGTGACAACCACATCGAGAGTGGCAATAGCCCGCTTTAGTTTCAACCATTCGCGCCCGCGCCTCCCCGGTTTATAGAAAGACGCCGGGCTCTTGATCATTAAGCCTTCGTTTCCCCGAGCTCGCGCATGCGTGAATTCGTCATCGAGAGCTGCAACCTGCTTGAATCTTTTTGCAACGGATACTCTAACCGTGCCCTCTGTTGGGATTAACTCTTCCAGAACCCGGCGTCGCTCTTCGAGAGGTTCATCTGTTAACACCCGCCCACGAGCGTACAGGAGATCGTAGGCTACCAGGATCACGGGAACTTCCAGCAGCAGGTCTTCGCCAATCGTCTTCCTACCTAAACGCTTTTGCAGCTCGCTGAAAGGTAGAATTCGCTCAGCGCGAGCGGGCACAATCTCTCCGTCGATGATGGCATCTGTCTCGAGATTTTTGAGTGGCAAAACAAGTTCTGGAAAACGATGAGTGATCTCATCCATCGTGCGCGAGTAAATTGCCACGCGGCCGTCTTTTGTATGTGCTTGTGCGCGAATTCCGTCAAATTTGTCCTCTACGAAAAATTCGTCGGGCATGGTCCGCGCTATATCTGCAAGATCAGCGGCGGGAGTTGCCAGCATGAACTTGATAGGGTGAAACAGACGCATATTGACGTCTTGTAAATCGTTTGCTCGTGCGCGTATGGCCGTCTCACCAATATCGCCAAGAAGCATGTTTACTTGTGCCACCCGTGCTAGAGGTTGATCAAAAGCGCGCGCGATCGCATCTTCTACCAGCCCTTCTCTAAGCCCGATCCGCAAATCTCCGGCAAGCAATTTAATAAGATACTTGGCCTCGAGTGGGGTGGCATGACTCAACACCGTAGTCAACAATCCGACTTTATTTTTTATTCCGCGAGTTTCACTTAAGCGAGTGATGACTGATTCTGTTTCGGCGAGACTTATTGTGGGCTGGCGCAATTGCTTCGCTGCTTTAACAGCTTCATGTGCTGCTTCCCCGGCGTCTCCGAGACGCACGTAAATGGGTTGGAGTTGATCGATACGCAAACCGGTAGCCTCACTCAAAGCGGCGGTGATTATGCTGCCACCGACGTTGGTGGTTCGCGAATCATTCGAAGCGAATTGGTGGCCTGCGGCGTAACGAGCCGCGCGCCCCAGGTTTGCGTCGTCAAGTGGCTTTAGATAGTTTCCGAGGAGGGCAGTTTTCTCGAGCTTCCTGGGCGTGGACGCGATGTTCTCTGCGACTTCGCTAAAACGTTGGAGCGAGCCGGGAAGGGCGTCGAACGATTCTGCAGTCGCGTTTTTCTCGGCCGAAGCTGCCATAATTAAGGGTGTTCTCAACAAGCCTCAGCATTCCCGTAACTCACCTTAGAAGGCTGGTGCATCTTAAGAGGTTGCGTGACCGGCTGAAGAGGTGTCAAGAGCGAAGCCAGCGAACGTGGCGCCTCCCGTTGCCTGCAGCTAAGCGCGCCTGTCGTTATAGTGACTTCTGCTTTGTCAGGCCACGGGTTACAATCGTCATCCCTGAATTGGCTTTCTTTTGAACTATCCGAAAGGTGTTTTAGAAAGTGGTTTTACTGATTCTCGAGTCGCTTGGCAGTGTCGAGCTACTTTTCATATTAGTAATGGCGCTGGTGTTTTTTGGCCCGCGTAAGCTGCCACAAATCAGCCGCTCGCTGGGCAAAAATCTTGCAGAATTCCGTCGAGCCTCCGAGGACTTTAAAGCCACATGGAACCGAGAGGTTAGCCTCGAAGAATTCAACATCACTGGCAGTACGGTTGATCACGCCGTTCCATTTAAAGAAAACTCCATATCAGAAGCTGAAACGGTAGGCCAGTCCGCAGATCCGCCTTCAATTGAAGCCGTAGCGCCCGAGCGCATAGTGCCTCGCCAACCCAGGAACCTGGACGTGCTTCATTCTTCCGCCGAGCCCTATTTGCCTTCCGGGGAGACCGATTCAGAACTGGAAAGTGATCAAACGGAACCCTCGCGCAAGCGTGATTGGTTATAAAGTAAGTTAGATCCGACGCAAGAATAAATGTCAACATTGCTAAGAACACTTACCGCAGGGAAGGGTAGAGAAGAACAACTCGGCGGTCAGATGTCCTTTCTGGAACATCTGGACGAACTGCGAAGCCGTCTGATCCGCTCAATCATATTTGTGTTTCTAGCAGGCACGGTTTGCTGGTTTGTTTCTGATCGCATTTACGCTTTCCTTGCTGTTCCGGTCGAGCACGCGCTTGCTGAGGCACAACGACGCCAGGTACCTATTGACGGATTGACGGGTAACGAGAAAGTCCTGCCACTGATTTCAGTTCATGAAAACGATATCGGACGTTATATTTTTCCTGAAGAAACGAAGCTGGGCACGAGCATAATTCCTGTAGGCGCCTCCGTAATGGCGAGGGCCGCAAAAGATTCTCAAGGACAATTAGGACTCTTTACAGATGAACCTCTTTACGCCGGGAACACGATCATCCCCAAAGGCGTCAGACTTCCCGTCGACTTCAAAGCATTGCCTGAGGAATATTCAGGAATTAGCGACAAGTTGATTATAACCAGCGCGATTGAACCCTTCTCGCTTTACGTCAAGGTTTCACTGTATGCGGCGATCTCTCTTTCTGTTCCATTTCTGTTATGGCAAATCTGGGCGTTTGTTTCGCCGGGTTTATTTCCTCACGAGCGCGCTTACGTCACGCCTTTCATTGCCCTGTCGTCGATTTCGTTTGTTCTCGGCGCCATGTTCGCCTACAAGGTAATTTTTCCGCCCGCAGCCAAATACCTGCTGGGGTTGGGGCAGGACTTCAGGCTCTTGTTGAAAGCGGACGACTACTTTGATTTCATCATCATAGTGATGTTGGGGATGGGCGTGGTTTTTCAGATGCCGGCCGTTACTTATGTGCTGGCGAGAATCGGGCTTATCACGGCGAGGTTTTTAGTGCGAATTTGGAAAACCGCCCTAATAGTTATTCTAATCTCAGCTGCTGTTCTCTCGCCCACAAACGATATTCCCAATTTGCTTTTGTTTGCGGCGCCGATGATTGTTTTATACATAGTATCGATCTTTGTGGCGTGGATATTTAGCCGTCCCAGAACCGCATATTAGGTCAGACAGAAAGCTCTTTGTTTTGGCCAAGCTTTCAAGAGGCTTTTCGTGCTCAGTTTGCGCGTAAAAGGCAACGAAAGGTGACATTTTGGGCATCTTGACGGTGTTCGTGACGAAACTTTAGAATCATTTCTTCCGCATCGGCGTACCGACTCGTTGCTGGTATTGTTGAATATCATAAAACGTTGGCCGAAATGTTAGTAGGAGTTTGAGTTATGTCTTATCAGAAAGCCGTTTTTCGACTGGTCACTTTGGCTTTAGCTTTAACTGCTGCCTGCCTACATGGTTTTTCGCAGGATCCTCGGCAGAGCCAGGAGCCCATGGATAAGCCGCGCAATGTGAAGCCGGAGCTCAAGAAGGCATATAAAGAGTGGCTGGAGAAAGACGTCACTTACGTCATTACGGATGAAGAGCGAAAGGCTTTCAAGAAACTCCAAACCGATGACGAACGTGAAAAATTTATTGAAGAATTCTGGCGCAGGCGCGATCCCGACCCCGATACCGATGAAAACGAATTCAAAGAGGAATATTACGAGCGCATCGCCTATACCAACGAGCACTTTGCTTCTGGCATACCAGGCTGGAAAACCGACCGTGGCCGAATCTGGATCATGTATGGAAAGCCCGATGAGCGGGAAACTCATCCGATGGGAGGCAGTTATAACCGCGAGTCGTACGAAGGCGGGGGTAGCACTTCCACCTATCCTTTTGAGAAATGGTTTTATCGCTACATTGCGGGAGTAGGTTCAGGAGTGGAAATTGAGTTTGTGGATCCCACCGGCAGCGGCGAGTATCGAATTGCGCGCAACCCGGACGAGAAAGACGCGATGTTGCATATTCCAGGGGCAGGTTTAACTCTGTCAGAACAACTGGGGCTGTCCAGCAAAGGAGATCGAATCTCCGGAATTGGCGGTGTCGGGTCGCGAAACTATCAGCGCGAACAGGACAGCCCTTTTTCGCGGCTCCAATTGCTGGCCGATCTGAGTCGTCCACCACAAGTGAAGTTTAACGATCTCGCAACAGCAGTTAACACTGGCGTGATTGAAGAGAATCCGCTGAACTTCGATATTCGAGCCGACTTCTTTCGCCAATCAGATGATCGCGTAATCACCGCGATAACGATTCAGGTTGAGAACAAAGATCTGGTGTTCCAGGACAGCGGCGGATTGCAGCAGGCTCGGATTAATATATTTGGAAGGATTACCTCGGTGGCCGGTCGGCGTGCCGGCATTTTCGAAGATCCAGTGATCACAACCGCCACGACCGAAGAACTTGCTGAAGCCAAGGACCGCAAGTCTGCTTATCAGAAAGCTATCGCTCTCGCGCCTGGAACTTACAAGATCGATGTGATCGTCCGCGATGTGGCATCAGGAGCCACTGGCGTGAAGCATATCGCCCTTCCGGTTCCCAAATATGATTCCCAGAAGCTTTCTACTTCTACTCTTGTGCTCGCCGCGAAATTGGAGAGCCTGGTCGATCGGCCTGCCGTGGGACAGTTTGTTATTGGACAAACGAAGGTCATTCCCAACGTTTCCGGAATTTACCATCGCGGCCAACCAGTTGGAGTCTACCTGCAGGTATATAACGCTGGAGTTGACCAGACCACCTTGCGCCCTTCAGTCGATGTGGACTACGCGCTGTCTAAAGATGGTAAGGAGGTCGGCAAACAGACCGAGGATTGGCGTGGCATGAGCGATTCCGGTCAACGTTTGACGCTGGCCCGGCTAATCGACACGCGCGCCTTAAATCCGGGAGAGTATGAGTTAATCATCCGCATCAGGGATCGCGTATCGGGCCAGGCTCTCTCTCCGTCGGCAAAATTTACTGTTGTTCAATGACGCCGAGAAGAGTGAATGGTAAATGTTAAGAGAGGAAGGTCGGTTCTTCGGGATCCTCTTTTCCATTTCCTATTCACGATTCATCTTCTTTGGTAGCTTGCCCTAACGGTATCCAGCTTCGTATTTCCCTGAACTGAATTTCCACGAGCGTCAACAACATCCACTTGAAATCCGGGATATGACGGACCAAACCTCGTCGTCTTCCAGGTGCGCACCGTAATGTCGTTTTCTGCGGCGCGGTGATAGCCATACTGCGGGAGTCCGGCTCGATCCCCGCGCACGTCCGCTCCGGTTAGGTGCAGGATGCGCACGCCGAAGCCTTCGACGCGCCTGATCTTCCTTTCGACATTTGCAACCGATGACATCTTTTGGTCGGTAATTATAGCGGAATCGGTCCCAACCGGCTTCCCCGCACTACCTCGGCGGTGCTGACAAGCGACCGGATGCTAGAATGATTGGAAATGAGCAAGCGCATTGATCTTCCAGGGCTAACCCAGGCTGAACTTGTGGAAGTTATTAAACAAACCCACGAGCCGCACTATCGCGCGCGTCAAATCTTTACTGCATTGCACGATCGCCGCCTGCAAAATTTCGACCAAATGAGCAACCTGCCAAAAGCGCTCCGCGAGCGGTTGCGCGAAACTGCAACAGCTTCAACGCTGACCGTCGAATCGCGCTATGTGTCGGAAGACGGAACGCGGCGCTTCCTGATGAAGACACATGACAATCTTCCGGTTGAGACAGTTTTCATTCCGGAAGAGCGCCGCGACACAATCTGCTTCTCGTCGCAATCCGGCTGTCCGCTGCAGTGTACTTTTTGTCTTACGGCACAACTGGGCTTATTGCGTTCATTAACGCCGGGTGAAATCGTCGAGCAGATAATCATCGTCCTCAATGACGCGTACGGTGTTGGTGAAAAACCTCCACGGGGCACAAATCTCGTTGGCATGGGCGCCGGTGAGCCATTTCTCAATTTCGAATCCCTGATGAAAGCGTTGCGGATCATGGCTGACGAGGAAGGTCTGCATATCGTGCCTCACCGCGTCACGGTTTCAACTGCCGGAGTTGTTCCACGCATTCGCGAACTAGCCACAATTCCCCACCGCCCGAATCTGGCTATTTCCCTTGCAGCCCCAACGAATGAATTACGCAACGAGCTAATGCCTATTAACAAAAAATGGCCCCTGGAGGAACTGCTGGACGCCTGTAAGAAGTTTCAACAGACTCTCAAAGCGAAAGAGCGATTCACCTTCGAATATGTAATGTTAGACAACATTAACGACTCTATTGAGCAGGCGCGACAACTCGCAAATCTTCTCAATAGACACGGAATGCAAGCGAAGGTAAATTTAATTCCGCACAATCCGGCGGATCCGCTCCCGTATCAGCCGTCTCCCCAGGAGCGAGTGGAGCAGTTCAAATCAATTCTGGAGGCGAAAGGTGTCCGCACTTACATTCGCAGGCCACGGGGCAGGGATATCTTTGCAGCTTGCGGACAACTGGCCGCTCGGCGCGGAACGAATTCTGTTAATCGTCTGTAAGGGAATCTCAGGGTTGGGAAGGGGGCATGCCCCCGCTCTTTTAGTTTCAATTTCCTGCTAACTAAACAGCTTAGGCTCGGCTTCGGCCGCTTCAGGCTCAGGTATGGCGGAGTCGATCAGTGCCGGGTAGTTCTGGAACAAGGGTGCAGGAGCAACAACCCGCTCCTCCTCAAGCGTCGCCTTTATCTCCAGGGCATTCACCACAGCCTGGCCGCGAAAATGATTGTTGGTAATTACATATGACTCTTTCGTTTTCGCTGCCATCTCCTTAATCCGCGTAATCCACGGCTCCAGCTCGTCCAACGAATAGAGATAGTTATACCGGTCGTCTCGGGGGGCTTTCTCCCTGAACCAGTCCTCGTAATTCCTTCCGTGAAGGCGCACATAGCCAACTTGAGACGTGGTGAGGGCTGCGGGTTTGACTGATTTGATAAACAGCGGTTGATCTATGTTGCAAATTCCCACACCCAACTCCTCCAACCATTCGTAAATCTGAGGATTGTTCCATGACGAATGCCGGATTTCGAGAACGAGGGGATATTCTTTGAAGCGGTCCAACAGTTTCATTAAATAAACGCGGTCCTCGTCGGTATTCTTAAACGACCAGGGAAACTGAATCAGTATGGCGCCAAGCTTTTCTTTGCTGCGAAGCGCGTCCATTCCTTCGCGAACTTCTTTCTCGTCTGCTTCAGTGGCTTTACCGCGTTCATGCGTAAAAACCCGACTAAGTTTTGCCGTGAACGTGAAATCAGTGGCCTCGGCGACGCGCCTTGCCCAGGAATTGGCAGTCGACGGGGTGAACGGACGGTAAAAACTACTATTGATTTCGATAGTGTCGAAGAACCTGGCCAGATATTCGAGAGGATCAAACTTCGCGCCCGGCTTCTGCGGATAAACAAGCCCTTCCCAGTCCTTGTAAGACCAGCCGGCGGGGCCGACCCTAATTTTCGGTTTCGACTGCATTCCGAGCGCCGGTTTATTCATTGGGTTCGGGCGGCTGGAAAAGCTCGGGAATGCTCGCCACCACCGCTGGGGACAAACGTTTGAGTTTAAGCTGCTGGGTAAGAAAGGTTATGCGGTCGCGTCGAGCGTCAGCATTGAGGGCGTGCGCTGCCTCATATAGCTTGAACTGCTTCGGTTCGCTCACTACCGCCGCATACAGACGCGCCCGCTCCGGAGTTATAAACTTCTCCTGCGTGGCGTATTGAAGAAACACAACCGCGGGCGCTGCGTGAGAAACATACTTGCCCTGATCAGTCCAGGCATACTTCGCAATAAACGCATCGAATTTCTCAGGGCCTACTTTCTGCCGATACTCCTGGTATTCGGGTGTCTTAAAACTAACTTCATTCGACATGGTTGCGGCCATGAGTACAAACGCCTTGAATCGCCTATCCACGCCGCTCAGGATCGCGCCGACCACCGAGTTGTAGCTGTGACCGACATAGGCAATTCGTTTCGCGGCTACGTCCTTCCGCGCAAGCAGCAGGTCAACGCCGCGACGCATGTCAAGGACCTGCTGCACGAGATCAGGGATCTGTTGTTCGTTCAAAGGTTCGGTGTTGTCGACATGACCGGGTCGCGCGATGGGTCCGTCTGTTAACAAAGACACCACGCCGGCCGGGGCAAGGGCGACGGCTTCATCGAGAAATTGTTTGCGATTGCGCATGGGCGAATTGCTCCAATACCAGTGTCCCCAGACTATGGCGGCGAATGGTCCCTTCCCTTTCGGCACGACGAGATACGCCGGCACAACTCCACCCTTCGGACTCTCATATGTAATGTCATGGACGCTGACGCTACCCCGGCGCTTGACGCCCATTTCCTTGATCTCGAGCGGCGCCGTTCGGTCGTAATCGAAGTGGCGAATCAATTCCGGGTCCTGGGCGAGTAGTGACCCAGCGTTTACAAAAACGATTCCGGAAAGCAAGATGAACTGAATAAACCCGCGGCTATTCGCATTGTTGGATTCTCTCCATTTGTTTCCTTGCTTACTGCAATTTGTCTAAATTGACAATATCATAGCGCGGGTGCGACGCTGATTGCCTTCAAAAAGTTGTTTACAATTCGGCAGAAAGGAGAACCGTGATGCGTTTGACTGAAATGGTTTCGTGCTCTGGTTGAGCGGCTAAGCTGTCACCGAGCTTACTCGCTCAGGTGTTGAGCGGGCTACCACCACAGCCCAAAGACGAAAATGTCATGGTTGGCTTCGACACGGCTGACGACGCCGGAGTGTATCGTCTGCGCGACGACCTCGCGATTGTACAAACAGTCGATTTTTTCACGCCGATCGTCGACGATCCTTTTGTTTACGGTCAGATCGCCGCGCTCAATTCTATCAACGACGTGTGGGCAATGGCCGGCACGCCGCTGACCGCCCTCGCGATCACCTGCTTTCCTAAAAAGGGTGTCGATCCGGCGCTCCTGGGCGAGATCATGCGCGGCGGGCAGGAGACATTAAACAAGTATGGCGTGACACTGATTGGTGGGCACAGCGTAGACAACGAGCAGATCATGTTTGGATATGCGGTCACCGGCGTAATTGATCCTGCGAAAATCGCCACTAATGCGGGCGCGCGCGCAGGAGATGTGATCATTCTGACGAAGCCAATCGGTACCGGCGTTATATCGACGGGAATAAAGTTCGCCAAGACGACGCCTGAAATAGCCGCCTCCTCTGTTGAAACAATGTTGACGCCGGGAAAATATGCGGCCGAGGCCATGCGCGAATTTGGCGTGAAAGGCGCAACGGATGTCACGGGGTTCGCCCTCCTTGGCCACGCGTGGGAAATGGCCAGGGCCAGCAACGTGACGATATTAATCGAATCCGCTTCCGTACCATTGTTGGAAGGCGCATTGGATCTGGCTGCGGCGGGAATGGTGACTAGCGGCGATAAGACGAATCGCGATTACGTAGGCGAAGATATCGAAATTGACGAATCGGTTGATAAAGATTTACTTAAGTTATTGTTTGATCCACAAACGGCTGGCGGAATGTTGATTTCCATCCCCGCTGAGCGTGCAGATGACATGCTCGCGCGACTGCGTGAAAATTATCTTCGAGGCGACGTAATCGGCCGTGTTCGGGAACGACGGCGATGCTCGATAGTTCTTAACTAACCCCTGTTCATCGTAAATGATGATCCTGAACACGCCCTGGGTCTATTATTTTGCGGAGCTGCCAATCGCACTGATCTTATGATTCGCGCGGAGCGGCTTACGCGATCGCACTCCACAAACACGAATTAGGAATCAAGAAGAAAAGCCCACGAAGCTTACTTCGTGGGCTTAATTGCTTGAGGATTGAACTGCCTGGCGCAAGCTCCGACCGGCTTATCAGCAGTCTAGCTAGTCAATCGGCTCGGCCGTCAGTTGTGGCTGATTCTTAAGCGGACCGACGCCCTGCTTGCCCGGGTGGTCCGGAATATCGATCTGAATCTCGCTAACGTTGTTACCGTAGTCTAATTCCTGAAGCTGATGGCATAAGCCCAGGGAATCCTTGGCGGGGCAAGGCTCGCCTGACGCCGCTATAAATGGCGGGTTCACTGTGATGCGAATAATGTACGTGCCTGGAGGAACTACCGCCTGGCCATCTCCCCCGTCCAGAACGAAATACTGGCCACCGAGCTGCCAGCTGTAGATATCTGTCCAACCCATGCTTATGCCTTGATTTCCCGGGATGGCCGGGCTCGTGGCTGTCGCGGGTGCGCCGCAGGCGAGGTAGTTGCGCTCGTTATTTGACGGACCCGGATAGGGTTGATATTTCTCAATATCAATCATGCAAAAGCCACGCTTGGCGGCGCGCCATACGTAACCCGTGGCCGGATCAATCAACTCGTATAGGGCGTAGTGGCGAAAGTGGAAGTGGCGATGACAGGC
>JBHEMV010000006.1:0-59043 GCA_046262375.1 Pyrinomonadaceae bacterium
ATGCCGGACTTTACAAGACTTTCAAAATGCCCTGGGAGGGGCACTCGCTCCAGTTCCGTTGGGAGGTCTATAATGTCACCAACACGCAGCGCTTCGATGGCGACACGATTGAGGACCTCAGCTTGCCACGAGACCCGTTTCGCGGCCAGACACCCGGCCCAGACTTTGGCAGGTTTACATCCACGCAAACATCGCTGAACGAGAATAAGGCAGGACGCAGGATGCAGTTTGCGCTGCGTTACCAGTTCTGAACCTCCGCGGGCGCTGCCTTCGTCTAATAAGAACGGGGCGGGGTTGATCACCTCGCCTCGCTTTTTTTATTTACGCAAAGGAGGCAGGAGCCTCCCGCTTGTTCGGTTGAACACGCCGCAGTCGCGCTGCTTCGTGGAGTACTTGTCCAGCCTTTCGGCATCTTTACCGATGAGTTGGCTGAATTCGATGATGGTTTCGAGGTCGCGTCTAGCCCTTGCTGCCTGTTCCGCATCAACTACGCGGGGTTCTTGAAGATCGGGTTTTTGATGAAACTCATGATCGAGCCGTCCAGCGAAAGGAGCGCGGCCTTCAACCGTGCGGCGTCAGTGGTCTGCTTGTGCTCCGGCCCCTTAGCCTACTCTTCCGTCCCTGCTTTAGGCAGCCGCCGGTTGTCCATCATGCGGTTCGCGCGCTTTCTGATTTCCGCCGTCGTATTGGCGATGCTCCCGTAGTCGGGCGTAGCCGCTGACATCGTGGCGCTCATCACCTTGTGGTTGATCACTTGGATCCGCTCGTAGTCTTCGGCGATCGCGCCAGAGCCAGCTTCTCTTCCTCTGACGTTCTGGGCTTGGCCGCCTCACGTAATTTCACGCCCTCTCTTTACAATTTGTTGGGTGATTGGTTGCGGTGCGAGTTTCGTTGACGCCAGACGGAATAAACCACCGTCAAACAAAGCGACAGCCAGGCCAACCCTTCAGCCATCGCGGCCAGAACATCACTCAAGTAATGAGCACCGAGGTATATCCGGCTAAATCCGACGAGCGCAATCATAAACATCGCCAAAAAAATCACAGGCAAACGCCACCGCCAGTCTTTTGTCTTTGCAACCAAGAAAGCAGCCAGGACACCGTATAAGAGGGTTGCCATCATCGTGTGTCCGCTGGGAAAGCTATAGCTTGTGAGCGTCAGGATTGGATCGTCGAAATGAGGTCGAGCGCGATGAAATACATACTTCAACAGTATGTTAAGTAACATGCCCCCAAAAACCGAAAGCCATAGTGCCGCGAGCCAGTAAGGCTTTCGCCGCCACAACAAGTACAGTCCTCCAATTACCGCAACGCAGCTAACCGCCAGTGTCGAATGAAGGGACGTAACTATCCACAAGAACGTGGTTAAAACCGGAGACCCGTGCGTGCGTAGCCAGCTGCCTAGCTGCGCATCAGCGATAGTCAAAGGCTCATGATTGTTAACGTCTTTAGATATCTCACCTAAAATCAATGTCATTCCGGCGAAAACGAGAACTCCAACCACAAGGGGCACACCGAGAAAACTCCTTGCTGGGAAACTAGTTTTCAATGGTTGTGCGGGGTTCAAATTCTGGTCCACCCGTCTGACGTGTGGGCAAAGCGCTCAGTCATCACAAGATCAAATACGCATCGATCGGGCTGCCACTCGAGACGTTCTACTGCGATGTGTGGTCTGTCTATACGAATCACGTTGAAGGAATTTGCTTCGCCTCGGCCGCGAGTTGAGGCAGCAGTGCCCGCCTGAACCACAAGCGCCGAGTGTCCTTTGATCTTGTAACGCGTGGCGCTATGGGTCGTATGACTAATATGAAGATGGCCCGCAAGAAATAGATCAGCGCCGCAGCTTGCGAGGCCTTCCATTGCCATACGAGCGCGACCAACTAAATTACGTTCGTCGTGACCCTCAGGCAGATCGAACGGATGATGAGTGACCACAACTTTGACTACCAGAGGGTCAGTGGCGCAGAGCCTCTCACGCATCCAGGCCACCTGATCTTCGTTGATACGTCCGCCTTTGATTGTGAGTGAGCGTGCAGTGTTAACGCCTAACACAGCAATCTCGTCATCATAATAAAACGGCCGCAAATCTTCGGTGACGTAGCGACGATATTTTCGAAGTGGTTTCACAAAGCGCGCGAACACATTATGCAGCGGCACATCATGATTGCCCGGCACAACGACCTGGGGTTTGGGTAATGCATCAAGGAATACACGCGCTTCCTTAAACTGATATGAGCGGGCACGCTGGGTCAGATCTCCGGATACCGCCACCAAGTCAGGATTGATCTTTGTAATCGTTTCAATCAACGGAGATATGACTGAAGGATCGACGCGCCCAAAATGAATATCTGAGAGATGTACTATCGACCGCATTATGTGCCTCGGCTGACCGAATCACGGCTCGGTGGCACTAGAACACGCAGTTCCCGAGGGCGGACGCGATAATGAAGCGGTGGTTCCATTACTGTAACTTCGCCGTCGAGAGCCACGCGGACAGGATGGTGTTTCGTTCCGATCCAAATTTCTTTCGTACACAAGGCGAGGAAATCCTTCTCCTGACGCAAACCACCAAAGAGCGCACGCAGTGCAAGCCTGATTAACCCGAGCCGGCCGGTACGATGAGTCATATAAAGACTTAGCTCGCCCGCGTCCAGGCATGCCCGTCCGCCGATATTGAGGGTCTCCATTTCATACCGGTTGTTACCAATAAAGACAAAGGGCGTGCGACTTGTTAGTTGGTGCCCATCAACACTCAATCGGATATTTAGAAAGGGATAACGGCGCAGCACAGAGATCGCTGCCAAAACGTACGCAGGCCATTTTCCGGATCCGAGTCGCTGCTGCTTTTCACGTTCGCGAACGATACTTGGATAAAGACCCAAACTCGAATTATTCAGGAAGAAGCGCCCATTGACTTCGCCAATGTCAACATTCGCAGTGTTGCCCGCAGCGATCGTTTGGACCGCGCCGTCCAGGTCAAGCGGGATATGCAGATCCTTTGCAAAATGATTCATCGTCCCAAATGGCAAAACTCCCAGCGCCTTGTTAGAGCCGATGATTGCAGAAGCGACGGAATTGAGTGTGCCGTCACCACCTCCCGCTACGATCGTTTCAGCTTCACCGCGCGCCGCGCGCTGAGCCAGAGCGATTATCTCCGATCCTGCAGGGGCCATCGAGATTCGCGCTTCCAAACCGTTTGCTCTGAAAGCTTCAGCCAGGCGCCGGTGAACGTTTTCTTTATTGCCGTCGCCCGAGCTGGCATTTATTATCGCCTCAATCTTCATAGGGCTCATAGTAGTGCAAACTTGTTTCAAAGGCGTAGTCATGAATTTAATCGCCTGCACAACTATGGGAGACGCCCTGAGCAGCGAACGAATGTTCGGCTATACTCTAATTTAAATGCCTCGCGTACTGGGTCGGTTTGATGTCCGATAAGCTTCAGCTTGTCGTCACGCCGCGACAACTTAAAGGCGGGACGTGGCTTTCAGAAATGTGAGGACGCCTGGAAACAAGGGCAAACCGAAACCAGTTTCTCAGTCTCACGCGCCCGATCTCGTTGCAATAGCTTATCAATCGATGATTGAGGGCTTCGCGCCTGACTTAAGCAATGCGATTGCCGAAGAGCTTCAATCGATCGCCGCGCTACAATCAAGTTCTTTTGATTCCTCGGTGCGATCTCCGAGAGTTGCTATGGACATCGATAGACGACAAAAAGTCTTGTGACCTTGATCAGGTTGAATATACGGAAGAGCTCCAGACGGTGACACTAAACTATTTATTGGCATCGCCGACGTTGACGCAGTTGTTCCCAGGGATTCTGCAATTGATAGGCACGCAGCTGAAAATTGCACATCCGTATATGTCGGAATTAAAACATTCAGTGAGGAGTGAACAGGGAGCAGTGAGGAATTAGGAATGAGGAGTGGGCAGTGCACAGTTCTAATGAGACAATAAATCACAAATAACGAATGTCTGGGGACAATGAGAAATGGAAAATGGGAAATGATCAATTACGAATGACTACTACTGATCGCTCACTAGTGAACCCGCTCTGCTCTTTGCTTCCTGCGCCTGCTGCCCACTGCACACCGCTCACCGCCGCTGCAAAAATGTCCACGTTTCTTGACCTCCCACCCTTGCACCTTATAATGCAACTCCTCAGTGGCGGGGTAGCTCAGCTGGTTAGAGCGTGGGATTCATAACCCCAAGGTCGGGAGTTCGAGTCTCCCCCCCGCTACCAACTTCCCGTTAATATGATCCACGAAATTACATGAAGCGGTCGCCGGCTAGTTCTGACCCGTCTTGCAGACCAGGTTAAGTTGAAGGACTGTTGCCCGTTTTGCTACAATTGTCTACCCCCGACGATCCTGCAGATGCAGGCGATACCGAACCGACCCACTAAAGGGTTTTTTCCTCAAAGATTAGACGCTTTTATGAGACTGCCTCCTTAGTTCTCAGGAGTACCCGATGAAACGAACTCTGTTCGCCAGCCTCTTCGTGGCATGCTTACTTCTTCCTTGTTACCCCCGTCTCAGCCCGCGGACGAGTCTTACACATGCACAGTCGGCCTCGGCTCCTGTTCAGCTCCGCAAGGCATCTGCTGATCTAAAGGAGAAGATAGGGAGGGGAGAGGGCGGTGATTTGGTGCGGGTGATTATTTCATCCGCGACCCAAGACTACGGCACAGTCGAAGCCAGCATCATCGATGCAGGAGGCACCGATGTCCGTCAATTCGAGAATTTCCCTCTTCGAGTGGCGACTATGTCAGCAAGTGCGGCGCTGAGTCTGGCTTCACGAAATGAGATTTCTCATATCTCCCTGGATCGCGAAGTCAGAATTCTAGGTCACCTGTCGCATACAACCGGAGCCGACACAGTTCGGGCTCAGCAAGGTCCGTCAGGCAACCGGCTCGACGGCACAGGTATCGGCATCGCCGTTCTGGATTCGGGTATAGATAACGAGCACCGATCATTTCTCGATAGAACCGGTAATCTGCGTGTCGTCATGAGCCAGGATTTCACTGGTGAGGAACGCACGGACGATCCGTACGGGCATGGTACTCACGTCGCATCAATTGCCGCGGGCAACGGTCGTGTCTCTGGCGCCAGGTACATCGGCATTGCTCCGAACGCCAGCATTCTCAATCTGCGCGTGTTGAATTCCGAAGGTGTAGGTACTACTTCTGGAGTAATCACGGCGTTGGACTGGGTCTTGACCAACAGGAACCTCTACAACATCCGAGTTGTAAACATAAGTCTCGGCATGGCGGCCGTGGACTCCTATCGGAATGATCCGGTCTGTCTCGCTGTGCGCCAATTGGTTGACGCCGGCATTGTGGTGGTTGCGGCGGCAGGCAACAATGGCACTGATAGCGACGGGAACAAAGTCTACGGGCACATTCATTCTCCGGGCAACGAACCTTCTGCGATTACGATTGGCGCTTCGAATACCTTCGGAACCGACTCGCGCACCGACGACGGAATCACCACCTACAGTTCGCGTGGTCCCACACGCAGTTTTTGGACAGACGAATCCGGCGACAAACACTACGACAATCTGATAAAGCCAGACCTGGTGGCCCCCGGTAATAAAATTATTGACGCTGAGGCGGTCGACAACTCCCTCGTCACTCAACATCCCGAGTTAGACGCTGGAGTGAGCAACAGTCCTGCTCGTAAAATGATGACTCTGAGTGGTACTTCGATGGCAACACCCGTCGCCGCCGGTGCCGCGGCGCTCATGCTGCAAGCCAATCCAAGCCTGACCCCCAACCTCGTTAAGGCTCTGTTGACCTACACAGCACAACCGCTCGCAGGCTTCAACATGCTCGAACAGGGCGCCGGTGAGATCAATATTGAGGGCGCCGTCGACCTGGCCAAATCGGTGCGCACAGATTTGACGGTGACCACTCCGCTGGGAGATCCGCTGCTCACTACGGATGAACCTCCCGCGCCGGAGACAACCATTGCTGGTTACACCTTCACTTGGTCCCGCGGCATCATTCTCAACTACACCTATGCGAGCGGAATCAATCTCATCAAAAAATATCAGAACATCTATGGTCTCGGACACTTGCTCAGCGACGGAGTCATTACCGGGGACGGCGTCATCACGGGCGATACGACGATGATCTCGGACGGTGTCATTACTGGCGATAACATTATGGTCAGCGACGGCGTCATCACTGGAGACGGCGTGCCCTTTCTGGCCGTCAATACCCTCTTCAGCTATGGTCTTCTGCTTCCGGATGGTTACGTCCTGGGAGACGGCGTCATAACTGGAGACGGCGTCATAACTGGAGACGGCGTTATTACTGGTGACCTGCTTCTGCGAGCCCAGTTTGCGACGATCAATGGTGATGCTACCTCGGCCATGATGGTTGAAATGGACGACGGATTTGATTTTCTGGATTACTGAAGAGTGTTTCGTCGTGTCTAATACGCGAGCATGCGGCAACGGTTCGGAGATCTCGCTTCTCAGTGCTCTAAAGTCCTATTTACCACTCACAGAGTTCCGGCGATCTCTTCGGAAAAGCGAACGGTAAATAGTTAACCATCAGGTTGTTGTTTCCTTATCCAGCCGAAGGGTTGCCACCACTGGCCGCCTGGCTAAAAACTCGTTGCATAAATTCGGTGCGAGGAGTATTTATGGCGCTAGTCCTCAGGCCTCTTCCAGCAGGAGTGAGTAGGCTGGTCGAAGCTATGGTCCAACCTTTCGACCCGACCAAGCACTGATAAGGACAGGAAAGGGAACTATGGATCAACACCGTTTCGGAAGACTATATACGTGGTCGATTGTGGTTTTCGGTTCCCTGATCACGCTTCTCTCCATCTATCAACTTCCTTTTGAGCAACTCGATCCCCGCTTCTTGGTGCTTGCTTTGCTGGTGACCGCGAGTTCGCTGGTGGCGGTGCCGATCCCACGTGTAAGCGGACGAATTACTGTCGCCGATACGTTTATTTTTCTGACCATGTTGCTCTTCGGAGGGGCAGCTGCGGTTGTCATGTCAGCGCTTGAAGGTGTTTGCAGCACCCTTTTGATTAGTAAGAAGCCCCGCACGATTCTGTTGAATTCGGCTGTGTTGGCGACTTCAACTTTCGTGACGGCGTCGGTACTTCGATGGGTTTTCGGATCCCCTTCGCAAATTGTTGCGGCCGGCTTTTCTGCGAACTTCCTGGTCGCGATTTGCACCATGTCGCTTGTTCAATACATTGCTAATACCACGCTGATAGCCCTCGAGAAATCGTACAAGATCAATGAGTCGGTCTGGCAGACGTGGAAAAAGTACTATCTCTGGACTTCGATAACCTATTTTGCCGGAGCGTCGGCCGCCGGCATTACTGCGCGCCTCATCGATACCTTTGGTTTTTATGCAGTCACCGCCACCGTCCCCATCATCCTGGTTATCTTTTTTACTTACTGGTCCTATCTAAAAAATATTGAAGCTTCAGAAGAGCAGGCGAAGGTGGCCCAACGTCACGTCGATGAGCTTTCGGTGTACGTTGCGGAGCTCAAGCGTCTTGAAGACGTGCGCAACGAATTATTGCTCGGCGAGCAGCGCGCTCGGTCCGAAGCCGAAGCAGCAAACCGGGTCAAGGATGAGTTTTTGGCGACCCTCTCACACGAACTGAGAACGCCTCTAACGTCCGTGTTGGGTTGGGCCAATATTCTGCGCGGACCTTCAATCGATGAGCGGATGCTGAGAGATGGGCTGCAAGCGATTGAACGCAATGCAAGGGTTCAGACCCAGCTGATCGACGATCTGTTGGAAGTTTCGCGGATCGTATCGGGAAAGTTATACCTGGATGTCCGTCTGGTGGACTTGTCTTCAGTGATTGATGCTGCCATCACTGTGGTGCGTCCTGCGGTTGATGCTAAATCGATTCAACTGACCTACACAGATGAGCAAGGCGTTGGGGTCATCTCTGGTGACTCAGCGCGACTGCAACAGATAGTTTGGAATCTGCTGTCCAATGCGGTCAAATTCACTCCCGAAGGTGGTCGCATAGACGTGCGACTGGAGCAAGAAAATGCTCACGCCAAGCTTACAGTCAGCGATACCGGTAAGGGAATTAATCCCGAGTTCTTACCGCGGGTCTTTGATCGCTTTCGGCAAGCTGATAGTTCCACGACACGAGGCTATGGCGGATTGGGCCTGGGTTTAGCCATCGTTCGTCACCTGGTAGAACTTCATGGTGGCACAGTTCAGGCTGAGAGCGAGGGTGCCGGGCGGGGTGCGAGTTTTTCAGTAACATTCCCTATCATCGCGGGTAGCAGTCAACCTGCCCTGACTCAAAACACTGATCGCGAACACAACGTCGTACCGGAACTCCGTGGATTGCGAGTGCTCGTAGTTGATGATGAAGCGGATGCGCGTCAGATCATAGGTACGATGATTGCGCAGACTGGAGCAGAAGTAAAAACGTGTGAATCCGCCCACGAAGCGTTGCAGATTTTGGAACAATGGCGGCCCGATGTGTTGATGAGCGACATCGGAATGCCCGGGGAAGACGGCTATAGCTTCATCGATAAGGTGAGGTCACTGCCTGCTGACCGAGGGGGTGATACGCCCGCTGCGGCCTTTACCGCTTACGCCCGCGAAGAGGATCGACAGCGCGCACTCATTGCCGGTTACCAGATGCACATTACGAAACCTGTTGAGTCTGGCCATTTGGTAGCGATGATTGCTCACCTCGCCGGCCGCTCTGCCTCCCAAACGCATTAGCCACGATCCTTCTGAAGTCGCACTCAGACTTTGGGAGCACTTCCTTGCCAGACTTTTGCCAGACTTCATAAAGCAAATACAATTAACAGCGCACATAAACGACCCGACTGGGTGCAATCCGCTCAGTGTTTGTTGGTTATGAGTCTCATGATGAAACGCGGTAGCGGGGCCATTGATTCATAACCCCAAGGTCGGGAGTTCGAGTCTCCCCCCCCGCTACCAATTCGTTACCCTCAAGAAATTGCACGAGCTGCTCACCTTAACCTTTTTCCTCTGCCGCGATTTTGCCGAGATTGAAACTCTTTGCCTTACTCGCAGAGGTTTCAACTCCCTCGCCCGCGCTCGAAAATCCCGGCGTTTAGCGCATTCACTGGAACCGATTCCGCAGTTCCATAGTGGACATTCGCATCGCCGATTCCCGCGGTCGGGGGTTCGAAAAATCTTGAGAATACTTCACATCGGGTAGCCCATGGAGCGAATCCCCCAGCCAACAACGTTTGCATTGTCTTCGGAGCTTGAAACAAAAACTCTTATCGGGACATCGAGCTCAAACTTCGCTCATAACTGGAGCAATAATCTTGAGGCGCGTTTTCGCAGATCTGAACGCCGATGGTAAGGACGATCCACAAGAACCCGGAGAGATCGTCAGGAAGAGCGTCAGGCCAGGCGCAACTCGCTGTCGCAGATACTCAGATCCGAGCGTTTGCTGCTATTCAAGCTCGGCAACAGCAACCCGATCAGTTCCGAGACTGAAAGCGAATTATCAGAATTGCTGGATGACATGCAGCAGACCAATTCAATTTTGCGGCGGTTGATCTCGGAAGCGCGTGCCGGGTCACAGCTGCCTGTGACTGATGAATTACTTCATGTCTCTAATCACTTGTTGGGGGCGCGCCTTCGACTACAGTCGGCGATTGTACAGCGAGGAACGGCCGAACTCGCCCGTCACGAATTAGCCAGCAAGAAAGCAGAAACGAGGCCTGAGTCCAAGCCGCCGGGTCGTGTCGGGTGGAAAAAACGGCGGCTTGCCCTTGCCGCGGTCCTGCTAATCGCGTTTGGCGGTCTCATGCTGCGCGCTTACAACGTTAGCAGCACCGCGGCGATAGAACGCCGCGACAAAGAAGTTCAGATCCTCAATGTTAAAGAGCTTCCGGGGTCGGAACTGCTCGTGAATGCTCGGCTGAACCGTGAGCTCTTGGTGGCGGTTGTTTCCAGTGCGTGGGCTGAGTCGCCCGATGATAAGAAGCGCGAAGAGCTTGAGGCGCTGCTCCGCTATGTCAAACCCAAAGGCATTAAGATGGTTATGCTCGTGGATAGCAGTGGCGCGCAAAAAGGAAGCGCGTCGGATTCTCATTTGAGTCTCGAATAGTACTCGCTACCGCCGGCACATCTAGAAATCAGGCAAAGAGTTTCGTGCAGGACCAGCGAGACGAATTCAGGGGAGGGATACTCTCTCTTCTGTTACTCGCCTGTCTGATAGTCTCCCTTACTTATTCTCAAAGTGCATTCAAAGGCTGTCCAGCTACGCGTTTGAAATGCCCAAAAAAAGAGAGAACGGAACGTTCTCTCTTTAAAAGGAAAACTCGGAAGGCAAAGCTGTCAATAAGTAACTGAAAGCTTTGGGCTTTTGTCGGGGTTCATCCCGGCCGCGACGATGAACGTTGCCAAAGCATCAACTAAGATATCGTTTTTGCTTTTTCTACGCATCAGGGCCAGAACCTCCCAGTTTTCATGCAACGTCTTTGGTACCAGGACCGTAGTCGGATCGTGTAGGGATTCGCCCCGCTGCATTGAGTCGAGTGGCAAACGTATGCCGCAGATCGTGAAGCGAAAGTCCTCAAGACCTGCGTCCGTGACGGCCCAAAAAGAACTTAACCTGTCTGCTGCAACGCAACGGGCCGATTGAAAGTCTTGCGGGTATTGCTAACAAAGAGCACCTTAAGATAATTAAGTAAGGCGTGCGTCTCGGAACGCTTGGCGGGAGTATGAATCCTGGCATAACGCCAGACCGTCCCAGGGCAGATCTCAGCGATGCAAACCTAATCCCTGATTTCTCGAACTGTAAAGATATGATGCGTTCGAGAAGGAATTTGCGAAATTGTTTCGCGACTTAAGAGCCACGGAAGCTTGAGAAGCTGACGTCCTAGTCAATATGATCCGGTGGTACTCCGGCCATGGAAAGCGGTCTCACTAGGCACGTCTGGACGATGCGTGATTTTACTTGCCGCCTTACGCTCGAAAGACGATCACGGTAATCGACAACACGCTTCCGGCCATTATATGCCCGGCCAACATCACTGTTGACGCGAACCCAGGCACGTGTTCCGCTTCAGTCAACTTTGCAGTCACGGCAAGTGACAACTGCTCAGATCCGACAGTAGTCAGCAGCCCGGCATCAGGGTCAGTCTTCCCGTTGGGTACAACGACGGTAGTCTCCACTGCGACTGACGCGGCCGGCAACTCACGAAGCTGTAGCTTTACAGTGACTGTTAAGGATGTTGGAGCGCCCGTCATTACGACCAATGGTCAGACCATCACGTTGTGGCCTCCTAATCACAAGTACGCGACCGTCAAGGTAACCGATCTGGTTGCGAGCGCAAGCGATACTTGTGATCCCAGTGTAGGCATCGGCAGCGTGCGGATTGCCAGCGTGACCAGTGATGAGCCTGAGAACGGCGGCGGAGATGGCAACACGACTAATGACATCGTAATTGCGTCCGACTGCAAATCAGTGAAACTGCGCTCTGAACGGATGGCCGGTAGCAACGGACGGGTTTACACCATCACGTTCAAGGTGACTGATGCTTCGGGCAATGTCAGTACTGCTACGGCAAAAGTCACCGTGCCTCATTCACAAAACGGATCGGCCGCAGTGGACGATGGGCCGCATTACACGGTCTTGAGCGGCTGTCCTTAGCGGGCAGGATGGCTTGAGGCCGACGAAACACGTGCGTTCGATCAGGATACAGCCAACACCACCTGGCTATGAAAAGCGGCGGGTGGCTCAGGATCTCGTGAATGCGACAAATCGCTTGTGACGGTATTGTGACGGCAATTTAGATAGCAGCATCGGGAAAGCATGATGCTGCATTTAGAACGTATGAACGTGCGAAAAATCGCCGTAGCCGCAACCTTTGGAATTGTTTACGTTAAGGAAATTCGCGGGTTGGGATTCATTACCCCAAGGTCGGGAGTTCGAGTCTCCCCCCCGCTACCATAGACTCAACAACTTAGCCGGTGTCCTAAGACTTCACACTGCGACGCCTGCCATACTTGATCTTAAAATCAGGTTTTTCTCCACGGAGGTCTGGCCAGGGTCGGGACGCAGAGGTTCCTGATACCAGCGTTCTCTTAATCTATACTCCTTTTCGGTGCGACACGCATTACCCAGAAAGCGCTTAGGCTTGATGTGAGCGATGGCCACATTAATTGAATTCATGAGCGCGAGTTGTCCCAACAGTGATCTACAATCTGTAATGAGAAGGCGGACTTTACACCGCGCCAACAAGCTGTGGGAGCGAAGCGGGCAGAAAACCTGGCTGCAGCGCATCGCCGCGCACGAGCATATGCTGGTTAACGACTTCGTACCTCGCACCGCACTGCTCGCGGGTTTAGTCGCTACGCTTTAGCCCGATGCCTTCGATCTCGACGTTAGCGAACGAGCAGGATTTACTGTGATGAATTTAAAACTAGATCGCATAGAACTCAGAGAGATCGAGTTGCCCCTTAAATGGCCGTTTGAGACGAGCTTCGGGCGCACCACCCGACGGCGAATTTTGATCGTCAGAGCGTTTGATAAGGACGGAGCTTCAGGATATGGCGAGTGCGTCGCGGGCGAGAACCCCTTTTTTAATCACGAAACCATCGATACCGCGTGGTTAATTACGGTCAAGTATGTCGCCCCTTTCTTAGCAGCGGCCCGGGTCGAGAGCGCCGCGCAGGTGAACCATGCGCTTGGGCCGATTCGGGAAAACCGCATGGCCAAGGCCGGCGTGGAAGCGGCCATCTGGGACCTGGAAGCAAAGATCGCTCAGGCGCCCCTCTGGCAACACATCAAGGGAACAAGGGATGAAATTACCTGCGGAGTTTCAATCGGCTTACAGAGTTCGACCGAAGCACTGCTCGACAAAGTAAGCCGCGAGGTTGAAAGTGGTTATCAAAGAATAAAAATCAAAATCAAACCGGGGAAAGATCTTCAATTAGTGGAAGCGATCCGCAAACAGTTTCCTGACATCACGCTCTCGGTTGACGCAAACTCTGCATATCAGATCGAGACGGATGCGCCGTTGCTCAAGCTGCTTGATGATTACAATCTCTTGATGATCGAGCAGCCGCTGGCGCCTGGCGACCTAGTCGATCACAGCAAATTGCAGCGGGATTTGCGAACGCCTATCTGTCTGGATGAGTCAATCGTCTGTCTCGCGAACGCGCGCCACGCGCACGAGTTGTGTGCATGCCGGATTATTAACATCAAGCTCGGGCGCGTGGGTGGATACAGCGAGGCGAAAGCCATCCAGTCTTTCGCGCAAGAGCATGACATGCCCGTGTGGTGCGGCGGGATGCTCGAAACGGGCATCGGGCGCGCGCACAACATCGCCCTGTCAACGCTGCGCGGCTTCACGCTGCCCGGCGATGTCTCAGCCTCAAAAAGATATTGGGATGAGGACATCATCGAGCCGCCGGTGACAGTTAGCCGAGAAGGCACGATCAAAGCGCCGACGGGTCACGGCATCGGCTATGAAGTTAATGAAGCTCGCATCGAGGCCCTGACGGTTCGGAGGGAAACCGTTCATCTGACTAACTAGCCGTGCGGCCCTACTCTATAGAATCACATTTCGCCGTCCCATCAATCTCTAATTCTTAGGTACTCGCCCAGACTTTTTGCTAGACTCGATTCGAAAATCGCTGATCTTCGGCCGGAGTTAACAAAGCAACCAAGCGGTGCGTTGCCGCCCATCGCGGAATGCGCATTTGAGTTCCGCGACTATTAGAAACATGTGCCAAGGAGTTGGAAATGTATAAGAAGTTTCTGTTAATTCCGCTGCTTGCACGACGGAACGGTGCAGCGACTTTGTTCATTATCTTTTGTCTTCTCACAGGCCTACCAGGAAATGCCAGAGGACAAAACAATCCGGCCGGATCGGGCGACAACGCCCAAAGTGTGCAGGAGATACTTGCGTTATTGGGCCAATCGATGGCTCTAAGTCAGGAAGGTAAGATTGATGCTGCCTTACCAATAGCAGAGACTGCACTGGCCAAAGCTCTAAAGGAACTCAGCCCCGAGCATAGCATTGTAGCTATGTGCCTTTACAATCTGGGCTTTCTCAACTTCCAGAAGGGCAACTATGAAAAGGCTGAACCGCTCTATCAGCGCGCTCTGACGATTGCTGAAAAGAATCCATTAGGAATTCAGCCATTCTACCTCGCGACCATCCTCGAAAGTCTTGGCTCGCTATATCGGAATAAGGCTGATTACCTAAAGGCTGAGCCCTTGTACCAACGCGCGCTGGCGATACGCGAAAGAACTCAAGGGACAGAGGATGCTTCCTACGTTGCGACACTCAATAACCAGGGACTTCTATACGAAGAGATGGGTGACTACGATCGGGCAGAGCGTTTACTCCAGCGTGCGCTGGCTGTACGCGAAAAGCTGTTCGGCCCCGAGAACATCTTCGTAGGCGAGAGTTTAAAAAACCTTTCATCCCTTTATAAAACTAAGGGCGACTACGATAGGGCGCTACTGTTACTCGAGCGTGCGCTGGCGATATTCGAAAAATTGTTTGGCAGCGAGCATCCCGTAATTGCTGCCTCGCTGAACAACCTTGCGGGGCTTCACCAAGCCAAAGGTGATTACGTGCGGGCCGAACCACTTTACCAGAAGGCCCTCGCGATTCAAGAGAAGGCAAATGGACCTGACAGCCCTTCGGTCGCGATCACTCTGGACAACTTGGGAAGACTTTACCATGAGAAGGGGGACTATGCCCGAGCAGAGTCGTTGTACAAACGGGCTTTGGCTATTGATGAAAAGGCCCTCGGACCTGAAGCTCCTGATATCGCCACCATCCTCAATAACCTGGCCTTGCTGTACCAGGAAAAACGCAATTATCAGGAAGCGGAGCCTTTACTTCGACGCGCTCTCGCAATGAGAGAAAAAGCGCTCAGTCCGGACCATCCAGAGGTCGCCACAGCTCTCGATAACCTCGCGGTCATTCATTACGAAAAGGGTGATTTCGAGCTTGCTGAGCCGCTAACGCAACGAGCTCTTGAGATTCGGCAAAAGGCTTTCGGTCCTAATCATCCTGACGTCGCGCGAACTCTCAACAACATTGCTGCGATTAAAGAGAAGAAGGGAGAGACTGAGAAAGCCGAAGCGCTTTACCAGCGGGCAGTATCGATTCTGGAAACTAGATTCGGGCCACAACACCCAACCTTAGCGGTTGCACTGGAGAACCTGGCGCTATTCTACAGCGCCGCTGAAGATGCCTCTCGGGCGACAGATTATTTAACTCGCGCCAACGATATTTGGGAACATAACATCGCCCTGGTATTGGCCATAGGCTCTGAAGAGCAGAAGCGTCTATACATGTCGACACTGACAAGCTCGACTGACGGCACTGTGTCATTGCACCTGGATTCCGCCCGCAATGACATGCGTGCCGCAATGCTTGCGCTGACCACGATATTGCGTCGCAAAGGACGTGCGCTTGACGCCATGGCGGATGAGATTGCAACCCTGCGACGTCACCTCAATCCCGAAGGCAAGGCGTTGCTTGAGCAACTGGCTAATGCGCGTTCAGAACTAGCCAACTTGGTTTTATACGGAGTCGGCAGAACAGACGAAGCTGCGCATAAGGCAGCGGCCGCGAAGCTCGAGTCAGAAGTAGAACGGCTCGAGGCTGCGGTCAGCGAGCGAAGTAAAGAGTTCCGAGTGCAGTCTGAAGTGGTGACGATCGAGCGCGTCCAAAAGCTGATTCCAACCGATGCAGCGCTGGTAGAGCTCATTTCTTACCATCCTTATAACTTGAAAGCCAAAACAAGGGATGAGCGACATGGTGCGGCCCGTTACGCTGCCTACCTTTTACGCAGCTCAGGTGATCCCTCATGGGTTGACCTGGGCGAGGCCGCGCCTATTGATGATGGAGTGGCGGATTTGAGGCGTGCGCTGAAAGATCCACAGAACGAGAATGCAAAGCAAGCAGGGCGCGCTTTAGACGAGAGAGTCATGCGCCCCATCCGCACGATTCTGGGCAACACGTTCAGATTACTTATCTCGCCCGACGGAACACTAAATCTAATTCCTTTTGCCGCGCTGGTTGACGAGAAGAATCAATACCTCATTGAGAGCTACGCGATCACTTACTTAACCAGCGGCCGAGACCTATTGCGGATGCAGGTGCGCCTGCCGAGTAGACAACCTCCGGTCGTAATCGCCAATCCGCTTTTCGACGCAACACCGCCAAACGGACAGACCATTCAGGTGGCCCAGCGAGTCCCTGCACGCCGCTCCGCTGATTTATCAAGGGCAACTTTCAGCCCTCTACCTGGAACGGCCGGAGAGGCGCAAGCACTTGCCGCTATTCTGCCGCGCGCCAAAGTACTGACGGGAGTCCACGCTACAGAAGGGTCGCTTAAGCAGCTAAGTAGCCCTGACATCTTACATGTTGCTACCCACGGTTTCTTTCTTCCTGACCAGCCGCAAGCGTCAGCCGCGAAAACTCGAGGACTGGGTATTGGACTCGCCCGTAAGTCAGGAGTTGTGCGTAACGAAAACCCGCTGTTGCGTTCCGGGATAGCACTTGCGGGAGCGAACGCACGACAGAGCAGGGAAGCAGAGGATGGTGTGCTAACTGCACTTGAAGCAGCCGGCCTCGACCTGTGGGGAACGAAGCTCGTAGTGCTCTCTGCCTGCGAGACGGGCGTTGGCGAGATCAAAACCGGCGATGGCGTCTACGGGCTCAGGCGCGCTTTGGTACTTGCAGGGGCTGAGAGCCAGGTGATGAGTCTGTGGCAGGTGTCTGATGCTGCTACGCGCGACTTAATGGTCACTTACTACAAGCGGCTTGAGTCCGGCGAAGGCCGTTCAGAGGCGCTACGACAAGTGCAGCTGGAAATGCTAAGGGGAACACGGCCAAGTGAGGATGGGAAAAATCGGTCCTTGAGAGTAGAGAAAAAGAAGACAACGAGTCAGAGCCGGAGTCATCCATTCTATTGGGCAAGCTTCATTCCGATCGGCGACTGGAGAAGTCTAGAAGGGAAAGAAGAAAGCACGCGCGCCTCAGAACGCAGAACTCCGTCGGATAAGTAACACCTACCTTTCACACGATCACTTTCCTCCAACAAAAGTCGGAGCTTGGAAGCTGCTTATACACTCACAGCTTTACGCGATTATTCAGATCGCGCAAAGCTGCAAGATTCTTTTCTCTCAACTCAAATCTACTATTACCCACCTGCACCTCAATAAGCTGCGCCAACGCGATCTTTCTGAACGTGCGATAGGGCATCGTTACCTGCAAAATTTCGGACATCAGCGTATCGACGTTTTGACTAACAAGCTCCATGCGGCCGAGTTTGAGGGTTTCCCCATCCGCCACGACCATCAGGTTACGTTGATCCCGCGGATGCCGCTGGTCCCAATCCTTAGTCTCAAAATTCAGCTGCAACGTGACGTATCGAACGTAGTCAAGCTGAATGCCTGGACAGTGGAGGGAGGCGATCATGCTGACGCAAGTATCTTTGAAGCTGCCTTTCTTACCTGCGCAGGTAACTTTCATCTTTCTGAGTTTCACCACTGTTTCATGATTAAACCCGTCGTAGTTCGACTCAATCTGACCGCCATGTTCGGGCGTCTGAAGTATCGGCGATTCAAGGAAGGTGTTAGCGCGTACCTTTCCTAGTTGCCGCCCTTCGGCTCCATTTTGAAAAAAGAGCAGGAGGCCGCAGGTTAAAGTGAAAACGGCGTTTTTCATGAGATCGACTCCCGGAAAATTAGATTGGCACGTGGTTTAGCAGTGAGATGAACTTGGCAGGCAAGGGCGACAGGGTGGTTTTCCGCACGGGGTCGCCACAAGCAACATAGCGAAGGTCAACTATGATGTCAATATCCTCTGATTTCCTCCTTACGATGCGGCTTCCATCCTTAATTCTGAGTCGAAATTTCGCAGCCCGCATCTGCCGGACGACCACGCGGCCGGTGGGCAATCTCGCGTGACGCACGTGGTTCAGCGGTTACCCCAAAAGGGAAGTGATGCGCGTTTTGGCATACCGAATCGTAAATGGCTCCGTCTTGGTTACTGACGCGCCTCCTCGTCGCAAATAAAGTTTTCTTCAAAACTACGGAATGATTTCTTCGAGTCCACCTAATAATTTAGAACGTTGAGAAGCGTTTCATACCGTGGCATGCCTGTTGCCAAATGCGAAGCCACGGAGGCTCGCAATGAAAAAACTAATCGCAACCCTGGTTTCCTTATTTGTTCTCAGTATGGCGGCACTCCCGATCGCGGCCCAGACCCGCGGTCGCTGCTCGAATACCAGAACGGTTTCCAACAACCGCTACGGTCGTGGCTACGATAATCGTCGTTACGATAATCGGTATGGCACAAACGTCTATCGCGATGGTAGCTATCGCAACAATTCCTACGACAACAATGCTTACCGCACTGACGCGTACGGCAATGATGACTATCGTTATGGTCAAGGCCGGTCCGTTTGGGATAAGCACCGAGACAAGATCACGACTGCGGGGGGCGCAGCGGGTGGTGCGCTTCTCGGCGGTCTGATAGGCGGAAAGAAGGGCGCCATCATTGGCGCTATCACAGGTGGGGCTGGTGCAGCTGTCTACACTTACAAAGTCAGGGACAGAAACCGGCGATACTAAACGACTCGATTGAAGATAAAGCTTGGTCGCCGATTGAAAAATCGATGACCTTTGAGGCCCGGATGTGAAGGGGAGAGCACATCCGGGCCTCAGCATTTCTTGCGGGGCTTAGAGACCGACGATTTAATTTGGGACAAAAACCAATACCGTTCGTTTAAGGTGTGTTTTCGTTAGAGTCGAAAACGACCTAAAAAAACCTGCCAGAATCACTTCTTAAATAGCGCAGCGAGTTAAGTTCTGTTAGAAATAGACGGATCGATCGTTTGCCCCCGTAACGCTAGCTGTTAGCCTGTCCGCAAACTAACAGTTGCGGTAGAAAAATGAATCAGCACCGCCACGTCTCGGAGATTGGGATGCACTATTACGACAACATACTTGGATTAATCGGCCGAACGCCGCTTGTTAAGCTGAACCACATGAACCGGGGAATTAAAGCAACAGTCCTGGCGAAAATGGAAAATCTCAATCCAGGATTTTCCGTGAAGGATCGCATCGGAGTGGCGATGATTGAAGCCGCGGAGCACGACGGCAAATTGAAACCGGGAGGAACGATCGTTGAAGCAACATCAGGTAATACGGGAATCGGACTCGCTTTAGCTGCCGCGGTTAAAGGTTACAAATGCATTTTCGTGATGACGGACAAAGCATCGGTAGAAAAATCGCGCTACCTGAAGGCCCTGGGCGCTGATGTAGTCATCACCCCGGTATCAGCCAAGCCCGGAACTCCAGATCATTACGTGTCAACGGCTCAGAGGATCGCCAGCGAAACTCCTAATTCATTCTATCCGGATCAGTACTCCCATCCCGCTAATCCCGAAGCTCACTACCGAACGACTGGCCCGGAAATCTGGGACCAAACGGAGGGCAAGATTACGCATTTCGTTGCCGGCATAGGAACCGGAGGCACAATCTCAGGCACCGGGCGGTTTTTGAAAGAGAAAAATCCAAAAATCAAAGTGGTAGGCGCCGATCCGTTCGGCTCAATTTTTAAGACTTATAAAGACACGGGCAAAGTAATCGAAACTACACCGTACCTTGTCGAAGGGATTGGCCAGGAGGTCGTACCACCAAACGTCCACATCAAATACATTGATGAAGTAATCAATATCGCGGATGGAGAATCGTTTGAGATGTCGCGGCAGTTGGGGCGCACCGAGGGAATTTTTTGCGGTGGGTCAAGCGGAACTAATCTGGCTGCGGCATTGCGCGTTGCGCGCGATTTAAATGAAGACGCGGTTGTGGTGTTCATAGTGTGCGACACCGGAGAACATTACCTGACAAAGCACCACTCGGATGAATGGCTTAAAGAAAAGCGTTTACTCGAGCCGCAGAAGATGACAGCCGGCTTGATCAGTGGAACTAAAGCAGCGAACGCGCCGCAATCATTAATATCGGTGGCTCCGCCGGATCGACTCAGCGAGGCGCTTGCGAAGATGAATGAGCTGGGCCTCACTCAAATCCCCGTACTTGAGGAAGGACGTCCAGTTGGATCTTTGAGGGAAAATCGCGTGCTGGCAAAGGTCGTGCGTAATCGCCATCTCCTGGATTCGCCGGTGAGTGAGGTAATGGAAGCAAGCTTCCCGACGGTGGATGTTGATACCAGCGCCCATGAAGTAACGCGGCGACTACAATCGAGCCCGGCTGTTTTAGTTGAAGAGTATGGCCGCATCGTGGGCATTATCACGCGGCATGATGTTCTGGATTTGAAGTTGGGTAATACGGGATCGTTGGTTTAGATGTTTGAGACTCTTATGAAAATACCGCGACGAGGGACCTCGGATGTTTAGGCAGCGAGAGCTGTGGGTTGCAATTCAACTTTGTAACCTAGCTTCTCGAGCCGCTTGACACAGCGTCGTTGTACTGCATTTCGGTCGCGTTCATCGAAGTAGTTAGCTCCTAGATCGGTGTATTGCTGGCGGCGCGTCAGCAGGTGATAGCTGATTATTAGAATCGAATGACCAACCGCAACCAAGGCCTTCTTCTTGCCTCGATGGGCGGCAACCCGGTGATATTGCGTCTTGAGATACTTGTTCTTGGTGCGCGCAGCTCCATGCGCGGCTTCAATCAGCGCGTGTCGCAGCCAGCGGCTACCTTTGCGAGTTTTGCCATTGCGGCGCTTGCCGGCAGACTCGTTGTTGCCGGGACACATGCCTGCCCACGAGGCCAGGTTCTTGTCGCTGGGAAAGCGACTCATATCCCAACCAATTTCCGCCAACAGCACTTCGGCCGTCTGCCGACCGATGCCAGGGATCGAGTCGAGCAGCTTTACGTCCTCTTCAAAAGGGCGGAGGCGTTCTTCAACCTCCGTGCCGATCCGCTGGATGGCTTCCTCCAAGTACTCTATCTGGCTCAGGTGTTCGGCTATCAAAAAACGGTGATGTGGTTTCACCATGCCAGAGAGGGCGGCCACCAGTTGCTCGCGCTTCTTGCGCAGCAGTCCTTTGGCCAGGTTCGCCAGCGCTTCGGGATCGCTCTTGCCAGCGACGATCGCTTGCAACATGGCCCAAGCCGACGCTCCCTGAATATCAGTTACCACGCTCGCCAATTTGATATTGGCATCCTCCAGCACCTTCTGCAGCCGATTGGCAGTCCGCCCACGTTCTCTAATCAGCGACGTCCGGTAGCGAGTCAAGTCACGCAGTTCGCGCACCGGTGCGGGAGGAATGAAGCTGGCCTTCAACAGACCCAGTTGAAAGCATTCCGCCAGCCACTCGGCGTCCAAAACATCAGTCTTACGCCCAGGCACGCCCTTCAGATGCTGGGCGTTAACCACCACTACTTCCAAATGGCCTTCCAGAAGGTTGTAGATCGGTTTCCAGTACACGCCGGTGCTCTCCATAGCTACATGAGTGCAACCAGCTTGTTGCAACCAATCGAGCAGCTCCAGCAAGTCTTTGGTCATCGTCCCAAACTTTCTGATCTCCTGGCGCAGTTCACCATCTGGTTCAAGCAACAGCAGACAAGCTACTATTACCTTCTTATGCACATCCAGTCCGCAACAACGCTTGTAGACAATTCGCATGGTCCACCTCCATCACACATTGACTTGAGAGGTGCCAAAGGAGTGCCCGGATATCGAAGAGTCTCTTATGCGTGCTTGCCACAGAGGGCAGCGACAGACGGTGGTTCCTGCAGGCACTCGGATCCTACTGTGTACAGGCTCTTGGCCCTAGTCTCAGGTCGATCTCTTGTCATTAGCACCTCTGGCTGCACGATATCATTTTCATTCGCGGTGGCGAATCGGGATTCATGACCTACTGTGTGAAAACCCAAAAGGACGTACGGTAATTTGCAGCTTCTTACTTTGGAAAGACAAAGCACGCCGGGCTACAATCGGCCCGCTCTACACAGTGCTGTCTTGATCTCTGATTCAAGCGGCACAAAAGGAATGGCCCGCCAACTCGGCGGGCCAGTTCTGCTAATGCTCAGGCGACAGATATTGCTATAGTCTTTTGGACTATTTCCTGCCCCGTTTAATCTCTCGTTCAGCTCGATTCTTTGCCTCATTTGCTTCGCGCGAGTTCAAGCCGAGGTTTTGCAACGTGCGGCCCAGACTATTGCCCGAAGCCAGGCTTGCTAGAATCGCGTTCCGGGTAATATTCGGAAATCTTGAACCCAGATTTTGCGCTAGCCTGGTAGCGGCCACGTACTGACCAAACTTTAAGTTGGGATTAGCGGTCAATGCGGCTCGATAGCCGCTTCGGAGATCGTTGGCGTTCGTATGAACGGTGTGCGCGATGCCCGGATGGTTTCGTAGATCTTCGTCGGCATGGCGAAGATTGTTGCTGGCCAATCGAGCTCGTTCCCGCCCCTTGTCAGACCGACCCTGCGAACGATCGCTAGCTGTCTCCAGTCCTCTATCCGACTTTCCGTTCGATCGCACGGAAGCGTTGCCGATTCCACGGTCGACGCCAACACCCGCGGGCGGACCGCCGGCGTGCCCGACCCCGCTCCCCGAGCCTCGTCCGCCGCCGCCGCCGCGACCTCTCCCCTGGCCGAAAACCGATGTCGACAGGCTAAGAGCGACCAAGCATAAAAACGTAGCGTAAAAGACCTTTCCTAATCGTCTGTTCTTCATTTCTACCTCCTCGAGCTAAGCAAGAATACCAATTGTCCCACGGGGTTAAGTGAAGAGAGTAAGGATCCTACTCATAGTTAGATGCTGATGGAAGGCCCCACGTCCCAATGTAACCGTAATGCAATGCGATCGCTAGAACGCGAGGAGGAGGCGACAATAAAGATAGCAAATTACCGCAGTTAATGAGGTCTACTTCACTCCGAGCAATTCAACATCGAAAATCAAGGTGGAGTTTCCGGGGATGGTGGGTGGTCTCCCATTAGGTCCATAGCCCAGGGCCGGAGGGATAACCAATTTTCGCTTGCCACCCACCTTCATGGACATCAGTCCTTCATCCCAACCACGGATTACTGCTCCGACGCCAATTCGAAAGTCAGACGGCTTTCCATGATCGTAAGAACTATCGAATTTCGTTCCTTTTTCCAAAGTACCGGTGTAGTGGACGGTCACTGTCTGGCCCTTTTGAGGCGTCGCCCCAGTGCCTTCAACTAGATCCGTGTACTTCAAACCCGAAGCGCTGGTGACTTCGGAGCCGGTCCCTCGTGCGCGATGAGAGATTAAATAAGCGATAGCCGCGGCAGCAAGAGCCAGAACAACTACAATGGCAATGATTCGCGCCTGACGATTGCGACCCGCTGGAGGTTTTGGTTTCGTGGCTGGATAAGGACCCTTGGGTCGTTTCCGCGCCTTTCCAGTTTTACGGTGTCTACTTTGGGGCAAGTGTCGCGGTCTCCTGTAGCTTGGTAACGTTGTAAAGCCTTTATATCCGGTTTCGCTTTGCGGTTCAATCGGCAAGGACCTGTGCGAGTGGTTGAGTTGGGAGTTAACAGGCTGGTTGCACTGACCGCTGCTAAAGTTAGATTCGCTAGTAAGCGGACATATTACCTAACCCGACTTCATACTCAACGCCCCCGTTAACGCAGTGACATCAGAACCGAGAGCGGTAGCGACCGGCCCGAGCCGCAACACCCAGTTAAGACTCGATATCAGAACCGGGAGCAGGAGCGACCGGCCGAGGCTAAAAATTTGATGAGCAATTAATCACGATGGCTAGCGATGGCAGAATGCTCGCGTCGAACGCGGAGCACGAATCATAAAGCGCAGCGTAGCTATGCGAATGGCCGGTCGCTACTGCTCCCGGTTCTGATTTAGTCACTAATCGGCCGATAATGACCCGCCCGAGGCTCAACTTTGTATCCTGAGAATCTTTCGCATCCAGCATTCAATGATAAACTCTCGGCCTTGTTGACAGTTCAGACAGTGCTATTCATTTCAAAGTTCTGGAGAAAAAGCATGTTTCGTTGCAAACGCATTTGGGGCCCTGGACTGTTTATTCTTCTCCTGGGCATCAGCGGTGCAAGTAGCTTCGCACAAGACCTTTCGGCTACCCCCTCGCCCAGCCCACAAGAAACGCCGGGGGCTGTAAAAGACGAAAAAATCAAACCGCCGTTTGAGGAAGCATTTGAACGGCTTGAATGGCGCAGTATTGGACCTGCCAATATGGGCGGACGTACGGCTGACGTTGAAGGCGTCTCGGGTAATGCAAATGTCGTTTATGTCGCAACGGCCTCAGGCGGATTATGGAAGACCGTAAACGCCGGGGTGACCTGGAAACCGATCTTTGAGCGACAGGGGACTTTTTCAATAGGCGATATTGCACTAGCCCCGAACAATCCGGACGTAGTTTGGGTGGGCACTGGCGAATCGAACGTACGAAACAGTGTCTCGTTTGGCGATGGGGTTTACAAGTCGACAGACGGCGGCAAGAACTGGCAACACATGGGGCTGAAAGATACCGAACGTATCTCCGCCATCATCATTCATCCGCAGAACCCGGAAATTGTTTACGTTGGCGCACTGGGCCATGCCTTTGGTCCCAACGACGAGCGCGGCCTGTTTATGACTACCGACGGGGGAAAGACCTGGACAAAAACGCTTTTTGTGGATCGCGAGCACGGGGTCTCGGATCTGGAGATCGATCCTACTAATCCAAATATTCTTTATGCCGGCATGTGGAGCTTCGAGCGCAAACCATGGACGCATCGCAGTGGCAGCGAGAAGGGCGGTCTATTCAAGTCGATCGATGGCGGGCGAACGTGGAGCAAGCTAACAGATGGTTTGCCGAAATTGATTGGAAGAATCGGCGTGCGCGTGGCGCCGAGTAATCCGAATGTGGTTTATGCAATTTTAGAAGCGAAGGAGGGAACACTTTATCGCTCCGACGATCGCGGCGACACGTTCAGGCAGATCTCGAAAAACGCGGCAATCGTATCGCGAGGCTTCTATTACACAACTGTACGAGTTGACCCCAACAACGAGAACCACATTTACGCAGTGGCCTCAACCTTGTTTGAGTCGATCGATGGCGGCAAATCGTTTCGTTCGATAACCGGCAAGACGCACATCGACTTTCACGCATTCTGGCTGGACGGGAAAAACCCTAAACGGATATGGGTGGGAGAAGATGGCGGCATCGCCGTCACGTACGACGGTGGTGAGACGTGGGAAGCTGTCTACAATATTCCTCTGGGCCAGTTCTACCAGATTCACGCGGACAATCGCCTGCCGTTCTATTACGTCATGGGTGGCCTGCAGGACAACGGCGCCTGGACCGGGCCGAGCCGCACTCGGGAGCCCGCGGGCATCATGAACGACGATTGGCGCATGATTAGTTTCGGTGATGGTTTTCATGTCATTAACAATGCCGACGAGCCGGAGCTTTATGTCTCAGAGTCGCAGGGCGGCAATATTTTGCGCACGGATTTTCGTACGCGCGAACAACAGCAGGTGAATCCCTGGGGACGTGGCAGCGGGAGTGGGCCGGCTCTCGGTGAGAAGTATCGCTTCAACTGGAACTCGCCCATACTGCTCTCGCTGCATGACAAGAACACGCTGTATTTTGGTGGAAATGTTGTTTTCAAATCGACAGACTTCGGCAAAACCTGGGAACAGATTAGCCCTGACCTGACAACTAATAATCCGGAAAAACAGAAAGACGCCGGCGGGCCCGTCGCTTTTGAGAATTCGACTGCTGAATACCATACGACAATAATCAGCCTCGCCGAATCGCCGGTGCAGAAAGGACAGATATGGGCCGGCACAGACGATGGAAATCTTCAGCTGACAACCGATGGAGGAAAGACCTGGACCAATATCGTTCAGAGTATTTCGAGCATAGCAGCCAACTCTCCCGTTTCGCATGTCGAGCCTTCCCGGACAAGCGCGCAGACTGCCTTTGTTGCGTTTGACCGCCACATGCTTGATGATTTTCGGCCCTACATTTTTAAGACCGGCGACGGTGGACGAACGTGGTCTAACATCGCCGGCAATCTACCGTCAAAGGCTTACGTGCAAGTCGTTCGCGAGGATCCCAAAAACCCCAGCCTGCTTTACGCGGGCACTGAGATTGGCCTGTTCGCTTCATTCACCGGTGGCCGGGAATGGATCAGGCTCAATCTAAAAAATCTGCCGAATGTTTCCGTGCACGATATTGCGGTTCATCCCCGCGAAAATGATCTTATTCTCGGCACACACGGTCGCAGCGTTTGGATCTTTGACGATGCTGCGCCAATTCAGCAGATGACTGCGACCATCCTGAGCAGCGATGCGCACCTGTTTCCGATTCGTCCCGCGCTGCGTTTCGCTACGCGTTTCACCCGTTACGGAATTGGCGACAAGGCGTTTACTGGTCCAAACCCGCCTTATGGGGCATTGATATCTTATTACTTAAAAACCAAGCCTGACGATAAGGCAACCTTCAAGATTCAGATTCTCGATCAAAGCGGGAAACTTGTGCAGGAACTCGATAAGCCTGCGAAGGAGAAAGGTTTGAACCGCGTGAACTGGAATCTGAGGTATGGTGGCGCGGAAGTTCGAAGTCCTCCCACCGAGGAGGAAACGGCTTTCACAGGTCCTCCACGTGGACCGCACGTGTTGCCCGGTAATTACACAGTTAAGCTAACAGTTGGTGACAAGTCCTACGAGGCGTCGGTCGAGGTGCGTCTGGATCCCACGATCAATGTTTCGCTTGCGGATTTGCAAGCCCAACTGGATTTGCAGGTGAAGCTTCGTGACATGCAATCCGCGGCTAACAGCGCGCTGCGTTTTCTAGACAGCATCGACGAGCAACTCAAGCACACGCAGACCACAGTGAAGACGCTCAACAAAGAACCGGATAAAGAACTGATGAAGGCCTTAGAAGAGTATGTAAAGCAAGTCAATACACTTCAGGATCGGCTGGCGCGACGCACGGAGGGATTGGGGCCTGGCGGCAAAGCCCAGGTTGTGAACAGGATTGGAAACATTTTCTTTGCGATGGACGGTACCAATGCGGCGCCAACTCCCTACCAGCGGCAGTACTTTCAGGAAATCCAGCCGGAATTTCGGGACCGCATGACTGAGGTTAATCGATTTATCAGGGAGACAGTGCCTCAATGGAACGAGAAGCTGCGCGCCTGGAATGTGCCGACCCTGACGACGCGAGCGCCAGTTGATTTCTGATAACAGGCTCTCATAGGGGAAGAAGCAGCGGGGCCATGCCCCCTTCCTTACCTGAGAGATTTCTAACCTCACCTGAGAGATTTCTACCTTGTCTGATTATTATTCTTGCAGCGAGGCTCCTGCATAATCCGGTGCGACTCGAGAATGGTGGAAGTCAGGTTGGGAAGCGCGGCTTCCCAGGGGGTTTCTTCACCTTGAAGCTCCCAAGTTTCTTCTACTTGAAGCTCCCAAGCTGGAACTGGATCATCCAGGTGGAGAGTCTCGAGGTGAGGAAGGGGGCATGCCCCCGCTCCGGAATTGAGGGAACAACTCGGAAAGCTTTCCATTGAGGTCGGAAAATGATTTTACAGTCCGCTGATTGCGGAAGCAGTGACCATTCGAGTCAGCCGAATGTTGCCGTTTATTCCGCTTGCAGAAATTGAGTTTCCGCCGTTTCCAATCCGTGCGCTATAACTTCCGCGCCCGCCTTTGTCCACCGCAACGTTCGGCAAATCTGAGATAACGTCGCCGTTCATTCCATGAGCATCGAGGTCGGCGTTGACTCCTTCGCTCAGCCTGAGCTCAATGTTTCCATTTATCCCGTGGATATCGATGCCGTTTTTCTCCAGCTTACTCAAGGCAACCGAGATGTTTCCGTTGATACCGTTGAACTCAGCGGAGCCTGATGCCTGCGCTATGTCCACTCTTCCGTTGATACCGTGACACTCAACAGAGCCTTCAATCTCCCCCACGACGACTGCACCATTCACGCCACTAGCTATCAAAGAGATCTGTCTTGGCAACCGGAGCGTTACACGCTCCGTGGGCTTGGCGCCAAAAATCCGCGTGAAGAAACTTCCGTCGCCCTTCTCGCCACGTATTGTCAGTCCGGCTGTTGTGCTTTCGACGGTTACTCTGCGGCGACTCAGGACTTCCCGGCTTGCGCCGGTGCGTTCGATATAAACGTCAGCTGTCTTGCTGTCAGAGGTTTCAATCTTCACCGCGCCGTTTATGCCGGAAACCTCCACGCGCGCACCTGGTGAGAGCTCATAGCTCTTGCGAATTTCTTCGCGAACACTACCCGTGGACTGCTTATCGCCATGGATAACGAGCGGCCATTCACTGAGGCTGCCCGTTTTTGAATGCGAACGCACAATACCCGCAATACCGGCAATTGCTACCAGAACGACAACTAAGATGATTCTCTTCATGGCTGGGGTCTCGGCCTTTCAAAAGTTTGAGTTCTCATCCTTAAACGATTCCTGGCGTATTTTGGTTCACTAAGATTCGATTTTTCTCCACTGGTTTTCCATTAAATTAGCGAGCAAACGCGGCAGATTGTTATTCTTGACATAAATTTGCTCGCGACATACATTCAAGACTACTCCAGTACTTACAGAACTCAGAATAGTTTCAAAGCCCCCGGATTCTGCGAAATCACACTGTGTGCACGCGCTATGAGTGAAAAAGATTCCCGAGATCGGACGATTTTGATTGTCGAGGACGGCGATGACTCTCGCTATTTCATGCGGCTTGCATTGGAGCAGCTAGGTTACCTGGTAATTGAGGCAGAAAATGGATTGACGGCGGTCGAAGTCGCCGAGCGCGAACGTCCTGACCTAATTCTCATGGATCTATCCTTACCAGTCATGGATGGAATCTCAGCGACGGGGAAAATACGCGCTACGGATGGACTGGAGCGGGTTCCCATTATTGCTGTTACCGCTCATCAGGAGGCGGACTTGCGAGAAGGAGCGAAAGCCGCAGGCTTCGATGCCTATATCACTAAACCCATCGATATGGATTGGCTCGGTGAACTGATTAAAGGGCTGCTCGCTAGATAACTGGAATGATTGATTAAAGGGAAGAAAAATGGAACCAGCTGAGTTGCAAGAAGTGCTGCAGTTTCTCCATGAAACTTCCAACACAATCTACGAGCTCATTGACGGACTTCCGGATTCCGACCTCCGTTGGAGAAATTCCTACGATCAGTTTTCACTACTGGAAAACATTTGCCATCTGCGAGACATTGAAGCCGAAGCTTACGCCATTAGAATTAACCGCATTCTTGAAGAGTCGAATCCTTTTCTTCCTGACCTCGACGGGACGCGCTTAGCCACCGAGCGGCGGTACAACTCCCTGAATGCTGATGCAGCGTTGCATTCATTCACCGCCTCACGAGCCGAAAACTTGCGGAAGCTGGAAGGGGCCGCCGCGGGACAACTCGAACGCGAGGGAACACTCGAAGGAGTGGGAAAACTTACCCTCGGTCGCCTGGCTGAAATGATGCGCGAACACGATGAAGCGCATATCGAGGACCTGCGCGTTATGCGCCAGCAGCTCAAGCCCGGTAAAGCCAAGGACCTCCATAGTCGTCATCCGGCTTAGTAATTAAGAAAAGTAGAGGGTCAGGCTTTGGAGAAGAAGTATTAGGGAGCGGGGGCAGGCCGGGGCATGCCGGCAGCCCCGCTGGGGTGTTAGGCCCCTTCCTTACTTCGAGGAATCCTTCGTTGAGCGATGTTAGTGAGTTGACTGCCGCTGCCCCACTGTCTGGCAACCTGCTTCATTAATCAGTTTCCGGCTCGTGACGGTCGTTGAGTCGAACAATGGTCGCGCCTAGGCCACCAGCTTCCGGGGGCGCATCAGTCCATTCAGTCACGAACCGGGTTCTACCCAATATCGTACGGACCGTTTCCCTCTGCACTCCAATCCCTTTGCCGTGAATAATCCTCACGCTGCGAAATCCCTTCCTTTGAGCTTCGCTTAGATATTCCTCAACTACCAGCTTCACGTCTTGCGGACGGATCGTATGGAGATCAAAAACATCGGTGATAGGAATCGTGACCGGTTCGGAAAATGGATCAAATGGATCACACGAATCAGACTGATCCCCGTTCTCCGCTGCTGTGTTGTGAATTTCCTTCATCAGCCAACCAATCTGCGCTATTCTTTTGGAGCTATGTAACCCCGGCGAGCCTTCACCACAAGTTTATTTTTGGACTCCTGCACGGGCGGGATCACATCAATCTTGAGTTTGCGGAGGCTACCGTCACGCTTTTTGTTTGATGACACGAAAGCCAGGCTGTAGCGACTACGCAAATGATCTATAAGCGTGGCGAATGTGGTGTCAAGCCGCTCGGGTTTATCTTCCAGCACCTCGCCCCCGGTCTCATCAGCGAGTTGCTTGATGTCCAATGTGGGCGCTCCAAACGCACCGACCATACGTGTTCCCCAGACCATTAACCCGTTTTCCATTCGCTGGCCAGGCGTTTTGGGCACCAGACCACAAACGACGCTACCCGATTCGAAAACAGCCTGCTTGGCTGCTTTTCCTGAGGGTCCATGTCCGCAATCGAAGTTGCGCGTGATACCGGTGATGGCAATTATGACCCGCCTGCCAACAGGATTGCCGGATGTAACCATGTAGTCGGCGGCTTTGGCGAAGGCCTTATTCAGGCAGTGATCAGCCCATTCATCATGGGGCGGCACTCGATCCAACGCTGTTTCGATTAACGAACGATCGCGTGTGAAACCTTGCAGCAATTCTGCCGTGTCGTGGTAGGTCATCACCGCCACCTCGTCCGTTTCCTTGAGACGGGCCAGCGCCTCAATCGCCGCCCGGTGCACCTGTGTGCCAAACGGGTCCAGACATCCACCGCGATCGATCAGCAACATAACCGAGAGTGGCAGTCTATCCTGACTAAAGTGCGTGATCTGCTGTTTAGTGCCGTCTTCAAGGATTACAAAGTCGGTTTGTTTCAGGTCGCCCACTATGCGAGCAGTCTTCTTTTGCAGGACCAGGGCATCGACCGTGATCAGATCGACGTCAACTTTCACGACCTCCGCCGCGGTTCGGACAACGGTGCGGTCGCGCGTCTGCGGTCGGACTGAAGGAGAGATGTAGCTAATGCCGAGCAGCAGTAGAGTTCCCAGCAGAGGCAAAGCAAACCATTTCCGCGGCGCCTGAGCCAGATACCTTACGCAATGTAGAAGGATTTCGCGCGGCGACCTGCGCCCTAAAATTATCGGATTTAATCGTTTCATAGCACCTCCAGACTTAAGAAAGCCACTTCGAAATCCGCAATCTGAAATTTGAAGAGTCTCGGGGAGAGTGCTTCTCAATTGGACCAATGATACCCGTTTAGCAGCTAACGGAACAGACGGGGTGGGGAAGCGCAGGCGGTTAACAATATTTCGCGCTTGAATTCGAATCCGGGTAGCCAGGCGGATAATTGACGGGCTGATAGATGAGCTGGCAAGGGTATTTTGAAGTTGGAGGTCAATCGATTAAAGTATGCGTCGTCTACCCCGCAGTTTTTCGTCATAGTTCCAGTCTAAATAAAACTCCCAGGAGATGATCTGATGAGAAATAGTTTTCAGTTTTTAGTTTCCAGTTTTCAGCGATTGCTGTTGCCATTTGCAGTTGTGGCCCTGGTGCTGTCGATTTTGTCAGTCTCGCAATTGACTCCGCAAACGCAAGCCCAAAATGGACAGAAGATGTCGCCCACGCCGGACGGTGCCGCAGGTACCGCACCGATTGTTTATCCCGAAACTAAGAAAGGCGACACGGTGGATGATTATTTCGGGACGAAGGTAGCTGATCCCTATCGCTGGCTGGAGAATGACGCAGCGCCGGAAGTTGCGGCCTGGGTGGAAGCGCAAAACAAAGTCACCTTTGCTTATCTGGAAAAGATTCCTTTTCGTCAGAAGATCAAAGAGCGCCTAACCCAACTCTTCAATTATCCAAAATATTCTGCGCCCCAGCGGCGCGGCGACTATTTCTTCTACACGAAGAATGATGGTCTACAGAACCAAAGCGTCTGGTACCGGCAAAAAGGCCTGGACGGCACACCCGAGGTGTTGCTCGACCCGAACAAGCTTTCCTCAGATGGCACGACGCGCCTGGGAGCATTTGCACTCTCAAAGACTGGGAAATATGTGGGCTACGGCGTATCGAAAGGTGGCTCCGACTGGAACGATCTTTATGTTATGGACGTAACCTCTAAACAACTGCAACCGGATCATCTCGAGTGGGTAAAAGTTTCCGGTGTTTCGTGGCAGGGTGATGGTTTTTATTACAGCCGCTATCCCGCCCCGGAAAAGAGTCATGAACTCACGACCAAAAATGAAAACCATCAGGTCTTCTATCACAAGGTCGGCACGCCGCAGTCGGAGGATATGCTCGTTTATGAAGACCCGGCTCACGGTCAGCGTTTTCACACGCTCGGCACAACAGACGATGAAAGGTTTGCCCTCCTTACGATTTCTGACAGGGGCACGGGGAAAAAAGGAAACTCGCTTTTCTATCGCGATGTGTCCCAGCCAGGTAATTCATTCACTCCAATCGTTGCGAAGATCGGCGACGATAGCTATAGCGTCATCGATAACGTTGGCGGCAAGTTCATGGTCCAAACCGACCATAAAGCGCCAAACGGTCGAGTCTTTCTCTTTGATCCGAAGAACCCCGCTGAGAAGAATTGGAAAGACGTCGTACCTGAAAAGCCGGAACCGCTCGATAACGCCAACATAGTTGGCGGCAAGCTTTTTGTAACTTACCTGAAAGACGTTGCCACTCGCGCGTACGTTTACAGCCTCTATGGCAAACTCGAAAACGAAGTCAAATTGCCGGGCCTGGGAACCGTTGGCGGCTTCGGTGGTCGTAACGACGACAAGTTTACTTTCTATACTTTTACCACTTTCAATTTTCCGCCAACCATTTACAAGTATGACATTGCGACGAAGAAGTCGACCGTGTTCCGTCAACCTGAGATACCTGGCTTTAAGTCAACCGATTATGAGACGTCGCAGGTTTTCTACAACAGTAAAGACGGCACGCGCGTCCCCATGTTTCTCGTTCACAAGAAGGGAATCAAGCTGGACGGTAATAACCCGACGCTGCTTTATGGTTACGGTGGCTTCAACAGCGTAAACTCGCCGGGCTTCAGTTCGCTGCGACTGGCACTACTTGAGCAGGGATTCGTTTACGCTTCGGCAAACATGCGCGGCGGTGGCGAGTATGGCGAGAAGTGGCATGAAGCGGGAATGAAGCTGAAAAAGCAGAACGTCTTTGACGACTTCATTGCGGCGGCTGAGTATTTGATCAAGAACAAGTACACGTCGCCTGGTAAACTCGCCATCCACGGAGTTTCAAACGGTGGGTTGCTGGTGGGGGCGGTGGCGAATCAGCGGCCGGACTTATACAAAGCCGTGGTCCAGCAGGCAGGCGTTATGGATATGCTGCGCTTCCACAAGTTCACCATCGGATGGAACTGGATTGCCGACTACGGCTCGAGTGATAAAGCAGACGAGTTTAAGGCGTTATATGCTTACTCGCCAGTTCACAACGTGAAGCCGGGAACCAGCTATCCTGCCACCCTCATCACCACAGCGGACCACGACGATCGGGTGGTGCCGGCGCATTCATTCAAATACGCGGCAGCGCTTCAGGCGGCCCAGGCCGGTCCTAATCCGATTCTGATCCGCATTGACACGAAGTCGGGCCACGGAGCCAGCAGCACCACCAAAGCCATCGAGCAGGCGGCGGATATTTATTCGTTCCTGATGTGGAATCTGGGCGTTACGCCGAAGTAGCAAACAGCAAACAGCCAACAGTAAACAGCAAACAGTAAACAGTAAACAGCCAACCAGCCAACCAGCCAACAGCAATGGGCGGAGTTGTCTAAGTATTGATTGGCGTTTGCTGTTTCCAAACAAACAACAAGCAAAGATTAAAGGTCGGATCGCACCTTCACCAAAAGTGAAGCGAGCATCCGTTTTACTTCAACGGTTCGCTGTACTAGTTGTTCGTGAACGATCCGGTTAATTAGACCGAGATCGTTGGCCAGGAGAATATGATACTCAAGCTCGTAGGCTGAGCCGAGCCCAATTTGCAAGAATCTGGCCAGCTCCACGTTACCTCCCCTACCAAAACCCTCTGCAATATTTGCAGGAATTGAGGCCGACGACCGCCGAAGTTGGCTTGTAAGGCCATAAAGTTCTGCTCGAGGAAATTGAGCTGTGGCTTTGTAGATCTCGAGCGTAAGACTGTGAGCTTTCACCCACACCTTGATCTGTCGGAAATCGCGCATAACCATTCCTTTACGTAGCGGCGGGTTCGAGCGGATATATAGCGGCGGGTTCGAGCGGATATATAGCGGTGGGTTTGAGCGGCAAGAACCAATTCAAGAGAGGGTCTGGGACATCACGTTCTGCTGTTCGCTGTTTACTGTTTGCTGTTTGCTTCCCAACTACTTGCGCTTCCAGCGCACGCCGTCTTTGGTGTCCTCGAGGATGATGCCTTGACCAGCGAGTTGGTCACGAATTTCGTCGCCGCGAGCAAAGTCGCGCCGGCGACGAGCTTCCTGACGCTCATCAATCAGGTTATGAATCTGATTGTCCAGCATTTCGCCGTGTTCCTCGCCGAAGACATTTAGCACGGTATCGAAGCGCTTCAAGAGATCGAGCAATTCACGTTTGTTGTCTTCCTGGAGTTGTTTTTTGGCGAGGGCAGTGTTCACGTCGCGCGTGAGATTGTGAATGACGGCCAGGGCGACCGAAGTATTAAGATCATCGTCCATGCCCTCCTCAAATTCCTGAGAGGCGCGTGATGTTGCTTCGTGCAACTTCTCATTAATTCCCGGATCCGTTCTGGCCTCGCCTAAGCGCGCGCGAAAATCCCGCAAACCTGCGACCGTTTTTTCTGCACCGGCGAGCGCATCAAATGTGAAATTGATCTGCTTATTATAGGGAACGCTCAGAAGGAAATAACGAACGGCACCTGGCGAATACCCCTTGGCTGCAACATCGCGAAACGTGTAGTAGTTGCCCTTTGATTTCGACATCGTTTCGCCTTCTACTTTGAGATGCTCGAAGTGGATCCAGTAACGGACAAACTGTTTCCCCGTGGCGCCCTCGCTTTGAGCAATCTCATTCTCGTGATGCGGAAATACCAGATCGATGCCGCCTGCGTGGATGTCGAAAGTTTCGCCGAGATACTTCATTGACATCGCCGAGCATTCGATATGCCACCCCGGCCGTCCACGTCCGATGGATGAGTCCCAGGCCGGCTCCCCTGGAGTCGCGGGTTCTTTCCAGAGAGCAAAGTCGCGCGCATCTTCCTTCTCATATCGATCCGTATCAATTCGATCGCTGGCTCCGGCGATGTTGCCTGCGAAATTTATCCTGGAGAGCTTTCCGTACTCGGGAAACGAAGCGATACGGTAATAGACGGAACCGTCCGACTCGTAAGCGTGACGAGTTTCTAAAAGCCTTTCAATTAGCGCTACCATCTCGGGAATGTGTTGTGTCGCACGGGGGACTATCTCTGGACGTTCACAACCGAGCGCGTCGAAATCTTCCCAAAGCGCATCGATAAATTTAGCAGTGTAGTCGTCAATACTTAGTCCAGCCTCTTGTGACTTTGCGATGATGCGGTCTTCGACGTCCGTAATATTCATCACGTGAGTAACTTTGAAACCTTTGAACTTTAGATAGCGGCGCAAAATATCAGCCGCGACTGCTGACCGGAAATTGCCAATGTGGCCGTAATCCCAGACGGTTGGACCACAATAGTAGAAGCGAACCTCACCCTCAATCACTGGGTGAAATTCCTCTATTCGGCCTGTTAGCGTGTTGCGAAATCTAAGCATTGGGTTCGGATTAGAAGATACGCGCCCTTAAAGATTCAAGGACGCGCAGGTTTGCAGTCTAGGTAAGGACGTGCCGCCAGTCAAACTCAATGAAGGATGAAGGCGGAAGGATGAAGTATGAAGCTGGAGGAACTAGTTTCCTATTCATCCCTCATCCTTCCGCCCTCATCCTTTAAAATGTTCCCAGCCGCCAGGTTTGAGATCCCAAATCTTGGAACCTTCGGCGATGCGGACTCCGGTTGATGCTTCCGTCAATTCACCAATTCGGGTGATCGAAATGCCGTCCACTCGGGTTGGCAATTTGGCAACATTCTCCACACTCACCGTAAAGAGAAGCTCGAAATCTTCTCCGCCGTGTAGGGCGAGCATGAGAGGATCCAGCGCTCGGCGTCCGCAAAGCTCCGTTACAACGTGGTCGATTGGAATGCATGAGGCATTAACGAGGGCGCCCACTTTGCTTGCGCGGCAAAGATGATTGAGATCTGAAGATAATCCATCACTTATGTCGATCATTGCTGTCGCTAGTTCCTTGTCTCCGATCAACTGACCCCAACCTACGCGGGGCTCGGGCTGTAGTTGACGAATTAGCAGGTGATCGATTGAATGCTCGCTCGATTGCCGATCAAGCACTCGCGCGCCGCGCTCAATTAAACGCAGGCCCGCAGCCGCGTTTCCAAGATACCCGGTCACAAAGATTTGATCGCCGGCCTGCGCGCCGGAGCGAAATACCGCACCTCCTTTAGCGCTCTCTCCGATAACGATTGAATCGATAACAATTCTTTCAGGCGTGCGGGAAACGTCGCCGCCAATCAGAGTGACGTCGTAGTGGTCGGCTAGTTTGAGGAACCCATCATAAAAGCCATCGAGGAAGTTAGACCTCCAGATCTCTTCTGGAAGTCCAATCGATATCAGTGCCCAGCGCGGACACGCGCCCATGGCAGCGATGTCGGAAAGGGAAACAGCCAGCGCTTTATGGCCAAGCAAATCCGGCCGCATAGTGTCGCGGTGGAAGTCTATTTCCTCGACCAGCAGATCGGCAGTTACGACAGTATCTTTGCCGGAGTCTGCACTTATAACGGCGGCATCATCGCCAATGCCGCTTATCAGGGATGAAGGATAAGCGGGGAAGGATGAAGCTGAACTCTTCTTTCGTTCAACTCGCCGCTTTAGCTTGTCTATGAAATCGAATTCGTTCATGGAATGCGGAGTTCAGAGTTCAAGCTTTAGCTTGCTGCCTCCACAAGAGCAACCTAAAGGTTGAACTCTGAACTAAAGGTTGCGGCGAAGTGAATCGAGGCCGGCTTCGATGGTTTCGACTGATGTAGAGAAAGAAAAACGCAGATGACCCTCGCCGTGCTCACCGAAGACTACGCCGGGAACGGTAGCGACCTGGGCGCGATCGAGGAGTATCTCCGCAGCCTCCCGACTATCCTTACTGACGCGTGAAACATCCGGGAAGGCGTAAAAGGCGCCCGCGGGTTTTTCACAAAACAGACCCAACTCGTTAAGTCCGGCCAACAGCAGATCGCGCCGCTTCTGATAGGAGGTGCGATTTATTTCCAGCATGTCAGACTCAGTCGTAAAGGCTGCCAGCGCCGCCCATTGCGTTGGTGTAGAAACTCCATTGGAGGAATAAAGAGTAGTCTTCCGTAAGCCAGTCATCCATGGTTCAGGCGCAACGGTATAACCAAGACGCCAGCCTGTCATCGCATACGACTTGGAAAGAGTGAACACGGTAATCGTGCGCTCGAACATTCCTTCGATTGATGCAATCGAATAATGCGCGTCGTCGTAAACCAGGTCCTCGTAAGCTTCGTCGGCGATGACGATCAGATCTCGTTCTTGCGCAAACCGCGACACTGCTCGTGCTTCATCACGAGTAAATACAACGCCGGTAGGATTCTGCGGCGTGTTGTAGTAAATGGCTCTGGTGCGTTCAGTGATGTATCGCGCGAGGGTTTTCTCGAATCCATGCGCACGCGCTTCCTTTGTCGGAACAAGTATGGTGCTCCCCTGACAAAAAGCTATTAGATCTTTAATCGGTGTCCAGAACGGAGAAAACACCAGCACCTCTTCGCCTGGATTAACTACAGATTGAAACGCGCCAAAAAGTCCCTGCATTCCTCCATTTAAAACGATCACGTCAGTCGCCTGTGCAGGGATGCTGTTTTTTGCGCGCACTTTGTCGGCCATGGCCGTGCGCAATTCGAGTATGCCTGACGACGGAGCGTAGCGAGTTTTGTGCTCTGCCAGTGCTCTTATCATCGCTTGCTTTACGAAATCCGGCGTGTGCATGTAGGGCTCGCCGCCCTCAAACTGATGGACGGTCGCCCCCTGCGCACGCAGTTTCATTATGCGATTGCGAATACTTACGATGTCGGAAAAGCCAATATCATCGAGCCGTGCGGCAAGGCGGAAAACGATTGGAGACGAGGTCACTATGGGAAATTACCCTTCGATTGTGGCACTGGAAGCTGAGTGAAAGGCGGATTATAGCTTGGCCATGAAAGCCCGTCTAGCACGCCCACTTCGCGTTAATATCTCGTGCTATGTGCAGCTGACCGGGCAGCCAAACTTTAGGCTATACCTTAAAGAATCAGTTTTAACTAAGAGTAGCTAAGTGTAAGTGTTGACACGCCAAACGCGTGGCGGTAACATGTCGACTCACCGGGCTGCTGGTAAACTCGCAATCAGTCTCCTAATACATTCCTTAACCAGGAAGAACGTTCGTCGACGTCGCGATGGTTTTTGGATTATGGGTCGTCCTGCCGTAGCCATACCTGAAAAACTCTTCTTCAAGATCGGAGAAGTCTGTGATCTGGCCGGAGTGCAAGCGCATGTGTTGCGCTATTGGGAGTCTGAGTTTCCTATGCTTGCTCCCCAAAAGAACCGTGCCGGTCAGAGAGTCTACCGAAAACGGGACGTGGAAATAGCGCTCCGAATTAAGGAACTACTTTATGAAGATCAATACACGATCGCGGGAGCTAAAAAGAGGCTCGCAAACGACTTGAGATCCGGCGGTAAACTGAAAGTAGTTTCGTCAGAAGATGAAGACTCCGGGCAAAGCACTTCGTCAACTTCGTCGACTCGCGGGGCAGCGAAGGCGGCTGCGGCGCAATCAAGCTCAGGAATAAAGACCGCCGAAGATCGAAAAGCCCTGCGTCAGGTCGCCTCCGAATTGCGTGAGCTGCTTTCGCTGCTCGAGAAGGGGTCCCACACCAAACCGCGATAGAGGTCTGTAGCGCAACTGTTAGTTGGGCTGGAGCGGTTCGCTTGAGTTGATCCGCAACCAACAGTTTGCGATACAAGGTCAAGTTGCGCTACAGGATTTTTGCGGGGATACTAAGAGAGATTTGACGGGACGTGGCGCAGCCTGGTAGCGCGCACCCTTGGGGTGGGTGAGGTCCCGAGTTCGAATCTCGGCGTCCCGACCAATTAAGGGCTCTCAATCAATGCTGGTTGAGAGCCCTTTTGATGCAACGCCATCTGCGGTAACCGGTGCTTAACTCAATCGCGAGAACCTTCGCCCCCACCCAGCAGCGCTGCGCGGGTTGGGCCTGTCACGCGGGGTTGATCTGCTCTCAGCACGCGCAAGTTTAGAGGATATTCGATTTACTCTCGCGAGCTTTCGCAAGGTTCTCACGAATTCTTCGGCGCCATAACAACACCGCGCCGGCGGTGAATAATATCGAGGAGGCCAGCGCATAACCGACACCCGGTTTGCTTGACCCGACGCTTCTCAGGTTAATTTCGTGAAGCACGTTAATTAGACCAAAGAGGATCAGGCACCAACCCGCCATTTTGTTGATATCCATAGTTTGATCTCCTCGGGAACACGTATAAGGCAGCTTCGAATTTGCCCTGACATCAGTCGTGGCCTTAGACAACCTCTGAGAATAAAAGTTCCCGTCAAAAGCGGGAGCAAATTTATCCACAGAATAGGCGATTACGCAGATTAAGGTGGGCACGAAGCTCGAGGTTAGTACGCGATCCCAAGTGCTTGATGGTAACTCCGTGTGTTATCTGTGAAATCTGTAGAATCTGCGGATTAATCTTAATTTATCCCGCTTCCTTCCAGTCAGTGATTACAATCTCCGAAGAAAGAGTTTTGTGGACGGGACATTTATGCGCAATCTCCTGCAAGCGAGACTTTTGTTCCTCGCTAAGGTTGCCTTCGAAAGTTACAGAACGCTGAATACGGTGCACGTATCCTTCTGCTGCGCGAGTGCAGTCGTCGCAATCCGCCGCATGAATCCGCTCCTGGCGCAGGCGCACTACCACGCGGTCCAGGGGCCACGCCTTCCTTTTCGCGTATAGCTTCGTAGTCATGGAGATGCAACTGCCAAGTGCGGCGAGCAGCAAGATATAAGGATCCGGCCCCGCGTCTTCACCGCCTGCCGACAACGGCTCGTCAGTAACGAATGTGTGGTTATCGCCGTAGCGAACCTCGTTCTTCAAATTTGAAAGAGATGTGACCGTGACGTCGCTCATTCGGGTTTGTCTCCGCGCATTAAATGTCTCTTGTTATTGACCACAAGTTCTGGCGTCTAAAATTAGAACTCCCCAAGCGTGCAAAGCACGCGGCATTCAATAGGCCCCCCGTGCGTGAAGCACGGGTGATGATTATGCAGCTTACCCGCCCGCTTGCAGGGATGATCCTGTGCAGCTACACTCCTGAACTTCGGCAAGAGATTCTGAATACACCGTTCAAATAAAGCAATGAAAATTCATGAGTATCAGGGTAAAGAACTACTGAAGACGTTTGGCGTACCGGTGCCCCGCGGCCTGGTTGCCCGCTCACCCGAAGAGGCGTATGACGCGGCCAAAGAACTCGCGACCAACGTCGTTGTCGTCAAAGCTCAAATCCACGCAGGCGGCCGTGGCAAAGGTGGCGGTGTGAAGCTCGCGAAGAGTGCAGATGAAGCGCAGGAAATTGCGCGCAAAATGCTGGGTATGAAACTGGTTACTCATCAGACAGGAGCAGAAGGCCGTGAGGTGCGCGTACTCCTTATCGAAGAGGGCCTGTCCATCGATAAGGAGTTTTATCTTGGGATTGTTCTAGATCGCGCCTCGGGACGGCCGGTCTTCATGGCTTCAGAAGCCGGCGGCATGGACATCGAAGAGGTTGCTGCAAAGACGCCGGAAAGGATATTGAAAGAGACAATTGATCCGGCAGTAGGCTTTCGAGCCTTCCAGGCGCGCAAGCTTGCATTTGGATTGGGTATTGGGTCTGACCTGATCGGCCAGGCCGTGAAGTTTATGCAATCACTCTACCTTGCGTACGAACAGATGGACGCTTCGTTAATGGAAATAAACCCATTTCTTTTAACCAGGGACAAGAGATTGATGGCGCTCGACGCGAAGGTTAACTTTGATGACAACGCGCTCTTTCGTCATAAGGAATTTCTGGGCTTGCGTGATCTTAACGAAGAAGAACCGTTGGAGATCGAAGCATCAAAATTTGATCTCAACTACATTAAGCTCGATGGCAACATCGCGTGCATGGTAAACGGCGCCGGACTTGCGATGGCAACCATGGACATCATCAAGCTCGCAGGTGGCGAGCCGGCAAATTTCCTCGATGTAGGGGGAGGCGCTTCGCAGGAAAGAGTTGAAGCGGCGTTTCGAATTTTGCTGGCCGACGAAAACGTAGAGGCCGTTTTAATAAACATTTTCGGCGGTATCGTTCGTTGCGACATGGTCGCGCGGGGCGTCGTGGAAGCTGCGAAAAATCTGGGCATAAAAGTTCCTGTGGTCGTCCGGCTCGAGGGAACAAACGTTGAAGAGGGCCAGCGCGTGATTCGCGATTCAGGCTTGAACTTCACGGTCGCCAACGGAATGAAGGATGCCGCCGAAAAGGTGGTGGCACTGGCGGCGTAAGCGTATCGGTACAGGTGTAGTCGCGGCTTTGCCGCCGCGCATTGCGGAAAGTAATGGCGGCTTCGCCGCTGCACATTGCGAAAAGGAATCGCGCTGCCGCCGCGCATTGTAGAAAGTAATCGCGGCTTGCCGCCGTGCATTGCGGAAAGGCTCCGCCTTTCCGTGGATTGCAGCTTGGAATGAGGCTATGCCTCGGCCTCGCTGTCCGAGGCGGAGCCTCAATCAATAAGAGCACGACTCGGTAAGGCATAGCCTTACCGCACTGGTTGGCGGCAAAGCCGCATGTTCGGCAAGCCGGAGGTTGGGCAAAGCCGGAGGTTGGTTAAAGCCGGAGGTTCGGCAAAGCCGCATGTTCGGCAAAAGTCGCATGTTTGCGAGATACCGCATGGGCCGCAACAAATTATTCCGCATCATTTTGTTGGTTAGCCGCTTCGGCCTCGTGGCTCTCTTTCTTTTTACTGCCGGCGCGAAACTCTGGATAGTTAAGGCCTTCGCAGCAAACGTAGGGGAGCTGCTGACCTCATCCGGATTCAACTACGCTCGTTGGATGTGGCCGGTGACTATCGCGGTTATTGGAGTCGAGATTATCACTGCGGCACTTCTTCTGATTCCGCGTACCGTTCGTCTGGGCGCGTTATTCTCGGCCGCCTTGCTGATCGGCTTTAGTGGCTATGCGCTTTACTACGTTTATGTTTTGCATGGCGAGCCCCTCGAGTGCGGTTGCTTTGGGAACATCATCGGTAGCCAGTTAGGTGTTAAAACGGCGTTGCGGAATCTCGCTTTACTTGTGCCGGCAATCATCGTGTTCTTTGGTTATAGGCGCCGAGTATCCGAAGCATCAGTTTAGCTTCTATCGCGGGGTATCCTTTGCGTTGTGAGGTCAAAGCTTCCGCGAAACGTGCACGAATTTTTTAGGTTACATTAGAGCGTAAATGGCAACACTTTCATTCTGGGGCGGCGTTGGCACAGTAACCGGGTCAAAGTATCTTATCGAAACTGAGCGTGGTCGCGTGCTGGTAGACTGTGGGGTTTTCCAGGGGCTAAAGGAACTCCGCGAACGAAACTGGCAGGAACCCCCTTTTGATCCTCGCCAAGTCGATGCCGTTCTAATCACCCATGCCCACATAGATCACACTGGATATCTGCCTCGCCTCGTCCGCCAGGGTTTCGCTGGACCTGTTTACTGTTCGCGTGGGACTGCCGATCTGCTGAAGATACTCTTGCCTGACGCCGGCCGCTTGCAGGAAGAAGACGCTGACTATCGCAACCGGCACAACCTTACGAAACACAAACCCGCACTTCCTTTGTATACGGAGAAAGATGCCTTTAACGCGCTCAACTTGATTCAGCCTGTAGCAAACACTGGCGAGCCGGTTGGGGTCGCTAAAGGCATTCAGGCCGGCTTTCGCATTGCCGGCCACATACTTGGGTCGAGCCTGGTGCTGGTTGATATTCAGCAGGCGGGAGCAGATGGATCCGGGCGTCGCATACTTTTCTCCGGCGATCTGGGCCACTATAACCAGCCAATAATTCGCGATCCTGCTCCGCCGCCGGCCTGCGACTATTTACTTGTCGAATCGACTTACGGCGACCGCCTTCACGACCCTGAAGATCCAAAAGACGCCTTGAAGCGCATTATCGATGACGCGGTGCGCCGGAATGCTCCGGTACTGATTCCTGCATTCGCCGTCGGTCGCACACAGGAGATCATCTACTTGATCCGCGAGTTGGAAGATGAAAAGGCCATCCCCGTAATTCCGGTCTATGTTGACTCACCGATGGCCGCCGCTTCGACTGCCGTTTATGCAAATCGCACCGAAGAGCAGGATGAAGACTACGCGAGTGTGCTGGCGAGGCCGCAGCATCCCCTACGAACACGTGCCATGATCACGTCTTCGTCCAGGGAAGAATCGAAGAAACTAAACAATGCGCAAGGCGTTCGCGTAATTATCAGCGCTTCAGGAATGATGACAGGCGGGCGCGTGCTGCATCACGCTTTGAGATTAGTGCCTGACCCGAATGCTACGGTTGTCTTTGTGGGTTATCAGGCGGCTGGTACGCTCGGGCGGCGCATTCTCAACGGCGAACCTGAAGTCAAAGTACTCGGACAACGGGTGCCCGTTCGTTGTCGTGTTAAACGTATCGGCAGCTTTTCAGCGCACGCGGATTGGAAAGAGATCATTCAGTGGCTCAAAGGCCTGTCTTCTGCCCCACGACGCACCTTCTTAACCCATGGCGAGCCCGTGGCATCAAATGCAATGGCAGCGCATGTTAAGGAGAGATTTGGATGGACTGTCGAAGTGCCTCATTATGGTGAGCGGTTTGAACTTGCCTGAGATGTAGTTGTAAAGTGAGCCGCCCGTTTACACGATCTCCATAGTCTTTTCTGGGATTGCGCCCGGAGCTTTTAGTGCCAGATGTTTCCCACGCCAGGACAGATGAAGGTTTGTCGGACTACTAATCATGAGCATTCTTGCTGATAAAAATACGCGCCTGGTGGTGCAGGGAATCACCGGCAAAGAAGGTACTTTTCATACCAAACAGATGGTCGAGTATGGAACGAAGATCGTTGGTGGTGTGACGCCTGGAAAAGGCGGGACGACCCACGAAGGCATTGCTGTATTCAACACTGTTGCTGACGCAGTCAAACAAGCGGGCGCGAATGCGTCTGTCATTTATGTACCACCAGCCTTTGCCGCCGATGCGATCATGGAGTCTGCCGATGCGGGAGTTACCGTGGTTGTTTGCATAACGGAGGGCATCCCTACGCTCGACATGATGAAGGTCAAAGAGTATCTGGATGGCAAAGCGACGCGCCTGATTGGACCAAACTGCCCCGGGATTATCAGCCCCGGAAAATGCAAGATAGGAATTATGCCTGGCCACATTCATCGCGAAGGACGCGTCGGAGTTGTCTCGCGCTCTGGAACGCTGACTTATGAAGCCGTGGGCCAGCTAACGGCCCTGGGATTGGGCCAGTCAACCGCTATCGGCATCGGCGGTGATCCCATCGTCGGCACGTCGCACGTCGATGCGCTGAGACTATTTCAGGATGATGATGAGACTGATGGAATTGTGATGATTGGCGAGATTGGCGGGACTGCGGAAGAAGAAGCAGCGGCCTTTGCAAAAGCCAACGTCACCAAACCGATCGTGGCTTTTATCGCTGGGCAAACCGCGCCGCCCGGGCGTCGCATGGGTCATGCAGGCGCGATAATTGCCGGCGGGAAGGGCACCGCGGCGGAAAAAATGAAGGCTCTTGAAGAGGCGGGCATTCACGTCGTGAAGTCGCCGGCGGATATCGGATCCGGAATGAAGCAAGCGCTGGGAGCACGGTCAGCGGCATAAGACACGAGCAGAAGCGTCACAGATAAACGAAGATGTTAGCCGACCAGAACAAAGTGAAAATAGAGTAGTCATCGTTTTACTGTCAACCTCATTAAGGCGATCCGATTTTATCTGCGTACATCTGTGTTCAAGATCCTTTGAGGAGATTATTAGCAAGCATGGGGAATCTGACATTTGCAATAATTAAACCTGACGCTGTGCGCGCAGGGAACTTTGGTCATATCATTCAGCGGATTAGCGAAAGCGGATTCGCGATTCGCGCGATGAAGATGATGCATCTAAGTCTGAAGGAAGCCGAAGGGTTTTATGCCGTCCATCGCGAGCGACCTTTCTTTGCCGGCTTAACCCAATTCATGTCCAGCGCGCCATGCGTGGTGATGGTCCTCCAGAAAGAAGACGCGGTAAGAGCATGGCGCGATTTGATGGGAGCTACTGATCCTGCGAATGCTGCCGACCGAACCTTACGAAAGGACTTTGGCGCTTCAGTCGGAGAAAACGCGGTCCATGGTTCTGATTCCAATGAGAATGCAGAAATCGAGATCGCGTATTTCTTTAGTCAGATTGAAATCGTCTGAACTGTAAGATGAAGCGTTGCCCAACATGCAACCAGGAGTTTACGGATGAGTGGCTAACTTTCTGCACGCAAGACGGTACATCGCTGATGGAGGTACAGAGGTCGCCAGATGATGCTCCACCGACGCTCGCGTATCCGGCCATGCCACCAAGCGTCAGCCCGAGCGAAGAACCAACGCTGGATATGCCGGTCGCTTATAGACCTCCGCAGGCACAAGTAGGAGCGCAACAATCGCTTCAGCCCGGTTGGAAGCCGCCGCCTCCGCCGGCATACTCCACGGCGCCTCAACAGAGCCTGGCTATTGCGTCGCTTATTTTGGGCGTTGTCAGCGTGACTGTCGGTTGGTGTTGTTATTTTGGAGTATTGACAAGTCCAATCGCGGTTGCCCTCGGTATTTACTCACTCGTGCAAATCAAAAGTAACCCGACCCGATATGGCGGAAAGGGCCTGGCCATCGGCGGAATCTTGAGCGGGGGACTCTACTTTGTGTTTCTGGCATTGATAATCTTAATGTATGGGCTGAGTTTCCTGGCGCGTGGCATCGGGTAACGTTGCGTGGTTTCGCCCGCTTCCATTGCGGACGAGAACCTCTTTGGGTCGCTTTGCGAGTCCGGCTTTGCGTTCTTTGCGGTTATGATTTTGTATCGTTGATCAGGTAGAGAGATTCAATTGACACGCTGTCCAACCTGCAATAAGACTTTTACCGATCAAAACCTGCGTTTTTGTATCGACGATGGAACGCCGCTCGTGCCGGCAGATACATCTGAGGACGAAGAAGCACCGACGCTAATCTTGCCTTCTGCCGGAGAATCAGACTCTCATTCGGTCGAAGCATCTTCAGCACGAGGGACTGTTCCTCCCCATTCATCCCCAGGGTCATATGTTCCGCCGGGTAGTTCTCGTGACGTTCCGCCAGGACAGCGCAAGCGAAGAACCTGGCCGTGGCTTCTTGCTATCCTGGCTATCGTTTTGCTTGTTGTCGCTGGCCTAGGAATAGCCGGTGTGCTTTTGCTTCCCGGAATAAGAACCGCCTTATCGAACCGCGATAACTCAAATTACAATGCGAATGTTGAACGGCGTAATAACTACAACTCGAATCTGAAAGGCTCAAACTCGAATTTGGCCGAGAATGAAGACGCCGGCGATAATTCGGCTGCCCAAGACGCCGCTCCTCCGCCCACGGATGAAGAGGATGTTCTGACAACGCTCACGGATTTGGAACATGAGTGGACAGTCGCTAACATCAATGCTGATAAAAAGAAACTGAATCGCATTCTTGCCGATGACTACGTGAGTATGATCGAAGGAAAAACTCAAGGCAAGGCTGAGTATCTGAACACAATTGAACGCGACACGACCATCCAGAAATGGGATTTTGAAGATTTAAAAGTAAGCTTGAGAGGCGATCGCGCTACACTAACCGGAATCATCCGCCTAGTTGTTCAAGACCAGGATGTCGCTTATCGTTTCACCGATAAATTTGTTTGGCGCGATAATCGTTGGCAAGCCACGGGCTCGGAAGTGAGCCCTGTTTAGTACAGGGGCAGGGGCAGGAGCCAGGAGTAGCGTTAGAGGCTCACGCGTCGACTCGCCATTGACCACGGACAACTGACCACGGACGACGGACTACTGACCACAGACAACTGACCACTGACCACTTACTATCAAAAACAATGTCAATCATTAGCGATGTAATCGAATCTACCAAGGCCATCATTCAGGGCATGAGCGTGACTCTATCGTACATACCGAAACGGAAATGGACTGTTCAGTATCCGGAAGAGCCTGTCACCGTGCAGCCGCGTTACCGCGGACAGCATTTATTGCACGTGGACGAGCTTGGCAGAGAAAAATGTGTGGCTTGTTTTCTTTGCGCCGCCGCGTGTCCTTCTGAGTGCATTTATATCGTTGCGAAAGACGATCCGCGCTTGCCTGAGGAACGCATCGGCGTCGACGAGCGATATGCCGAGGTTTACAACATCGATTATGGCCGTTGCATCTTCTGCGGTTATTGCGTAGAGGCGTGCCCTAAGGACGCAATTACCCACGGATACAATTTCGAGCTTTCAGTTTATAACCGGGCCGACCTTCTCAAAACAAAAGACGATCTGCTAATCACCAAGCAGGTTCAGTCCAGAAATTACCGAGTCGCTTCGTCGGGCGAGGACGTCGATTCGGAATACAAAGAGGTGTGAGCCAGGGTCAGAAGTCAGAGGTCAGAAGTCAGAAGTCAGAAGTCAGAAGTCATTTCAATCTGACGCTGGTACTATTCACTTACGACGTTTGGGTCAGGCCGAAGTCTGAAAACCTCGAGGTCAGGAAGGTGGGTTTACCCCCGCACGTTGAATGGCTCTCAAGCCAAGCGGGGGACCAGCCCGCCTTCCTGACCTCGAGGTTTTCTTTCTCGGATGGTTTCTGTGTGTCTTCGTTTTAGCGAATAACGGTCCTTCTTAAGGCTTTAAGGATTTTCTAATCCGCGTATATCCGCGCTACTCTGGAGCTTTATTAGAATTGAATCATGGCAGCACTCCTGGAAGCGCGAGAAGTTTCAAAGGTCTATCAGATGGGTAGTACGAGCGTCACCGCGCTCGATCATGTCTCGCTGAACGTGAAAGAAGGCGAATTTGTTTCGATACAGGGAACATCGGGATCGGGAAAGAGTACTCTGCTCAACATGGTGGGCGGCCTGGACCGTCCGACGACTGGTGAAGTCTTTTTTAATGCAAAAGCGCTGGGACCATTCACTAAGCGAGAGATGGCGCGCTACCGGCGTTATTCCGTGGGAATGATTTTCCAGAACTTTAACCTGATTCCCACGATGAGCGCGCAGGAAAATGTTGGACTCGCCCTCGCTTTCGGGGGATTGCGCGGGAACCAGCGACGAAGGCGGGCAGAGGAGTTACTAAGTCGTGTAGGTCTCTCGGATCGGTTAATGCATCGGCCAGCGGAACTTTCAGGAGGCGAGCAACAACGGGTGGCAATTGCACGTGCCCTGGCAAATAATCCCAAGGTCCTGCTGGCAGACGAGCCGACGGGAAATGTCGATTCTACCCGCGCGCATGAGCTTCTGACGCTGCTTAGGGAAATGGTTAATAAAGACCCATTAACCGTCTTGATGGTCACACACGATCATGAACTCGCTACCAGGTTTGCTGATCGCATCATCGTCATGAAGGATGGGAGAGTAGTAAGGAAGGATGAATTATGAATGATGAATGATGAATGATGAATAGGAACATTTTTACTAGCACTAATGATTGCCTGTTAGTGATTTGACCGTAAACAAGAACCCTTCAGTCATCCATGTGCTTCATAATTCATAATTCATAATTCATCATTCATCATTCATCGTTCCAATGTGAGGTTACAATGTCGATTAAAGCCAACGAAATGACTCTCGAGGCGCTGCGCTCGGTGCCGCTTTTCGCGTCTCTCGACGACACCGCCGCTACGGAGCTGCGCAACCTGTTAACAACCGAAAACTTTCCTGCGAACACGCAGCTTTTTTTTAAGGGCGACTTCGGCAACGCCATGTATCTCATCGAGACGGGCCGCGTGCGCATTAGTATTACGGACGAAGATCGACAAGAGATAACGCTTGCCGAGCTTGCCCAGGGAGATTTCTTTGGAGAAATGTCTCTCATTGATGGACGCCAAAGATCCGCAGACGCAACCGTGATACAGGATGCACGCTTTGCGATTCTTTCGCGGCCAGATTTTCTGGCATTCGTGCGCTCAAGTCCGGATATTGCTTTGGGCATGCTGGCAGCGCTCACTGACAGACTCAGAAGAACAGACGAACTATTGCGTTCGCGCGTTTCCCGCAACGCAAACGAAGAGGAGCGGAGGCGGGCAACGATGGCCGATCGGGCGGCGGATTTGATTGCCGAGTTTGGGGGAAGTTGGAAATTTATAGCTGTCTCGATTGGCCTGATAATCTTCTGGATCATTTTCAACTCCTACATTCTCTTTAAGGGTTTCGATCCGGCTCCTTATCAAATGTTGAATCTGGTGCTGGCAGTGATAGCCGGAATGCAGGCCCCCATAATCATGATGTCGCAAAACCGGCAAGGCGAGAAAGACCGTTTGCGTGCCGATCTGGATTATCGGGTCAATCTGAAAAACGAACTCTCGCTGTCTGAAGTTTTGCGACGCCTCGATGTGCTCGAAAGCGAGCGGCTGCCAAAATTGTTCGAGGAGCAAAACTCAAAACTTTCAACGTCCAAAGTCCAAAGTCCAATGTCCAACGCCGGACGCTGACTTCGAGGATGGTCACATCGATTTTTATCTGTATGCCGGAATATTCTTGAAGTTAGACATTGGACCTTGGACATTGGACTTTCTTAATGATTAAGGCGATCTTTTTTGATTTCAACGGTGTCATCATCGATGACGAACCCCTGCAAATGGCAGCTTATCAGCAGGTGCTGCGCGATCAGTCGATTGAGCTCACCGAAACTGACTATTACAGCGCTCTGGGAATGGACGACAAGCATTTTGTGTGGGCCACATATGAACGCGCAAACATGCAACTGACGGATGAAGTATTAAGATTGATCCTGGAAAAGAAGGCGGTTCATCATCGCAAGCTGATAGAGAACGAGTTGCCCTTGTTTCCAGGCGTCCTCACATTTCTGAAAGCCACGTCCCGCCATTACTCACTCGGGCTGGTAAGTATGGCAACTCGAGAAGAGATTGAATACACATTGAATCGCGCCCGGTTGCGAAGTCACTTCTCTGTAATTGTAAGCGCTGAAAACGTCAACGTCTGCAAGCCTGCGCCCGACTGTTATCGCATTGCACTTGAACAATTGAACACGAAGCTTGGCGAAGCGCGGCTTCTCCCACTTCTGCCTCGCGAATGTTTAGTCATCGAAGACTCCCCACCGGGAATTGCATCGGGCAGGCAAGCCGGCATGCGCACACTGGGAATAACCAACACGGTTTCGGCAGGAGCATTGCGTGAGGCGAGCGCCGAAATTGTAACAACGAGTCTTGCCGATTGGACAGTTGACGCTGTCCACCATGTTTTTTCAGGAGGATGACGGCGGAAGGATGAATGAAGGATGAAGGTGGAAGGATAGAATGAAGGATGAAGGCGGAAGGGTGAGGGATGAATAAGAGCACGAATGCACTTCGCCAATCGCGCGGTTCATCGTATCTTGCCTTAGCAATCCTTTCTATCATCATGAGTTTTTTCGACATCCTGCAACTCGCCCTGCGAAATCTTCGTCAGGCGAAACTCCGTGCGACGCTGACGACGATGGGAGTAATCGTGGGCGTGGCGGTCATCGTAACGATGATCTCGTTTGGGCTGGGCCTGCAACGTAACATGTTGGCCCGCTTTGGGGCACTGGACCTCTTCAATGAAATCCGAGTTTTTGGTCGGAGCCTTGATAGTCTTGTTGCCGCAGGCATGAACAGAAAACGCGCACGATCTGACAACGATGGACGTGACAGGCGGTCGGCGGTTAGACCAGATAAGCCTCCGAGTCGGATACTTGACGATGCCGCAATTGCCGAGATTTCCCAGATTCCCGGTGTCGCCTACGTAGAACCGAATATCACTCTATACGTATACGTTCGATCAAATGGCGCCCTCTTAACGCAAGTCGTCGGTGGCGCGGCGGTTCCTAATTCCTCGTCGCGCTTTCAGGATCTTGTAGCCGGAAAGATGCTGAGCAGCCCTATCGCCGATGAAGCCGTCGTCAGCGACCGCTTCGCGCGCGACTCCGGCTATGACAAACCTGCGGACGCGGTAGGCAACACTATCGAGTTCCTGGCGCCTGAAAACGAAAATACTAGTAAAGATAGCAAGACTGATAAAAAGAAGGACGAAGCGGTAGCCGATGAGGAACCATCGAGTTTCTTCGGCATTCCCCTGGACCAGGAAGAGCCGGAAAGTGCCAAAGCGCCCGATCTTGCAGTCCGCACTTTTCGAATTGTTGGCGTGCTTAATACGGAAGTAAAAGAGGGGGCGGGACAAGGGGGAATACGCGGTCTGATGCCGAGCGCGGGAATATACATCCCGCTGCAAACGGCCCATCAGTGGAGCCTTGAGCATCGAGGGCCAATGGACCAGGTGGAACTCGCTCTCGCCCGGGGAAGTGGAGCTTTGGGCGAAAGCGAAGCTGAAGGCTACGATTCCGCGGTCGTAAGAGTTAATGATCCGATTGTACTGACAGACGTCCGCAAGCGGCTTAGGGAGCTGGGCTTTAGTAGCTTCTCGATTGTGGATCAGTTGGAACAGTTTCGCACTGTCTTTTTGATTATTGATTCCGTACTCGGATTACTGGGCGGGATCTCGCTGCTGGTGGCTTCGTTTGGTATAGCCAACACGATGATCATGTCAATTCTCGAACGCACGCGCGAAATCGGAATCATGAAGGCCATCGGAGCGGAGGATCGTGAAATCAAAACGATCTTCTTTCTTGAGGCAGCTGCAATTGGAGTTTGCGGAGGAGTTGTTGGAGTTATCGTGGCCTGGGGGATCGATGGTCTTGCAAACCGCCTGGCTTATCGATTCATCTTGAAACCCCAGGGAGCAGCGTACGTAGACTTCTTTTCACTTCCTGCCTGGCTCGCAATCGGTGCAGTTGTGTTTGCCCTCGTCATTTCGATCCTCGCCGCGCTGTATCCTGCCGCCCGCGCTGCGCGTATCGATCCCGTCAGAGCTCTCCGGCATGATTAGCTGAGAATCCATAAAAACCTCCTGGCCCTGGAAAGTCTGTGCGCGCTTTACGGCTCTGCCGCCTGATGTGCGGAAGGTCTATGACAGTCTATGACCTTGCGGGATTGGAAGGCCAACTCTAAGGGTTGTGAGGCTGTGTAAAAAACTGGTGTTGCTGAAAGAATCAACCTCATCGCCGCACAATACAGAACCGTTTGGCGGTAGCCAATGGATGCTAACATTCAAGTTAGGTTTATTGTTTCTCATCCAAATTTGCGTGGAAAACATAGCATCTTCCAGAGTTTGAGTGCTGGCATCCATTGGCTACCGCCAACGGTTCTGTATTGCGTTGCCAGGTTACGCCGCATTTTGGCATCGGCTGCTTTCAATCTCCCGAGTTTTGACACACCCCTCATAGTCCCACGGGCTTATTGCGATGTGCGGAAGGCCTAGGACGGTCCTGGCCTTCCTCACATCAGGCGGCAGAGCCGCAACGCGCGCACAGACAAACCTTAGTTAGCCGGCGGAGGGGGCGGCGGCGCCATTGGCTTATGAATACGCCTTTTCGGCTTCGGCCTGGCTATCGCCTCAGCCTTGGGGGTCCAGAAAGCCGAATCCCCAGCGATAAAATCCTTGTCCACATAACTCATGCCGGGCGTCATCCGGTAAGTGCTCGTCTCACTCGACATGACTGCATCGCTGGCGGTTTTGTCGGCCTCCTTTCTCGTTTCTTCGCTCATCGCTGCACGCATTTTCATGCCAAGCGGCACATCCAACTCGGCCAACGACTTCATTGGTCGGAAAAACATATAGATGCCGTTTGGAGCCCCGGAGATTATCTGAAACGCAGCCAGATGCAATGTGTCGAGTTTTGCGTTTCGACGAGCAACATTGATCATGTTCTGCACATAGTCAGCATATTGAGCATCATGACCTGGGCGAACGCGTATGGTTGTGATTGAGAAGTAACGCATCTGTCGCACGTCCACACCCGCGTTGTAGCTCAGTTCGGGGCGAAACACAGCCAACATGTCGCGCATACCCGCATGAAGTAGGGGAGCCTCCTTATCAAGACGATCAACTTCCGTCTTCCAGTTGCCGGTAATGCCCGACATCTTCTTGTCAGTGGCGTTCAAAATGCTTTCAATTTCGGCAAAAGAGTCACCGCCAGTTATGTAGATCACCTCGTTCTCGCTGCCGGTGACCGGAACCAGGGCTATGCGGTGATTAGGTGTTGCCAATGTTCTGAAAATGTTGGCATAGCCAGCCGAATGCTTGTTGTGCGCTGCCATCATTCCGGGCTTGATGTCTTCGCGCACGATCAGAAGTACTTTTGGTGGACTAGGCGTGTCCGGCGGAGTCTGGGCACAGACCGGCGTTAATGTGGAGATCAACATGACAACGACAAGGAACAGGAGAGACTTCTTCATAGACAATTACCTCCAGGGTTTTCAAGACACATTTTGATTTAGTTAGCAGTGGCTTCCGATAAGAACACGACTGCGTTTGCGGGTTTGAACAAAATCCTTGGAAATACTGCGTTCGAACCACAGGTGTCTGTGTTTCGGTGACAAAGCACACGCGGCACGGCCCAGGCAGATTCATGCAAGTCAATGCGCTTAGAACTGTGCGGGCGGCGAAACCATACGACCGTCGTAGCCCGAAGTCAATGTTTATGATGGAGGTAGTGATGAGCTTTTGAATGTCAGCACATCATGCCGGTGTTCGTTGAACCGCGCTCAGCAAAACTTGCGAAGCAGGTGACAGCATAAAGACTGGAGTCTGAGAGGCTGTGTCAAAACTCATGTTGGTGGAAGAATCACCCTACATCGCCGCACACAATACAGAACCGTTGGCGGTAGAGAGTGTTTGAAAATTACAGGTTCCAGCGCTGAAGGCGCGAAATGATGTTTGAAACGCGCAAACCCGCCCTATTTTCAGTCGACAGTTCCTATCTCGCGCCTTCATCGCTTCTAAAGGATCATGGACGCTCACCCAGGGCGTTGCCCTGGGCTGTTACATTTCGCGCCTTTGGCGCTGAGACCCGGAGTTTTCACACACTCTCGGTAGCCAATGGATGCTGACAATCAAGTCAGGCTCATTGCTCTCTTCCAAATTCGCGTGAAAACATAGCATCTTTCCAGATTTAATTGAGGGCTAGCATCCATTGGCTACCGCCAACGGTTCTGTATTGTGGCGACGTCGCCCGGGATTGGGCATCGGATGCTTTCACTCTTCCGCGTTTTCACACGGTCTCGAGAGCCCGGCTTTGTGCTGCCACTTCGCGGGCTCAGCGTAGGCCAAACTGCACGAGTACCCAACGCACGGTTAGCTTGCGCGGCGAACTAACAGTTTGTGTTCCAGGAAAAGCTTAACAGCGACTGGCCGCTGCCAAGGGCTTGCCGCAACGGTTACAGAATCGGGCAACATCCTTTTGATCGCACCGCAAGCGGGACAGGCGCCGGATCGAATATCGGCGCCACACGAAGAACAAAATCCAGCGCCGGCAGTGTTTGCCGAACCGCAGTTACCACAACGGACGGGTAAAGGTGGAACGTATCCACCGCCTTTGCGTGCGATGTGGTCTTCTATTATCTTCCATGCATTGTTAATGCGGCGGGCAGCCCGGTAAGATCACGCAACGTGCTAGACTTTCGGGCTTGAAGAACGGTTGTTGAAGAGACGTACAGGGTTTGCACTTCATAATCTTTATCGAAAAGACCGCGAAGCTCAGCGATCAGTCTGGGGAGATTTGCTTCAACGCCGGGATAATATCTGGTGTCCATAGGAGTTCCTTTCAATCTGCGTGTGGGTTTTACGACTCAAAAAGGAACATTGTTCATTTGAAGATGTCTGGAACGAGGAAAAGTCAATGAAGTCCATTCGCAGCGCGGTAGCCGTCCTGCTGGTTTTTGCTTTCCTGGGACTTAACGCTGATCGCTCAGTTCTGTCGCAAAGCACTCCCTCACCATCTTCCAATCTTGATGGCTTCACGCGTGAAGGTTCCAGCATCGAGCGTCGCTGGGAAGAGGAGTTTCGCGCCGTGCCTGCTCCAGACTCAGCACGGGAACATCTGCGCCGATTAACTGCCGAGCCCCACGTCGCGGGTACAAAAGAGGACTATGCCACCGCCTTGTATGTGCGCGACCAATTTCGCGCATTCGGGCTTTCGTCCGAGATCAAAGAGTATGAAGTGCTGCTCCCGTATCCCAGCCAACCAAGCATCGTGGAATTAGTTAGTCCAGTTCGGGAACGGTTAACCCTCAAAGAGGAAACCATCGCTGAAGATCCCACGTCGTCGAACCCGAATATCATTCCACTCTTTAATGGCTACAGCCCAAGTGGAGATGTGACCGCGCCACTGGTCTATGTGAACTACGGTTTGCCTCCGGATTATGAAGCTTTAAAGAAGCTGGGTATCGAGGTGAAAGGTAAGATTGCGATTGCTCGCTACGGCAACTCTTTTCGTGGAGTGAAGGCGAAAGTCGCCGAAGACAATGGAGCGGTGGGTTTGATCATTTATTCAGATCCTGCCGACGACGGTTACATGCAGGGAGACATTTATCCAAAGGGACCGTGGCGGCCGCCAAGTTCAGCGCAGCGCGGATCCGTTCAATTTATATTTCAAGCGCCTGGCGATCCTTTGACACCAGGTCGGCCATCGGTACCCGGCGTGCCCAGACTGAAGATGGAAGAAGTAACAGGATTGCCACGCATTCCAGTCCAACCCATCTCATACGGTGACGCAGGACGACTATTGGAACCGCTGCGCGGTCCAGTGCGGCCGAAGGATTTTCAGGGGGGATTAGCTTTTCCGTATCACGTGGGAGGAACGGACGACGTTCGCGTGCATTTGAAAACGCAGATGGATTACCAGGTCCGAAAAATCTGGAACGTGATTGCGCGAATCGACGGAAATGAAGAAAAGGATCGTTGGGTAATAATGGGAAACCATCGCGATGCCTGGACCTTTGGTGCCGTCGATCCAAACAGCGGTACCACGGCGATGCTCGAGTCGGCACGCGCGTTCGGTAGCTTAATAAAGAAGGGCTGGAAGCCACGTCGCACAATTCTACTTTGCAGCTGGGACGGAGAAGAATATGGCCTTTTGGGTTCTACTGAGTGGGCTGAAGAAAACGCCGATGAGTTGAAACGAAAGGCGGTCGCTTACCTTAACGTCGACTCCGCGGTTTCCGGTCCAAACTTTGGCGCGTCGTCGGTACCTTCGCTATGGAAACTGATTCGAGCTGCAACGCGTGACATTAAAGATCCGAAAACCGGCCAAACGGTTTACCAACAATGGCAGGTTCGAGCACGCGAACAACTGCCTAATCCCGAACTGACTAATGCAGAAGTCGGTTCCGATACGCAAATTGCCGAAGCCCGAATTAGCGGACTCGGTTCCGGATCCGATTACACGCCCTTTCTTCAACACCTGGGAATCCCTTCCATCGACATGGGTTTTGGCGGTGACTACGGCGTTTACCACTCGGCCTACGACTCCTTTTACTGGATGACGCATTTCGGTGATCCAACTTTTGCGTATCACGTGACGGTGGCTCGTTTGTGGGGCACTATCGCAATGCGTCTGGCTGATGCTCCCGGTTTGTCGTTTGATTACCGTGATTATGCTTCGCAGATTCGCGATTTTTACAGCGAGAGCATGAAAACTGCGAGGCGTCGGAACCTTGCTGACTTTGATGAGAAACCGATGATGAAAGCGATGCAGAATTTTGCCCTGGAAGCCGAGCTTGTGGAAAAGGCCCGGCACGAAAGGGTGCTGGAGATTGAGCGAACGCGTGTTGAGGCCAATAATCGGCACCCGCGCGCAATAGCCAGATTGCAACGCATCAATGAAGCATTGATATCGGTTGAACGGGCGTTTACTGATGCACGAGGATTACGCGGCCGTAGCTGGTACACGCATCAAATTTATGCGCCCGGAGTTTACACGGGATATGCGGCACAGCCACTTCCTGATTTTCGTCAGGCGCTGGAAGATCGAAATAAATCGAATGCACGAGAAGCTCTGGCGCGGATCGTTGAGGCCATTGATCGCGCGACAGACACTTTGAAAAAAGTTCGCGATTGAAGGACATCGTGTTTTAGGAGGCGCGTTTATCAGGCGTGAACTCAGTGAAGTAAACTCGAATACACGACAGAGGAGAAAGTCATGAGAAAAGGATTTGTAGGAATGAACATGGTTGGTGCTTTATTCTTGTTGGTGGTTTCGGCTTCGTCATTCGTTGGTCAACGCCCGCGCAACCGGCCGGCCGCTCAAACCCCGCCGGTGACTAATCTGAAAATCACCTATAAGACGTCAGTGGCCGGACAATCATCCGAAAGCACGACCATGACCAGAGGCGCACGCCAGCGTTCGGAAATGCACCTCGGTCCTGGCATGGACATTGTCCATCTCACCCAGTGTGACCTTAAGCGAACAGTCCAGTTTAACGATAAAGCGAGAAAGTACACGGTTACACCCATGGAATCCGCCGATTCATCAAGCGCCGGGAGAGTTGAAGCGAATGTCGTTTCTGCCCCGTCGACCCCGTCAAGAGGAGGCGTCATTACGTACGTGACTAATACCATAGACACGGGTGAGCGCAAGGAAATGTTTGGGTTCAATGCGCGTCATGTTAAGACCACTACCTCAATAGAGTCTTCGCCCGATGCATGCAGTCAGGTAAAGCAGCGGATCGAAACCGATGGTTGGTATATCGATTTTTCTGCGGCATTCAATTGCGAAGTGGGTCGAGCGGGCATGATGGGCACGATGCCCGCCACGCCAGGTGGTTGTCAGGATCGGATCAATGCTAAACGCGTGGGTACCGGTCGGACCGGTTTTCCGTTGATCGAGACCACGACTATGTATGGTGCAGACGGAAAGGCTAGTTTTACCAGCATCAAAGAAGTCATCGAGCTTTCCCGCGAGCCTTTGGACGCTGCCTTGTTTGAAGTGCCCAGCGGTTATGTAGAGACGACAAACACTCAGGAGTTGTACGGCATGCCTTCAATGGATGCGAGCTCGCAGGTAGTTAGCGGACGCCAACCCGTTGACACTGATCAAAGCAGCATGTCGAACGCGGCCAATGTGAAGGCGCCCGGAACCATTCGTGTAGGCGTGGTTCGGATCAACAATAAGACTGACCACCAGATTTCGGCAGAATCACTGCGTGGACGTCTCATAGGCAATATTCGAGGAGAGGGTGTTGAAGCCATACCTCTAAACGCCACCTCGCCTCGAGAAGCAGAAGCTGAGGCGAAAGCGAAACAATGCGACTTCATTCTCTATACCGACTTAACTGCGTTAAAGACATCGACGGCGAAAAAGCTCGGGGGAATGTTTGGCCGAGTCGCAGGCGTCGGTGGTATAGACAAGACTGAATCGAAAATCGAGTTCAAACTTTTCGCTGTTAGTGAGACCTCCCCCCGTTTGCAATCCGGAGCCGGAGCCAAAGAAGAAGGCGATGAAGCGAGTGCGGGCAGGGCTATTGATCAGGAAGCGAAGCAAGTTATTGCCGAGGTGAGAAAGAAGAGCCGAAGCTAATAGCGAAAGCGGGATAGAGATGTCATTGCGGCGTGCAAGGGGTAGTGGGTCAGTTTCGCTACAAATGTCCGATAAACTTTAGGAGGCTCTGAACAATTAGTTTCGACGCATAGCGTCGGTGTGAATTTAGCCCGGCCTTTCAGGCCGGGAAAGGTCGACGAAGTGTAGCGTCGCGTAGCGACGCCTGAAGTTAGTGCGAATTCAATCGTCGCTACGCG
>JBHEMV010000007.1:0-58984 GCA_046262375.1 Pyrinomonadaceae bacterium
CCCTGTACGCATGGAAATTTGTTTACATTGAGCGCGATCCTTCCAAATGGGATTACGGCAGTCCCAGCCTGACTGATTGAGAGCGAGACCCGAGCGGGCAGCCTGCCTGGGATTGCTGGAACAAACAGCCGTGTCCGAAATTAGGTGAATCAGACAGGCGCGGGTGCTTGGTATCAAATAGGACACCACTCATGTCTGTCATTTTTGGGATTGAATTTTTTTAGATTGAAGTAAAAGCGGACAGGCAGGAATGCCTGTCCTACATAATGATTCCCTTCATCATCCGCCGCCTAATCATTACGGTTCCCACAATACTCATCGTCATTACTTTGACCTGGGGTTTGATCAGGCTTGCGCCCGGAAACTTCTACACCGGCGAGAAACCAATACCCAAAGCAATTGAGAACAACATTCATGAAAAGTATGGATTGAATAAACCCTGGTACGTTCAATATGGCAAAATGATGGGCCACATCTTGCGCTTCGATTTTGGTAACTCACTTAAATACGAAGGGCAGTCAGTAAACAAAATCATCGCGCGCTCATTGCCGGTATCGGCTGCGGTGGGAATATCTGCTTATCTGCTTGCGCTGGTCATTGGAATTGCCCTGGGCTCGGTTGCTGCTCTCAAGCAGAACTCAAAATGGGACTACGGGTCGATGGCGCTGGCTATGCTGGGCATATCAATTCCAAACTTCGTGCTTGGTCCGATCCTGGTTTTATTTTTTTCACTCACGCTTTACTGGTTTCCGCCCGCGCGTTGGGATGGTTTTCCCAGTAGAAGTCTGGTCCTCCCCGTGATCACTCTTTCAGCCATCTATATGGCATACATCGCGAGGTTGGCCCGCGCGGGGATGTTGGAAGTACTTCGTTCTGATTATATCCGAACGGCTCGTTCAAAAGGGTTGAGCGAGCGACAAGTGGTGATGCGTCATGCGTTGCGCGGTGGACTGATGCCGGTGGTTTCTTTCACTGGTCCAGCTCTGGCCTTCCTGTTAACGGGGACTGTCGTGGTTGAACGTATCTTCGCGTTACCCGGACTGGGCAACTATTTCCTTCAGGCTTCGCTGAACCGAGATGAGCCGCTAATCATCGGCATAGTAGCGTTCATCGCCATCACGCTGCTGCTAATGAATTTGCTCGTAGACATTGGTTACGCTTACCTGGATCCGCGTATTCGGTATTAGGTGCGGTTTTGGAGTGCGGCGACTAGTCGCCGCTTTAGTCCGCGGCGGCTGGACGCCGCGACGGTACAGATTAAGTCAATACGCCGCGGCCGCGACAAGTCGCGACCGACAAAAGCGCTGACCGGCGGGGTCCCCGCGCGGGCAGCCCGCGTGGGGTGCTCGGGTCAGCGCACTCCAAAATGTTTCGATTGTTTTACCGGTATCGTCCTTAGGAACACTCGTCCACAAATGAAAGAAGACGATCCACTAAAGATAGGTGACGAAGCGAGGACCGAACCCGCGCTCACCCCTCTGGGCGAACCACCTGAGGCGCCGATGCGTTCCCGCCGCGGAGACGTGATACACACGGCGCCGGAATTTGCGGTTGGTGAAGCAGATGTCCGCTCTGCCGAGAGTGGCGACGTTATTGTGGGGACCTCGTTATGGAAAGATGCCTGGCGCCGGCTGCTAAAGAACAAACTGGCTGTGTTTGGCATGGTGGTGGTCATACTGGTAGCAATCGCCGCCATCATTGGCCCAGCCATAATAAGAAGAACTACGGGTTACGCCCCTGATACCATTCCCTCAGACGCCAGCCTTATTAAGTCGTTTCCTCCATTTAAAGCGCCTGATGGATCTTTTTCCTGGTCACACCCTATGGGCACCGACAATAGTGGACGCGACATGCTCGCTCGCGTGCTGCAGGGCGGGCAAATCTCTTTGATGGTCGGCATTATTGCAACTGTTGTTTCCTTACTAATCGGCATCGCTTACGGCGCGATTGCCGGTTACCTGGGTGGGCGCATCGACAATCTTATGATGCGTGTAGTGGATATCCTGTACTCGTTGCCGTACATCATTCTCGTCATCGTCTTGCTCGCTATGTTTCGCCGAACCACACCGGTGGGCCAGCTGATACTTCTTTTCGTTGCGCTCGGATCTGTCTCCTGGTTGACGATGGCGCGAATCGTACGCGGACAAGTGTTGTCACTAAAGAATCAGGAGTTTGTGCTGGCCGCGAGAGCGACAGGCGTATCAACTCCGCGGATCATTTTCCGGCACATCGTGCCTAACACTCTTGGTCCCGTGATTGTTTACGCCACTCTCACTATTCCCACAGTCATGCTTACGGAAGCATTCTTGTCGTTTCTCGGATTTGGCGTCCAGCCGCCCCTTGCGTCGTGGGGAAGTCTTGCCACAGAAGGGATTTCAAACATTGCCATATTTCCCTGGCAACTCATTTGCCCAGGTGTGACCATGGCGCTAACGCTTTTTTCATTAAACTTTTTAGGAGATGGGCTGCGCGACGCGCTCGACCCGCAGATGAGGAAGCTCTGATATTTGATTTACGATTTCGGATTTAAGATCTCGCATTTCGATCTGAGAAGTTTCAATTTAGACGTAGATTCTTAAATCTTAGATTTAAGATCTTAGATTTGAGATCTTAGATCTCAGATATCCATCTCCTTGAATTAATACCTGTGATTTAAGACTGAAAGCCGAATCAAAACATGAGTAAGACTAACGGAAATCTTCTCGAGGTCAGGGACCTTCGCACGTATTTCGACACTGAAGACGGCGAAGTCAAAGCTGTAGACGGCGTTACGTTTCAGTTGAAGCGTGGCGAGACTCTGGGAATTGTGGGTGAGTCGGGTTCTGGGAAGTCAGTAACCAATCTCTCAATCATTCGATTAATTCCAAATCCACCCGGCAGAATTGTTTCTGGCGAGGTCGTCTTTGACAGTGTCGATATCTTGTCACTCAAGGAAGAGGACGTACGCAGAATTAGAGGCCGTCGCATCGCGATGATCTTCCAGGATCCAATGACCTCTCTCAATCCCTTCATGAGGATTTCCCGGCAGTTGATGGAGATCACTCAACTACATCTTGGACATACGAAGCGCCAGGCCTACGAACATGCGATAAGAATGCTTGAGACAGTCGGTATTCCTGACGCGAGAGCCAGGGTGGATAGCTATCCGCATGAATTTTCGGGAGGCATGCGCCAGCGCGTGATGATCGCCATGGCACTTTCATGCGAACCCGAGTTGCTCATCGCCGACGAGCCAACAACAGCGCTTGATGTGACTATCCAGGCGCAGATTCTGGAGTTGATAAAGGTACTTAAACGGGCCACCGGCACAAGCGTCATCTTGATCACCCACGATCTGGGCGTTGTTGCGGGCATGACGGATCATTTGCTCGTCATGTATGCAGGAAAAGTCTTCGAGCAGGCACCGACCCGGGAGTTGTTTGCATTACCCGGTAATCCGTATACCAAGGGGTTGCTCCGGTCGGTTCCGGATCCGACCGACGAGCAAGGCAAGCTTTATCAAATTCCCGGCTTGCCGCCGGATGTAGCGCATCTGCCCGGCGGTTGTCCATTTGCGCCTCGTTGCGAGCGGGCTGAAGAAATTTGTCACCGTGAGTTTCCGCCTTTTGTGCAACTGACTTCAGATCATTTTTCGCTGTGCCATTTCGCCGGCGAGGTTTACGAAGAATCGCGCGCTGAGACGGGAGCAGTAGGGACTTAATTCTAAGATGAGCATTCGGGAAACAAACCTGGGCGGGATCGGGCAAATGCCTCCGCCAACCGATATCGCACGCCGTGAGCCCTTGATCGCGATCCGTGATTTGTTCGTCCATTTTGATCTGGGAGCCAAAAGCACGATTGATTCCAGCAAGCGGCTTCTTTGGATAGTTGTGAGCATAATCGGAGCCTGTTTGGGATGCTTTTTTATTGTGGTCGTTGGCATCCTCTTACGAATTTACCCTGTAGATCTCTGGGCGAAGGTAGTCTTAACAATAATAATCTTTGCCATCGCTTTTCTGATCTCCAATCGTGTTGCTTTGCGGTTTCTCGGCTTGCGGGTCCTTCGCACTGTGAAAGCAGTTGACGGCGTCTCTCTGGATATCTACCCGGGTGAGACGCTGGGCCTTGTCGGCGAATCAGGTTGCGGCAAGTCCACGCTGGGACGAGCCATCCTTCGCCTGACGAAACCCACATCCGGAGAGGTGCTTTACCGCGACCGTGATCTGGCACATCTTTCGACGCGAGAATTGCGCCAGCATCGGCGGCATCTGCAAATAGTCTTTCAGGATCCTTATGCCTCGCTCAATCCCAGGATGACCGTGGGTCAAATTGTTGGCGAGCCTTTAGAGACATTCCGGATTGCGAAGGGTGGAGAGGCGGACCGGCGTGTGCAAGAGCTGTTGGAAACAGTAGGCCTAAGCAAACGCTTCGTTAAGCGCTACCCTCATGAATTTTCGGGAGGACAACGGCAGCGAATCGGGATTGCACGCGCGCTGGCAGTCGACCCTGATTTTATTGTAGCCGACGAACCAATCTCAGCGCTTGACGTTTCGATCCAGGCGCAGATCATGAACCTTCTGGAAAAGCTTCAACGCGAAAAGAACCTGACCTACCTGTTTATCTCGCATGACCTGCGCGCGATTCGCCACGTTTCCGATCGCGTTGTTGTCATGTACCTGGGCAAGCTTGTTGAAATCGCTGATGCCAAAACGATATATCTCGACCCGCTCATGCCTTATACGAAAGCGCTGATCTCCGCCGTGCCTGTCCCTGATCCGGCAATTGAGGCAACGCGAAGGCGAATCGTGCTTGAAGGCGATGTACCTTCCCCTATTAATCCTCCTACGGGCTGTCGCTTTCACACGCGCTGCCCTTATATGATTCAGGCTTGTGAAGAAATTGTCCCGCCTCTCACAGAAATCAAGGCCAATCACTTCGCCGCTTGCATTCGAATTAGTCCCGAGGAGCCCGACATCGAGAAGGTAGCTCCCGGGCAAGCGCCCGGTCTTGAGGCCGCTCGAAGGGCAATCAATCTGTAGTTTGTTTGTCTACCGAAAACCCCATGGCTCTCAAGCAAACCGTTGGTTTACGGGCGTAAACTGACACTTTCGGCCGAGTCGCAAACGCTTATGCTCCGGCCTCAGTCAGATGAAAAGCGCGCGTCATTGGTCATTTACCAATAGGGTAACTTGTTTTGTCCTTGAGGGTTATTCACGTTCGCGTGCTGCCATCCTGCATTTACAGGCGCTTGAAGGCGTTATTGCCGGAATTTATACTGATTCGTAACGGAAACTGGCGGTTTGTCGCACGGCCCGCAGCTGGTGTTACCGCAACTTCTTTTAGAAAACAAGCCCAATGCCGCGAGTCAAACAAAAGGCAAAGGAAAAACAGACTTTGATCACCAAAGAGCCCCCAACATCGATCGACGAGATTCTGGCTGAGCTACGGCAAGAAGTTCTCCACGAAACACTACCAGAATCCCCACGTGAGAGGCCGGCCGAACCTGTCACCGAAATCGTCCAGGAACACCCTGAGGACGCACCTGCGGGATGGGCTGAGGTGCAGGAGAAGCTTGCAAAATCACTGGGCTTATCTGTCTTGCTTGTGGACGGCCGTCAGCCACCGGCCCTGGTGGCTTCCAATAACAACTCCATCTGCCACGCCTTCCAGTCTTCTGCTGAGTATGTAGGCCTGTGCGATCCGTATTGCGGTGATGCTCATCGGCGCGCTATGACCGCTGGCAAAGTAGTCCAGTACAAGTGTCATGCAGGATTGCAGTGTTTCACTATGCCGGTGCAAATTGGCCGCGAACAAAAGCTCGCGGTAATAGGTGGTCGCGCTTTCGTGAGTGGCGCCGACTACCGCACCCTAATTGATCGCTTTCGTGCGGGTGAGCTAAACGATCTGCTTCGCAGCAGACCTTTTGAAAACATCATCTTTGCAGAATCCCAAAGGCTCGATCTGTTGTCTGCTCGTCTTGAAAAAGCTGCCCGATACTTCGACGTAGCGCCTCACGCTACCGTCGCGACCAGCGGAGCCCCCGAAACAGCAAACGCCAGTACGGGGAGTGTCCCGGCGGAAGGCGAACCTGCCACCCCGAACTTAGTTACGGTGAGCCCTCAGGGTGAACTCGAGCGCTTGGCGGGAGATCTCACCGGTGAGAACGCCGAGGAGGAACACAACCCGGCCACACCAGATCCCCCAGCCGATTTGCAGCGGGAAGTAGATCGTCTACGCGGTGAGCTAGCATACCGCTCCCATTTAGCAGAATCGCTTCAGCGTTTTCTGGAGCGTATCAGCTCCACCGAACCGGACAAAACCTACAATTCAATTCTCACGCATTCAAAAGAATTGCTTAAAGCTGAACGAGCTTCGCTCATGGTGTTTGATGAAAGCAGAAATGAGATCAGCCTAAGAGCGGCGGTCGGTCTCGCGACTCCCGAAGCGGATATCGGTCGCACGCGGCTTGGAGAAGGCATTTCAGGGAGAGTCCTGGAAAGCGGGTTGCCACTTGTGGTTGAGAGTCTTGAAATCGCCCGACTGCCCCCAGCGCCGGCGGAGCGCAACTACAAGACAAAATCTTTTATTAGCTATCCCATTACCATTCGTGGACGGAAAATTGGGGTTCTGAATGTTACCGACAAATCCGGCGGCGGAACGTTTGACGACGTCGATCTTAGTTTGCTCGAAATTATTGGGCCGCAAATCGCAGTGGCGCTGGAGCGTGCAGAATGGCAGGAACGGGCCATGCAGTTCGAGTTGATGTCGATTACCGATCCGCTCACAGGGTTACTAAACCGTCGCTATCTCGAGGAACGTCTTACGGAAGAGTTAAACCGCTCAACGCGTTACCACTATTCGATGAGCTGCTTGATGATCGACATCGACGATTTTAAGAACTACAACGATCTCAATGGCCATCAGGCGGGCGACGTGGCCCTGAAAATCACGGCTCACTGCCTCAAAGTCGCCTTGCGCTCAGCTGACGTAGCCTGCCGTTACGGTGGTGAAGAGTTTTGTATTCTGTTGCCGCAGACAACAGCCAGCGAGGCTGGTGTGATAGCCGAGCGAATGAGACAACGAGTGGCGGAGACGGACTATCAGCATGGCAAGTCGCAGCCGCTTGGCACAGTCAGCATCAGTATAGGAATATCCACGTTTGGGAAACACATTGACACGGCTGAAAAGGTGATTGCCGCAGCCGATCGTGCTCTTTACCACGCCAAACAACAGGGCAAAAACCGTGTCGAGTTTTATATTGACAACATGGCCGGATCGTTTGCCGCCAAATGAACCAAAATCGCAACGAGGAAACACGCCAGATCCTCGGCCGCGTAAGCCGCGAAGAGTTTGTAGGCAGGACCGCCGAGCTTCAGTCGCTGGTCACCCACGCGACGCTAACAACGGGCGCAGGGGCCACAACTCAAGTTCGCGGGCTTGTTATTTTGCTGTCACCGCTCGCCGGTGTCTCGGAGTTGCTCCGACAAGCTTACGACGAACTGTTCAACCAGCGCGCAGGCGTTGTTCCAATCTACTTTTCGCTCCGGCAAACTGAGACCACAGCGGTTAGCGCGGCGATCGAATTCGTCAATACGTTCCTGCTCCAATATATTGCTTACCGGCGCAATGAGCCTTCGCTCTGCAAGGCTTCGCTCACATTAAACGACCTCGCTGAACTTGCTCCGGCTGCTGATCTTCCCTGGATTGAAGACTTGATCGAAGGCTATCACCGGCAGCGCCTCACTAACGACGACAGGGAATTTGTGCGCTTCTGTCTCACCGTACCGCGGCGGGTTCCGCCGAATAACTCCCGGCCTTTTGTTTTTTTTAACGCTGAGCAGTTGGCTACGTACGCCGACGCGTCTGTCCTGTTTGCCAGCGAGCTTGTTCGGGCACTGACGCTTTCAGACTTGCCTTATGCACTCGCTGGGTTGCGTCGTGAAATCATCGACCTCCTGGAGCGATCCGGCGACTACTCCGGCCAGTTCGACGTGATTCGGCTGGAGCCTCTTGGCCAGGAAGATGCTCGCAACGTCGTAAGCACCACAGCGCGCAGACTACAGGTCGCAATAACCGACCAAACTCGAGAATTGTTGGTGCAGCAACTCGAAGGGATTCCATTCTTCATTACGGCTATCCTTCAAGGCGCCCGAGAAAAGCATCTATCGCTCAACTCATATCTCGATTGCGAGCGTTTGTGTGTTGATGAGTTAATAGGAGGACGACTTCATCGTTATTTCACTTCGGTACTTGAGCGGATTGTTCCGGAGCCCGAGACGAGGGCATCGCTAATTCGTCTGCTCAGCGAATCAGCGGCGGCTGGTAGTCGAACCTTATCGTTCGAAGCATGGAGCAAGCGATTGAATCTCACGAGCCGTGAAGTCGAAAAGCTTCTTCGGGCTTTGCATCTCCAGGAGATTGTTAACTGGGATGGTGAAACTGTCGATGTCGAGGATGGTTGGACAGCGTGGAAAGATTTTGTAAGAAGTCGCTTTCGCCTCGACGCTCTGCGGGAGCCGCGTGCTTTGGTGGTAGCGGACTTAATGTCGGCGAGCCTAAGACGCGCGCCGCAGGCCATTGCTTTCCATTATCGCCGCGCCGCCAGCCTACGGCTACGCGAATTCCTTGCGGGCTTTAATTCTCAACTTGTGCCGCGAGCCTTGTTTGACTACGAGCAGTTTGCCAACTTATATAAGGGGGCGACACCCGAAGAGGTTGCGGCGGGGCTGGATAGTGATACCAATCTTGTGCGACTGCCTCAGGTCTTTCACACAGCCACTGGCCTTTCCTTCAGTCCCGAGCTCCGGCAATTTGGCGAAGAGAGTTGCGTTGTCGCGCACGCCTTTGAGAGGGGAACCTACACGGACGCTAACGAGATTGTCTGGCTGGTAGCAAAGATCGATAGCAAGTTGGAAGCCCCGCGCGAACCTACGGGCACGTGGTTAGATCGCCTGGAGAGTCTGGCGCGCAAGTCTGGTTTTCTTCGCACACAGTTTTGGCTTATCGCAAATGAAGGCTTTTCGCTGGACGCGAGCGAACTACTTCGCGACCGTGGCGCTTACGGATCCAGTCAACTGCAATTTGAACTTTTGACTACTCGTTTAAGCGACGGCGCAGGCCAGACACTGGCGTCCGAAGAGGGAAATGATATCGTCCTGATCATCCCCATGGGCTCAGATTACGAAGTGCTTGCGGCCACTACCGTGGAACAACTTGCTCGACGGATCAACTTTCCTAACGAAGCAATCAATCACATCAAAACCGCCGTCGTGGAGGCCTGTATCAACGCTTCGGAACACAGTCTCAGTCCTGATCGAAAAATTTATCAGCGTTTTCGAGTTGAAAGTGATAAATTGGTTATTACTGTTGCGAGTCGAGGCATTGTTCCCTCGAACATTGGAAGCATCTCCGGAAATCTTGAAGCGGAGAACGGAGAACAGAGCGGCCTGGGTGAGGAGGGAAGCGCTGCTGAGCAACGCCGCGGCTGGGGAATCAAGCTCATCAAGACGCTTATGGACGAAGTTGAATTTGAGCACGTTGACGAAGGTACCAGCTTGCGTATGACCAAGTACCTGCGCTCTTAGGAAGGCAGGAGCATTCGGGGGAGGCGAAGTCCTTTCGCTTACCATAAACCATAAGGTGGCTGGAAGGGAAAACTTTAGAGTGGGAGAATCGATTGTCTAACGTCCGGTCGCATAAGGTAGGGACTACGGCGGTCGTTTATGCCAGCGACTATCTCAACAAGCTGACCGGCGAAAGGATCGAGCGAGAATGCAAGAAGCAGCTCGATTCGGGTTGCCGCGCCCTCGTGATTGATTTCAGCGACACTGAACTGGTTAATAGTATTGGCATTTCAATACTCCTCGGCATCATCGACATCGCTGAAAAGAGTGGTGCCCTCGTCGTCTTTTCCGACGTAAACAACGAGACAGTGCAACTATTCGAGATGCTCGGACTCACACGTCACGTCGTGCTTGCGAAGGATGAACAGGAAGCGCTCTCAAGTCTCTCCAAATTGCCTTCCCAAACTAAAATAGTCAGTCACTAATCACAATGCATCAATAGTATTCGGAGTTATGGAGCAAACCACACAAAAACTTATCCACTCCTTCGGCGCTCTCGCCGATTTGGGACAAGAGGTGGCGGACACCGGTGACTTTATTGAGATGGTCCGAACCTCTCTACACCTGCTTTTAGGCACGCTCGCAATCCGGCGTGGCGCCGTAGTTGAGTGTCCCAGACATCAGGAAGCAACAAACCCCCTGGCCCTTTGGGGCTTGAGCGAAAATTATCAGGCACGTTTCGTAGTCGAAGAATCCGAGCGCGAGGCTTTTCTTGTTTCTGACGACGGTTTGCAAATCAATGCAGAGGATGGCTTATTGGAGCCACCGCTCGCCAGTTTCCTGGCTCGCCATGGAGCTGAGCTTGGTGAACAGGGAATCGAACTAATCGTGCCGATGATTGTTCGCGGAAACTTGACCGGGCTTGTTCTATTAGGCGGGAAAGCCAGTGGACAGCGTTTTATCGTAGAAGACATCGACGTGATTCGCGCCATGGTGAGGCACATCGGGGTCGGTATCCACCAGCATCGTTTACTTGGGGAAGTGAAACAGCAGGCTGAAGAGAACCGGCGGCTTTATGACGATTTGCGCGCCATCTATAGAGACACGGTACGCGCTTTTGCCGCTGCGATTGATATCAAAGACAAGTACACGCAGGGACATTCTGAACGCGTCGGCAAGTACAGCGAGATTATTGCGCGCGAAATGGGTTGGAGCGACGATGAGGTGGAGGGCATTGCCATTGCTGGCTATCTTCATGACGTCGGCAAATTGGTGGTTGAAAGGGATATCATCAACGCCCCTTACAAAATCGATGCGAAGCAATCTTCCGAGCTAAACCGCCATCCCGCCGCCGGCTTCGAAATCCTTTCGCCCATTCATCATCCTTACGCCGACATTCCGCTAATGGCGAAGTATCACCACGAACGTCTCGATGGGCGCGGTTATCCCGATGGCTTGACGGATACTCAGATTCCGCTCGGCGCGAAGATCGTCAGCCTGGCAGACTCGTTTGATGCTATGACAACGGATCGCCCGTACAAGACGCGCCGTTCGTTTGATGAGGTTATTGACGACCTGCGGCGAAACACAGGTAAGCAATTTGGACCTGAGGTTGTCGCAGCTTTTTGTAAGGCGTTGCTCAAGGAGTTGAATGGTGAAACCAGAGAACGCCGCTTCGGTAAAATGCTCGGCAAGAATTATCTCAACGCAGAGAAAGATGCCCCCCTTCTCATAGAATTGCTTTCCGAACTCGAACCCGCGCAATCCGCAGCTGTAGGAACCTCATAGAGTTTCCGGCCTCGCAAAATTGTTTGCCAGCAAGCTTCGTTTTACTCATTAAGAGCGTCGCGACTTAAGATCCTGCTGCTACTTGATGGGATTCTTTCTGATCCAGTCGTACACAGCCCAGGAAAAATCAATAAATGGCAACTTATTGATATCCCAGCCCAGATCCGTGCAGATCGAAGGAAGCATGGCTTGAAACGCTCGATATCGGGTGTAGATGTTTGCACCGTTTGGCGTCTTAACCAGTTTAGGATCTAATTCGGGACGAAGCCAGTCCCTTACGACGGTAATGACATTTTCCTCCCCGCTTCGGTGCTCATCGATGTCTTGCCCGGCGATGTCAGAGATGAATTTCTGGTATCGATACAGTTCTACATCAAGCACTAAGATCACTTTCTCCTGAAGATGAGATGTGCCGTACCTCCTGCACCCCAGATCCAGACCCAGTTCCAGCGGCATATTAAAGCGGGGCAACGCATTTATAGGATCCAGTTGCGTTCGAGAGATGTCGTGAATGCTGTACTTGCAGTTTTCAATCAAATCCTGAATCTTGGTAAATCGAACCTGGCCCGCGTTGCTTACGTCCTTCGCACACTTTGGGTTGAAGCCCATGTCATACAAGGTGAAGATGATTGCGTGAAAGAGAGGCTCGTAAAGATCGTCGAAAGGGCAATTTATGAAAACGTTTTTATCGTAATTAGATGGGCGGGAGACTTTAGGCATGAGGTCCAAAAGTTCTTTTATGGGGCTGCGGATTCTTTGTTTAGTGGCCCAATTCAGATCGCTGTCACTCTCTTGCTCTGCTACGCGAGTTTGAGCCGGATTCGCGTATTGCCTTAGTGACAGCTCTGCTAATAGCCTCTCTGCTGACAGTGCTGGGGGGCGCATCTGGCTGTAGGACCTTACGTGGCTCTCTTGGCGGCAACGGATCAGAACCGTAGCTATCCCTCTCCCGAATACGTCCATTGCGGCCGTGGACTATCATTTGGCCGAAAAGTTGTTGAGCCCTCTTTCGGGCTGTTTCTACGGCCTCGAGCTGGGTGTCATGAACCGAACTGGGTCGTTGGCTGCCTTCGCTTACGATTACCCACCGGTCAGCCCTCGGCAGAACGTGGATGTTCTTTGGGGTCGATTTCTTCTGGTTTGCCTTGGTTTCCGAGGTCTTTTTTCGTAGTGTAGTTTTCGATTTTGTCGACATAACAACCTTTTCAAATGAGCCTGTCGGCAGCAACGGATGACCACTTAAGTCTGTCGCTGCTCTCATAATTTATCATCTCTTGGGCGCTTCCCAGAACTCCATATAACATTCTGCGCTTTTGGCGCTTAATGCAAAGAATCTTTCTTAGTTCAGCTCGACTGGGGACCTGTTACTTTGGCTGGATGCGAAGAACGAAGTTGCAGATCGAGATCTTTTGATCGGGTAAGACTTCGGTGCGTTCTTCGCGCGGCAGCTCCCGACCGGCAACCATCGTCGCATTGCGACCCCTCGGCACCAGCCAGTAACGCCCATCATTTTCACGCGTCAATACAGCATGCACCCGACTCACTTCCGGATCGCCTTTTAACGGCAAGTCAACTGTAATTGAACGCGAACCCCGTCCAATTGTGATCTCCGGTTTGGTGATTGGCATGACGACTTCACGCACGCCGTCTTTCCAGAGCTCGATGGAGTAAAGCTCCTGAATCTTGGGACGAACGACCGTTCGCTCACTTTGCTCGGACGGCTCATTGTCGCCAGTGCTGCCGTCGGCTCTTTCGCGTACGGTATCGCCCAGGTTTACGCCCGGCGTGGATGACGAAGAACCCACGCGAGAGTCACCGGGCGATACTCTCGAGCCGCCCTGGGAAGGACTCACTCGCGGGTTAACCTGTGTATGGCCGCTTTCCGTTTCGTCCCACACACCCTGGACCCGAAACTGACCTTTATCGAGTGTGCCGTCTACCCGCAGTTCCACGGCAAAAGATTTGGCGGCAAGTTGGGTGGAGCCGCTCAGTTCCTTGGCGCGTTCGGAGAGGACATGAAAAAGTCCCTGCTCCAGACCGCGGCGCTTGTCGCCTTGCCAGTCTTTATCGTCATCGGCGCTAAGGTAGACGACGTACTCGCGCGGAATGTAAGTTGGACCGCCGGGAGGGGTAAACATCTCGCGCTGCATTACGGCCTCAACCTCGCGGGCAATCTTCACCAGAAATTCTTCCCAGATGCGTCGCGGTTTGGAATGCTCGTCCGCAGATTCGAGCAGGTCTTCGCCCGTCTCGCCATCGATCCATTTTCTTATTGATTCAATCAGGCCCATGTTAGTGAATAGTAAATGGTAAATCGTGAATAGTGAAGAAGGGGTTAACCGCGAAGGACGCAAAGTTCAACGTTAAGAGCGCAAACAATAATTTTTTTGCGTTCCTTTGAAGAATTCCTGGCGACAGTTGGCGGTTAACGGTTTCGCAACGCTTCAACTTAAATTCGCGCTGCAGCGGCACATCGGAAAGTCTGTGCTTCTTCAATCAAACCTTACAAACTTCTTGTTAATCCAGCCACGATCAGAGGTAAAGGGATCAGTCTTGGCGCGTCCGTGCCGCAACACCTGAACCTCGTACCAATTGTTGTCTGACGCGAGGATCCTCACCCGTGATCCGACCTCCGCCATGCCAATGGGCGGGTTTGCCGTACTTGCATCGGGTCGAAGATTTACATCGGTTGTTGTAACACCTTCCCGTCCGATTACAAAAACCTCCCCAAGCATGGGCAGGCCGACAAATGGGTTCCAATGTGACGTCACATATTTGTGCGTCGCCAACAACATTCCGGAGAAGGCCAGTATTAGAAGTGCTGCAACCAGAAAGGGTCTGGTCCGCGGGGGCACGGCCGGGCGTCTCTGATAGCCCAGGCGCCGGCTCCCGGTTTGAATTGGTGCTCCATCTTGTGCTTCATTTTGATGCTGAGTAATCGTTTCCCCTTGTGATTGGCGACGTATTGCCGCTCGTTTAGACGCTGTTTCGATCGCGCTTACGGGGACCACAATCTTTGGTCTACGCGCCGGCGAATCCTCTCCATAGTGGGGGGTACGTCCAGGAGGAGCGCTGGGGGCGTCAGCGGGCATGGCTTCTGAATGACCCGCTGATTTCAAATTAGTGAATTTCTTTCCCTCACCTATCCCGCTTGCTTGTGGAGGGAGCGCTTGCACCGGCTCAAAAACCGGTTGGGGCGGCGCCTTGGTAAATTCATCCGGTTCAACGGCCAGGTCGGAGCTCGGCTTTCGCCCGACATGGCGAAGGTCATCGCTTAAAGAGTCGAGATCAACGCCGGGAAGCGGCTGAGTGGCAGGAAGCGCAGCCTCCGCGAGCTCGTCCCAGAATTCCTCGACCGTTTGGTGGCGGTCATCCACTCGCGTTTGGGTGGCCTTTTCCAAAACGCGCAATACTGGTCCAGCCCAGTAAAGATTGCTTACCGCAACCGGCATTTCCTTGATCGCCTTCTGAGCGAATCTTCGCGGCGACTCTCCAGCCAGTAGCGCATAGGCCGTCTTTGCGAGGGAATAGATGTCGGCTGCGGGGGTCAACTGTCGATGGCCTGCTGCAATCAGGCCCAGGTCCAGCGACCCCGTATGGACCAGGGGATTATGTTCCGGCGCTGAGTAGATATTCGTGCCCACGCGCGTTATGGCGCCTTCGTTAGTTTCCAACCGTGCTACACCGAAGTCGGCAATTTTTACAATTAGTTTGTCAGCGGTTAGTAGAAGATTCTGCGGCTTAACGTCGCGATGAATCACGCCACATTCATGCGCGTAGGCCAGCCCTGAACACACTTGCTCGAGGTAAAAAAACGCCTTCTCCACCGGTAGAGGGTGGTGCCTTGATAGCGCAGCCATATCGCCACCCGATAAATACTCGAGCACTATGTAATGAAACGTTGTTCCCGCAAGGTCGATTGCTGTGCCATGCCCAAGACGGCTGATGATATGTGGATGGCGTACACGATCAAGGGCGACGGCTTCGTTTTGGAAGTTTGCGATAAGGGTACGTTCCAGGTCGAGGTCAGGCGCGTCCTGCAAAAACATATTAAGCGCTTTGATGACTACTGTTGTGGGAGCGCCATCTTGCGCAGCATTGTCGTGGGCAACGTAAATCTCGGCGTAACTTCCACGACCCAAACATTCGAGAATGTCGTAACGCCCGTCGAGCCTGCTTTGTTGTAACTTGAGTTCTGACATTCAGTTAGCGCTTACGTTCCTCCGTCCGTTCCTGGATGTTTCCCATTCTGCCGGGCACGCGCGGAACCACGGTAAGAAACACAGGTCTACGGAGAAGCCAAAGGGGAACTGAGGGGAGTACTCGCAGGGGGACTCGGCGACCAAAGCGATGTCTTTCGCATCATTTCGTCAAAGCGTGCCTGGGCTGAGGGCCGGTCCTTGTCTGACTTCAAAGCTACCGCGGCCAATCCGAGGGTCGCTTCGTTGCGGAGGGTAGCATTTGAGGGCGTGGGGTTGAGATTGGCTTTGGCAATTAATGCCTCGAAGGCTCTCACCGCTTCTTCATTATTGCCGGAAAGCAATGATGCGCGACCATAGAGATAAACAAACTCCGGATCGAACGAATCAAAAGAATTCTGTAGGTTCTGTTTCGTCCCTTCGTTCTTTAACTGATTGGAGAGCCACGCCGCAGGATTGTTATCCACTTCACGTCGGGCTCGTTCAAACTTCATCATCCCGTCGTCTACTCCCGGCGTAACCGCCGTGCCAGGGGAAACTTCCGCTGTGGACAGGGTGCTATCGTCCATATAGGGTATCGGACCTTTGTATTTCCTTCCGCCGTAAAAGGCCGCACCCACCGCCGCCAGAAAGAGCAGAAAAATAAAGAAGCGCGCCACGCTCCGTCCAAAGCCACCCTTCGACCGCGAACGGTCTGCAATTTCCGAGCGAGTTTCCATCGCGTTCGTGTACCGCGGCTCCCCTCCGGCGGGCAATTGAGATTTTGCCCCGGCGAAAGCTTTGCGTGAAGCGGGCATAAGACCTTCGTGGGGGGTAGCAGCTGTCCCGCCAATCGGCTGCGGAAGATTTTGAACTTCCTGAACATTTTTTGCAGCAGCAAGAGCAGTCACGGACGTAGTTTCCGGCGAAATTGTCTTCTCTAAATCCCCGGACCTTTCCCCTGCGGAAATCGGAGTGCCCACACAAACTAAAACAGCGGTAAGGTTGTCTTCCGCCCCTCGCTCGTAACAGCGCTGTTTTAACTCAGAGCAAACTGCGGCAAGATCGTTATTCGCCGTCAATAACTGTCTCAGTTCGTTATCGGGAATGTGTCGAGTAATACCATCACTACATAGGAGGAATTCGGTACCGTCGTCTACTTCGATGACCTTCATATCAACTTCGACACCGTTCTCGGCGCCGATTGCGCGGCTAATAACATTCTTGCTGGGATGATTAGCAGCCTGGTCTGCCGTCATCCGCCCCGCCCGTACTTCGTCCTGAACGACGGAGTGATCCTCAGTCTCGCGGAGCAACTGGCCTGCCGGAGTTAAGCGATACAAACGCGAGTCACCAACGTGTCCGATGGTGGCTACATTTCCCTTGATGTGGAGGCCAACAATGGTTGTTGCCATCATTGAAAACTTCGCGTGATCCTGCGACATCTGATGAATTGAAGCGTTAGCACGCTGAATCGCGAGCTCCATCAAGTCTTCAATGTCCGCCCCTTCCGTCTGGTGACGAAACGCTTCATCCAGCACTTCGATGGCGGTTTGCGAAGCGACCTCTCCGGCCTCGGCCCCACCTACACCATCAGCCACCGCAAAGAGGCCGCGTTCGCTATCGGCGAGAAATGAGTCTTCGTTTAAGGGCCGCTTCTGGTTAAGCCCTCGATCCGTTACAGCCGCAGATTGAATCGACAAACCTTGCTTCGTGTGATTCATGAGGTGGTTATTCGGCCGTTTATTCGACCGCCTCCAAATTCAATGACGAGCGAGCCTCGACCCGAGGTCCGTCGGCGAGCATTTTATCGCGCGCATTGCGATGGGAAAACGCCATCAGCATACCTAACATGGCGAAGCTCGTAATCAAACTAAACCCTCCATGGCTCACGAACGGTAACGTAATTCCAGTCATTGGCAAGGCGCGCACTATCCCCCCGATGTTGACGAGGGCCTGGAAGCCCACGAAAGCTGTCAAACCGGCTGCGCAAAGCTTCGTAAACATATCACGTGCATCCAGCGAAGTACGAACACCAGCAATAACGAAAATGATAATGGCAAGGATAACAATTCCGCCCGCGGCCAGCCCCTCCTCTTCCGCGATCGCGGCATAGACATAATCAGAATCGGCGATGGGAATAACTTCAGGAAACCCGAGGCCGAGACCTCTACCCGTGTTTTTCCCCGAGGCGATTCCAAAAATTGCCTGGGCAGGTTGGAAGGCAAGCTTGTCGAACCAGACATCCGTGTTGACGATCTTTTGCATCGCCGGGCTTTGCTCAGCAAGTTCCTTTAGTTCCGGATCTTTATTAACGGCCTCGTCGTAGTCTTTTTTCCACCACGAAACTTCGGGCGAGGGCGGATCGAAGCCGTCAAGCCACAAGTGAAATCGTTGCTGAATGCGAGACGGCAACATTGCAGCGACAGGCCGGGCGACCGTCGGCAACAGTGGTACTTTCTCCTGCACATCTCGCGGTAGCGCACCAACGACCAGGATACTGATTACGAGCAATAACGAACCTACAAACAATAGCAGTTGCGGCCAACGTCTGACGGCAACGAGATAGAGCGTAGTGTATGCGCCGCTGAAGATCAGCATCTGCCCAAAATCCTTCAGCGCGAAGAAGGGCACGAAGGGCAACATTCCCATTACCAGCAATGGAACAATGTCGCGGGCGCGGGGAATCCCCCAATACGTCTCGGCCAGATCTTTATAACGCGCGGTAAGAATCCCAGCGAAGCCTAATAGGAAAGGAATCTTTGAAGGTTCCCATGGCGTCATGTTACCCAGGGCCTTCCCAGCGCTGGACGTCACCACAGCGGCTGCCAGGGGAACCAATGTTAACAGGACGATTATGAAACTGTTCCTCTGGATCCAGAGTAAGAAGCCATCGCGCAGGCAAAACGAGTAGGCAAGGCCAAAAGCTATGAAAGACAAAATGGGAATCCACGTGTAGCTTGCGGTCAAAGCATTGCCCAGAGTGTAATTTGAAGGGCGTTTGGGAAGTTGATCAAGGTCGATGGCTTTAGCGGGCGTGGGGGGTAAACCCATCATCTGCTTCTTAATAGGATCGTAATTCTCGATGATGTAACGCGTACGCAGCGCTTCCATCTTTGCCTGTCGCGCCTCCGACTTATTTCGCGCGTTGTATTCTGGATCGCTGTAAAGCCGATACTGAATCAGCATGCCAACAGAGAAGAGCAGGATCGAAGCGGTAAACAGGATCCAGTTCCCCCTGTATCCCATAACCCGCGACAGCCAAATCACGAGAATAAAGAGCGGCACAAACATGAACAGATCCCGCACCGCGCCGACGATTGAGGTTTCATAACCACGAAGCAAGGCTGCGTGATGTATGCCCCAGTAAGCTCCAATCTCCAGGATTAGTAACAGCAGGATGATGAATAGATGTGATGATGCGCGATTTTTCATGTATTAGTAATCAGCAATCAGCAAACAGTAAACAGCAGCAGCAGGAATGACGGAATCCGCCAAAGTCGTATCAAGCCCTTAGCCATCCCTCATCCCTCATCCTTCATCCCTCATTCTCGCGGCTGCCGTTGATTGCCTTGTTGCCCTCTTCGATTCCTCGGTTGGTTGCCGGGTTGAGTCCCGGCTGGAGCGGGGGCTGCCTTGAAATACCCGAGGTCTTTCGCCTTCAGCACTAAGGCGGCTGCAATGGGAGCCGCCGACTTCGAACCGTAACCGCCGCCTTCTACAATCACAGCCATAGCAAGTTGTGGATGTTCCAACGGCGCAATGCACAAAAACCAACCATCAATGCGCGGATTTTCTTCGTCCATGATTGTTTCTTCATACTCGCGAATGATGTTGCCCTTGTTGTCTTTCTCCACTCTATGCCTGGTTTTCGGCTGGCCGGTTTTAGGATCGTAAATGGGCTCGACTTTCTGTGCTGTTCCGGTCTTGCCGCCAGTGTTAATGCCCGCTGCTTTAACCGGCGCAAACACTCCTCGCGCCGTACCGCTTGCGCCGCCTGTCACGAGGCCCATGATGGAACGCATCGTGGCCGCGACTTGCGGAGTCATCACCTGATTAAAAACTTCCGGCGGTCGATTGAATTCAATCTTGGGTTTCATCAACCGACCGTCCATGTTGGCAATCGCTGAGGCCGCCAGGGCCATCTGAAATGTAGTCATCTGACCTGCGTAGCCCTGGCCATAACCGATCAGCGCCAAATCGTATCGCGTGACTTGTTTGCCGGTGACGATCGTAGCCTCCCTGGGCGCAAGGGCCCGCTTGATGGCGTCGGTGCTGGCATTCCAAAGCTCAGGTTTTTTCCGACCCCGCAAAGCCTGGGCTGGCGTGTCGTAAGTTCCGATGCCAAGCAATTGCGCCGCGCGTTTCATGCGCTCGGGTCCCAGCTTGACTCCCATTTGAGCGAAATACTGGTTGCACGAAACTTCATAGGCGCTGCTGATTCCGATCCGGCCGTGCACTTCGCCCGGGCCCCCGTCGTCAAAAATCACGTTTGCGCCGGGCGCCGCGTAATAACCCCCGCCGCTGCATGTAAACTCCGTGCCCTGCTCGCCGGCAACAAATGCGGCAGTCATCGTCACCGTTTTAAACGTAGATCCAGGAATGTAGTAAGCCCCTAACGCACGGCTCACCAATGGGCGATCGCGCTGGTTGGCCTCAAGCTTGACCCAGGTACCTTCATCTTCGACTTCCTTCAGGCTATAAGAAGGCTCGCTGTAGAGCGCAAGCACTTCGCCCGTTTGCGGATTCAGGATCACGACTGCGCCGTGCTTTCCTTTCAACTGATCGACGACTGCCTGTTGTAGATCGCGATCAATCGTCAGCCGCACGTCGGTATTGCCTTTGAACTCGACGCTTTTACCGTTCACAACCTCCAATGCCTCTGGCAATGCGCCGCTTTGAACGCCAAAGAGCGCGCGCTCCAGACCCGGGTCGCCACGGTCGGAACCGAATATGTGGGCCATCGCTTTATCCATCGGGTACTCGCGTGCGATGTTGCCGCTGGAATCCCTGCGGTAAAGCGCGAGCGCGTTCTCCAATTTGCCGCTGCGATCGAGTAACCAGCCGCGCAAAGTAGATTCCGAAAGACGGCGATTGCGAAGATCTTTATAGCTTAGTTCCTGAAACTTCTCGTTCCTCTCCTGCGCGTAGTGAGCCCAATAAATGTGAAACCCAAAAACCGCGACAGAGAGCAAAATGAAGATCCATCGCAACCCGCGAAGGCCGCGGTTTGTCGAGGTCGACCCAAGCCGTCGCTTAACTTCCCTGGGAAGGTCGTCAGGAACAGCCGCAGGCACCCACACTCCCCGGCGTCGATTTCTGAAGAGTGAGATCAGCAAGAGCAGTGTGATCAGCAGGAGTCCACCGAGATAAATCAAGGTAAGTAGGGCGGGCATCCGCTCCGGAACCTGAACGGCGGCTTGCGCGGGCGTCGGTGATTGAAGAAGTATTAGCAGAAATAACAGCATAAGGATTATGAAAGAAGCTTCAGTGATCCCAACCGCAAAGGACGCAAAAAAATTCCGCAAAGGGACGCAAAGGAATTCTTCTTCGCGTCACTTTGCGTAACCCTGGCGCTCGATGCGGAAAATGTTTTTGCGATCGGCGCTCATTCACTCTTGCGAAAGCGCACCTCCACGTCGCCAAATCCCACCACGTCGCCGTCTTCGATCTGGCGAGCTTCGCCGTATGAAATGCGGCGCCCGTTTATAAAAGTTCCATTTGTCGATCCCGTGTCGGCGACCAGAAGCGTTCCTTGCTGATTCATTGTTAGCGCGGCGTGAATCTTGGAAACACTTGTATCGTTTAGCGCAAGCTGGTTATCAGAAACGCGTCCGACGCTCAACCTCTTGCCACCGGGTTTGAGCGCCAGCGCCACCTCATGGACCTCGTTGCGCATCGTGATTCTGGCAATGAAATTTACGTCCGGAACTTTTTCAAACTGACTGCGCTTTGGGGCCGACAACTTCTCCCGCTTTGCTTCGTCAGCTTCCTTCAGTTCCTCTTCAAATTCGCCAAAAGTGGGATCGACCGAGATGCCGGTCGTAAAAATATCAACTTCTGTTTCGACTTTTGCCGGAGCCAGAGTTCGGTAGCGATGATCGTTTATGTGATCTATTGCTGCCGCGAGAATCTCATGTTCAAGGTCCTTTATGATCTCAGGGGGTGCCTCTGAATGCGTGCCCCATTCAACCTTGAGTTTGAAATGATGCGGAGCAATGCGACCTTGGCGTCCTTCGTCGCGCACCCGCTCATCGATCAGTTTTTTCATTCGTTCGATGAGCTGCGACGTTGTCAGTCCGCCCTTGGGTGCCACCGTGCGCCCAAACTTTCGATCGACGACGTCGCCCATGCTCTCGAGCACGCGCCGCAGAAGACGTTCCGGCAAAGCCTCTTCGCGTTTCTTTTTTGTCGCCGGTTTTTGCTCTTCAGTCATAAACTTTGATACGACAGTCGCTTGATACTGGTTCAGCCAAAGAGTGTCGGCTTCGTCATGAGCATTCGTAAGTTCTATTAGGAGACTCTTGCTCCGAGCGAATGTCGACAACACGCGCCACCGGCAATACTGGTCGCAGGCTTGAGATTGTGCGAACTGAGCGCAACCAGCGGGGACATGCCCCCTTTCTAACCTGAGCGATTTTTTGGCTGAGCGGTTTTTGAATGTCTTCAGAGCTTCTCAAATTTCAGCGCTTCTTAAAGTCAAAGAGGCAATCTACCAAGTGAGCATCATTCAACTCAGATTAGCTCAGGGTTGGGAAGGGGGCATGCCCCCGCTCTTTTTCAGTTTCTAACCTGGGAGACTTTTTCACTGAGCAGTCTTTGTTTTAGCCGTGCAAAAAACGCAGTCCTGTCAGACTGCGCGAAAAAACGGAATGTTTTGAAACGTCGGTATTCTACTGTAAACCCTTGTTCGGGCAATAGTCTAAAAGCGGAGAGCGTAGTCTGTGACTCGGTAGTTCATTCTTGCAGTAAACGCCAAAACCCGAAATGCCGACTACTTCGATTCAAGAGACATCATGAAAAGATTCAGAATACCACTCTTAATGTTGGGCACCCTCTTGCTTGGGATAATACTTGGCGGATACCTGTTTTCCGATACAAGGCCACGCTCATTCATGGCTTTGAATGATTGCAAAGGGACCTGTCTTCAAGCGAGCGATCTACTAGGTCTTATGACGTCCGTTGGTGTCCAAAGATTTAGCGCGCTGGCTCCGTCCGTCGTCAGAGAGACGGATAAAACCATTGTTATCAAACATCCCACTCCTCAGGCGCGCATTCACTATTTAGTGATTCCTAAGAAAGACACGAAAAACGTCGGGGAATTATCCGAACCGGACCGGGAGTATCTGGTCGATCTATTCAGTGTGGTCGGAGAAATCGTCAGACAGGAAAACCTTGTCGATTACCGGGTGGTGACGAATGGACCCGGTTATCAGGGAGTGGCTTATTTGCACTTTCATCTCATTGGAAACTGACCTCTTTGTCGCATCGCTTCGTAAAGGAAAATTCCCCCCGCCACAGCTACGTTGAGACTCTCGGCCGATTCCTTCATAGGAATTCGCACCGCCTGCTTTGCGGCGACGATCTCCTCCGGCGCCAACCCGCTTGATTCTGGTCCAAGTATTAATGCGGACGGCCGGAGCCAATCAACTTCGTCATAGCGCTTTGAGGCGTGAACGTCAGCACAAATTGTCTGGATGCCACGCTCAGCACACCAGTCAAGCGCCTGAACGTAAGTGGCACCAAACCAGACGGGAAGTCGAAACGCCGAGCCCATCGCACCGCGCAACGACTTTGGCGAAAAAGGATCGGTTGTATTCAGCGTCGCCATCGCGCCGGTGGCCCCGGCCGCTTCGGCGGTCCGCAGGATCGCCCCGACGTTTACCGGATTATTGATGGAGTGCATGATGACCACCAATGAGGGTTCAACCTGCTTCGCCGCGAAATGTTCCTCGCTGGATTTGGGTCTGGAAGCGAGTAGAACAATTCCCTGGGGAGTCTTGGTGTAGGAGATAGACTCAAGTAGTTTTTCACTAACCGAAGCAACTCGATTTGAGACCTCACCAAGTTTGGATACTAAGGTCGCCGCCTTTTCTTTTGATAACAGCTCACTGGAAACAATCACTGCTTCGATCGAGAGACCGGAGCTCAGCGCCTCATCGCAAAGACGCAAACCTTCAACAAAGATAAGATCCTTTGTCTTCCCGTTACGCACTGAGCGAGCGAGACGAAGCAGGGAATTGTCGCGGCTGGAAATGACTTCAGGGGGCATAGGTCAAACATTGAACCGCAACGGCGCAAAGAACACGCAAAGAAACGCAAAGGCTCGGACCCAGACAGCCTCCGCGTGGAGGACCGAGCCGCCAGGGACGACCGGCCGTCTTCTTTCAAATCTTTGCGGAACTTTGCGTCCCATCTTCGCATCCTTTGCGGTTTGGATTTAAATCTACTTCCGCCCAGATTGGCCAATGGTCCGAAACGTTCAATGGCCGCGCTACTCCCCAGTTCGTGATCTTCAGATCTCTACAGAATATCCAATCAGCGTGCAATCGAATCCCTACACCACGCCAGGTCGCGGTCCCTGTCGGAAACGGCGTCGAGTAACCATGCGTCTCCATAAACTTTCGCGTTTCCAAAACTTTCCGCTTCGTGAGGGTATTGAAGTCTCCGAGAACCAGAGTCGGGCCGCTGAAACTTTCGGCGTGTTGGATCAAAACTTCGAGTTGTTCCAGTTGACCCCCGAGAGCGGCGTGCGGGTCGACGTGGGCATTGAGGACACGCAATTTGCGCGAGCCGACTGAGACGGTAGCCGCCATAGCCAGACGTGGTCGCCAGGCGCATTCTTTCCACGGCAGATCAATTCGCATTACATCGCTGAGAGGTAAACGGCTCAATAACCCGACGCCTGTGTCACCGCTATCGTAAAGGCCAATCTGTTCTTCAAAGTCGAGCCACCATTGCCTTGTCTTTGGTTTTTCACCTCGTGGAATTCCTGCGGGCACGTGTACCCAGCTCATCTCCAGCGCCTCACCTAATTCGCGCGCGACGTGATGTCCGCCCGCGCGCTTTGTTCTTTTGTCGGCTTCCTGCAAGGCAAGGACATCAACGCCGGGTAGGAGTCGACCTTCCGAAAATGCGCCAGCAGCATTCTGGATGAGCTCGCCGACCTTACGTTCACGCCCCCGAGATCCCAGAAGACCAGCCTTTCGAAGCAGTCCACTCGAGATTAGAAAACGGCCCACGGCGTAACGTATGTTGTATGATGCGACCACAATTGTTGCGCCATCGAGTCCAGCGCCTACGCTGGGGTGGATATCGCCGAACTCGATCTTTTCAGATTCTTCAAGTGGGGGAATCGCGATCGCCATAGCGGAGCTATAATTACGCGAAATGATCGAGAATACAAAACGACACCCTGGATGGATTGTTTTCTCGTACGGGCGATTTCTTGATCCGTATTAGCTTCGAAAGGCTGTTCGCGCGGAAGCTCAAATCCGTTTCCAAGCGGGGAATTGCGACCCTTTTGAGCCAGATAGTGCGGCTCGTTTCAAGCACCAAAGGCGCGAAACAGCGCTCAAGAAAACTTTTTTGGCTTCCGATTCCTGGCCCGTTGGGCCAGGCTGTTACATTTAGGCGCGAAATAATCCGTTGGCTTCTGTATGCCTCAACTTGTTGAAGACCGCGTTTTATTCCGCGCAGGCGGGACAAGTCCCGCATCTAACGGATTCCATGATGTGATGACTCGAAACGTAATAGCCGCAGTTGACGACATGTTTTTTGCTTCTAAGATTCGAGCCACGGCGGAAGCCGCAGGCGTGAAGATCAAGTTCTATCGAAATATGGACGCATTGTTGGCGGCTGCGGGGGAACTGATGCCGGATTTGATAGTCGTAGATCTGCACAATGAGAAACTCAACCCAATTGATCTCGCTCATGACTTGAAGTCAAACGAAAGCTCAAAGGGTATTTCGTTATTGGGATTCTTTTCGCATGTACAGACAGACTTGCAACGGCAGGCTATCGAATCGGGCTATGACGCGGTTTTGCCTCGTTCTGTGTTTGCGAGGGATCTGGAGAAGATTCTCTCTGGAGGAATTTGAATAGGATTAAGAGCGGGGGCATGCCCCCTTCCCAACCCCGAGCTGATCTTAGTTGAACGGTACTTACTTAGCTGATTGTCTCTGTGATTTGAGAAACTTAAGATCTGAGGAATGAGCAAGTCCAAACTCCCGACAGGCGCGTCGGGTGCTAGACTCTGTCTTTCAGTAAGCTTGTAATCAAACTTTCGCCAAGCTGCGCGTCGCTGTTGCAGGGGAGGGGCCGCGCTCCCAGCGTCAGGTGACAGCCGCCGGGGTAATCACTTCATGAATCGCGCGCACTTCGCTGACGAGCTGTTCATACTGCTCCAGCGTAAGAGCCTGCGCTCCATCAGACAAGGCGTGGTCCGGTTGATCATGGACTTCAACGATCAAGCCATCCGCCCCTACTGCCACACCTGCACGCGCTAGTGGCGTGACCATATAGTTCTTTCCGGTTCCATGCGATGGGTCAACCACGACTGGTAAATGCGAAACGCGTCTGACGGCAGGTATCGCTGCGAGATCGAGGGTATTTCTTGTGTGCTGCGTAAACGTGCGAATGCCGCGCTCGCAAAGAACAATCTGATAATTGCCTTCCGCCATGATGTATTCGGCTGCTAGTAACCACTCGTCAAGTGTGGCCGAAAGTCCGCGCTTCAAGAGTACAGGCAAGCGCGATTTGCCGGCTCGGCGCAGGAGCGTGAAGTTTTGCATGCTGCGCGCGCCGATCTGTATTACATCTCCGTAGCGTTCGACGAGATCAACTCCCGCTTCATCTAAAGCTTCCGTTACTATTTTTAATCCGTAAGTCTGGCGAATCTCCGCCAGAATTTTCATTCCCTCTTCCCCGAGTCCCTGGAACGCATAGGGGGAAGTTCGCGGCTTAAATGCTCCGCCGCGAAAAAAGCGAGCGCCGCTGCGACGGACAGCTTCTGCAATGGCGAAAGCCTGCGAGCGACTTTCGATGGCGCAAGGGCCGGCAATGATCGCCAGTTCCTCGCCTCCAATTGCCGCATCACCAACCCGGACCACGGTCTTCTCGGCGCGAAGATCCAGAGTAACCAGTTTGTAGGGTTTGCTGACGCGAACTGCTTCAGCTACTCCAGGAAGATTTTCGAAGTGTGTTGCGTCGACCGCGCCCTGGTTTCCGGTAATGCCGATGGCCGTACGGGACGCCCCGGGCATGGGATGGGCCTTGTAACCTAAATCTTCAATGACGCGCACTACGGCCTCGACTTGACCGTCGGTCGCGCCGGCTTTCATTACAATAAGCATGGCTCTCTTATACTCTCAGCTTTTATTAAAAGTACAGTAAGGAAACCGACATTGGAGTTGGCCGGGTCACGATCTTTCAGACACCGGCTATGCCGCCAGTCTTTGCGGAAAGCCTGTGGCTTTCCGTCCAGTGACCCCTCCCGTCCCAGGCTCCGCCTGAATTCCGTTTTGAGGCGAAGCCGCGCACTACATTCTCTCAGGCACAACAATACCCAGCGACGCAAGCGCGGAAGTCAATCTACGTCGTGTGATATTGGCAGTGGCGATCAATACGGCACGCCTGGTGTAGTCTTCTTCAGCGATTATGCGGTGTCGGTGATAGAAGAGATTGAAAGCTCGCGCGAGCATGAATGTGTACTTCGCAAGATTCGCCGGCTCGGCAGAGTTCGCGCATTGAGCAATCACTTCGTCAAGCCGCTCGGCCAGCATTACCAATGACCATATCTCCGTGCCTGCTTCATCGGCGAGAATTTCCGAAACTCTCGAGTCACCAGATGCGTCAACTGGGCCGCCCGTTTGTTGACGCCCGGCTCTCTCTCCTTCAAGTCTTCGGCCCTTAATCAACTCCTGAGCCCTGGCGATTTCCTGGTCGTCCAATTTCCGGAAGATCGAATTAGCGCGCACTGCCGCATACTGGCAATATGGCCCAGTTTCACCTTCAAACGAAAGCGCCTCTTTGAAGTCAAAGGCAATCACGGAATTACGAGTAAACTTCAAGAGAAAATACCTTAACGCACCAACCGCGATCTGGTGGGCAGTAGCTTTCTGTTCTTCTATAGGAAGTTCAGAATGCCTGGCCTCCACTTCACGCAATGCGTCGGCCTCAAGGCGGTCGATTAAGTCGTCGGCTTTAACTCCCAGCCCTTTGCGTCCGCTCATCTCGATGTAGGGGCGCGCGCGATCCTCTTCGCTCAACTCGATTCCCAACTCCGCGCAGGCCGCAGGTGAGAGGGCCACCATTTCGTAACCGAAATGGACGCTTGCGTCCGCGCCAACCTGAGGAACAACTGCGGCCACGCCGCGCGCGACGATTTCCTGTGGATACGACTGTCGCGAATCGATAACGTTATAAACTTTAACGCCGCCCCCAAAATTAGGTCGTGGCACTTCGGGAAGTATCTCAGCATTTGGCTCAGTCGTAGTGACCCAGGCGACATGCCCATCATCGTACGTGCGAAAGGGTTTGTAATTGAAATCCAGGCCCAGTTGACCGAGTTTCCATAGTTGGTAGGCGATATCTTTGCCGGTGTAAGTGACGGTTCCATTCGAGCGCACGATAATCTTGTCGGACTCGTGTTCGTCTGTGCCGGTGTGGGATTCAAACGGCATGACCCAACAGCCGGCGTGCTTTCCCTGAGTCTCCAACCTGATCACACCGGCAGTCTTCATTAGCTCGAAAGCTCGCTGCCAAAAGTGCAGATGCAAAATGTCGGACTCGCGCGCGAGCAGGTCGTAGCAAATGCCAAGGCGTTCCATCGTGTCGAGAATGCATTGCGCATTTCGCGTGGCCACATAGTCGGCGAGCTCCGCCGTGGGATTGTTTCCTTGCTCCAGCGCGTGTAATACATCGGTGCGCAGCTCTAGCCGTTCAGGGTTTGGCCCACCGGCAGTCTGGCCATCGCGATAAAAAAGTCCCACTTGCGTGTATAGGTCCCAGCAGTAGTAATCAAATGGACGATCGGCGGGAAGAGAATTGTCGAGCGCCTTGATGGCGTCGAGATTCATTTTCTCGATGTGAATGAAGCCGACAACTACGTCGGCTACCTGCACGCCTGTGTTGTCAATGTAATTCTGAACCTCAACTCTTTCCCGGGCAGCCTGAAGTATTCTGACAAAGGTATCGCCTAATACTGCGTTTCGCACGTGCCCGATGTGCGCGGCTTTGTTGGGATTGATGCTGGTGTGTTCGACCATCTTCTTGGGCCGATCCGGTAAGGGTGAAAGTTCCTGCGCCTGGACGGACTTTTCCGCAGCAAACAATGCTAACAACTTTGCGCGCTCGAAAAACACATTTAAATAACCCGCGCCCGCAACTTCCACGCGCGAGACTTCGCCGCTGGATTCCAGTTTCGTTTTCAACTGCTCAGCAATGGTGCGCGGAGCGATCTTTACTCCGGTGCCTTGCTTGATCAGCTTTGCTAATTCGAAAGACACCGGAAAGGCAAGGTCCCCCAACTCCGGACGGGGTGGAGTCTCGGCGTTCAGCTGGTCCAACTCAACACCAAAAAGCTCCAGCGCAGCAGCACGTACCTGTTCTTTTAATCGATCCTGGATCTGAATAAGGGTCACTTAAGCTTTAGATCCTCACTTGTGAACAATGGTTGGGTTTGCAAAAGCGCAGAGTATATCGTAGCTGAGCTCGACTCAAGTCAGCTCGTGGTCGGGAAGGCGGGCTTGCCCCCGCTCTTAATTGATTCGAATCAAGAGGGCGGAGCCATTCTGAAGGCCTCTTGACACTTTCTAACTGCGCTCTGTTACCATCAATCTTCATAATTACCTATCACGATTTACAATTTTAAAGAACTGACAGACAAGAATGTCTGTCCTGCTATGAAAACTCTGTATTTCGACTGCTTCGCTGGTGCAAGTGGCGACATGGTCCTCGGGGCCATGATCGCCGCGGGTGTCGATCCGGACGTTTTCAAACAAAGGCTCTCTCTGCTCGGAATCTCCGGCTACACAATTGACTTTGAAACGGTCGACCGTTCCGGCATCAGCGCAACCCTTGCTCATGTGAAAACTGCTCATGAACATGCGCACCGTCACCTTTCCGACATTCTCGAAATTATTAATAACTCCCGTCTGTCGGAAGGCGTCAAGGACCGGGCCGGGAAGATATTCTCACGTTTGGCTGAGGCCGAAGCTCACGTGCATAACCAACCGGTCGAGGAGGTTCATTTCCATGAGGTGGGCGCGCTTGATGCAATCATTGACGTGGTCGGCGCGGCGATCTGCTTTGACTTACTTGAGATCGAGCGATTCGTTTCCTCTCCGCTGCACGTTGGCAGTGGTTTCGTCGTGATGGACCATGGGCGTTTTCCTGTACCGCCTCCGGCGGTCGCGGAGTTGCTTAAAGGCGTCCCTTTTTATTCGACAGATATTGTCGGCGAGTTGGTCACGCCAACCGGCGCCGCAATAGTAACAACTGTCTGCACTGACTACGGCCCGATACCGAAAATCAAACTGGAACACACAGGCTACGGCGCAGGCATGCGGGAATACGAGAAGTTTCCAAACGCTCTGCGTGTTTTAGTTGGTGACGATCAATCAAGTAGCAAATCATCGGCAGAAGTTCTCTGGATGATTGAAACGAACATGGACGACGTATCGCCGCAGATATTGGGGCATGTTATGGAACGTGCGTTTGATCTCGGTGCGCTTGATTGCTACTTCACGTCCGTACAGATGAAGAAAAACCGTCCCGGCGTCTTGCTATCCGTTCTCTGTCGGGATGAACAACGAGCACCGCTGGGCAAAATGCTTTTTGCCGAGACAACAACGCTTGGCATTCGGGCTTACGAAGTCGAACGACAGGCATTGGAGCGTAGGATTGTTTCGGTGGAAACGCAGTATGGGCCGATTGATGTTAAAGTAGCGCAGTTAAATGGTCACACATTGAAAGAGATGCCGGAATATGAACAATGCCGGCAGGCAGCCCGAGACGCGAACGTTCCCTTAAGAGTTGTAGAAGACGCCGCGCGCAGCGCTTTTGCGAAGCGCGGCAGATAGCTAATCAGACCTGGTTAGGGAGACAGCGGGGGCATGCCCCCTTCCTGACCTGAGAGATTATTAAAATTTAACACGGACCTCTAAGGTCCCGGGCTCTCAAGATGAGATTCAATTTCTAGTTAGTCCAGCTCGAGGTTAGGAAGGGGGCATGCCCCCTTCCTGACCTGAGAGATTATTAAATTTAACACGGACCTCCAAGGTCCCGGGCTCTCAAGATGAGATTCAATTTCTAGTTAGTCCAGCTCGAGGTTAGGAAGGGGGCATGCCCCCGCTGTTTCATAAACTCAAGCTTGAAGGTATTAGAAGAACTCGCCTAACTTGAATAGCATTTTCTGAAGTGTGCACCGGCAATCGGCAAAAGGGTTTTGCATGGCTACGAAGTTTTCTGAAGAGAAGGGAAACCAAAAATCAAGGGAGAATGGACTGCCTCCAGTCGACCTTGAGCTGGTTGCGCAAGGTGTGCGCATGATTCTTGAAGGGCTGGGTGAAAATCCTGACCGCCCCGGTTTGAAGGAGACACCCAAGCGTGTGGCCGAGATGTATGCTGAATTGACGTCCGGAATGCGCGAAGATGCGACCCAGCACGTTGTCCCTTTGCCGGGAGACAAGCACGATGAGATGGTCATAGTTAAAGATATTAGTATCGCTTCATTGTGTGAACATCACCTCGCGCCTTTTGTAGGTAAATGCCACATCGCCTACATCCCAAAAGAGGGACGCATTCTCGGAATATCGAAGCTGGCGCGGCTGGCCGAAACATTCTCGCGGCGACTGCAGCTTCAGGAACGTTTGACTACAGATATTGCGAATACACTTTTCGAAGGGCTCAAACCTATCGGTGTGATGGTCGTGATTGAGGCCGCTCACACGTGCATGACACTGAGAGGCGTGCGCAAGGCCGACGCAAAGACCATAACTTCCGCTGTGCTGGGCGGCTTCCGCACCGATCCGCGTACACGTGCCGAGGCGATGGCTCTTATAACTGGAAAAGAGTGAGGACATAAAGGATCCAGGAAGTAAATCGTAAATCGTAAATCGTGAATAGTAACCCCGCTTTCAAACTTCCGCTGAGGAGAACAATATGCGTCCTCATGAAAAACTGGATGTCTGGAAGAAGGGAATTGACTTTGTTGTAGCGGTATATCGAGCCACTGAGAATTTTCCTAAAGAGGAAAGATTCGGCCTAACTTCGCAGATAAGAAGAGCGGCGGTTTCAATTCCTGCCAACATCGCTGAAGGGGCTGGCCGTAAATCGTACAACGAGTTCGCGCATTTCTTGTCGAACTCACAAGGATCAGCCAGCGAGGTTGAGACAGAGCTTTTGATAGCCAGCAGACTCAGCTACGTTGAGGAGAGCAGTTATCTTGCGCTCCGCTCCTCTCTTGATGAAATCGGCCGTATGCTGACAGGCCTGTCCCGACATCTGGAGAAGAGAGGCCGCTAGAACTACCAACCGCAGGTAAGTCTCGGCCGCTCGGTTACGTTCAGAAGACCCGTTATCTGAAGCTGCGCTCCTCTTTGAATCGAATGACGCCTGTTGGAACGCGTCCGCCACAACCAGAGAGAAACGTCTTTAACCATTTACGATTTACGATTCACGATTTACTGCTAATGACTTTCTACATAACGACTCCCATCTATTACGCCAACAGCCTGCCTCATCTTGGTCATCTCTACACGATGATCGTGGCTGACACGATTGCGCGTCACAAGCGGCAACAGGGAATTGAAACGTTTTTCTTGACGGGAACCGACGAGCACGGAATAAATATCGAGCGCGCTGCCCAGCGCGCCGGCCGCACACCTAAAGAACAGGCTGATTACGTTGTCAATTACTTCAAGAAGATGACTGCCGAGTTTCGCCTGGACACTGAAAACAGCGGCTACGACATTTTCATGCGCACCAGCGAACCTTTCCATTATCAGGGTGTCGCAGAATTCTGGCGCCGCGCCGCGGGAGCCAAAACTCCGAAAGGCAACGATGCAATCTACAAGGGCCATTACGAGGGATGGTTCTGTGCGGCGTGCGCCGCTTACAAAAGTGAAGACGAGTATGCAAAGCCGAAGAACGCAGGCGAGCCGCCCACTTGCCTAGTCCATGAAATCGCGCTCGATCGCATTTCGGAGAAGAGTTACTTCTTCCGTCTTTCTGACTATGCTGAGGCGTTGATGTCACTCTATGAATCGCGCCCGGATTTTGTACAGCCCGAGTCGAGAAACAACGAAGTAACCAGTTTCGTCCGCGGCGGGCTTCAGGATCTTTCTGTTAGCCGCTTGAAAAGTTCAGTGAGTTGGGGCGTACCGGTGCCGGACGATCCTGAGCACACGATGTATGTTTGGTTTGACGCCTTAACAAATTACATAACGGGTATTGGCTTTGGTAATGAGGAGCGCGAGCGCAGGGTGGGGTTCGAGAAGTTTTGGCCGGCCCTGCATCTCGTCGGGAAAGACATCCTCCGCTTTCACGCCGTCTACTGGCCGGCGTTTTTGATGGCAGCAGGCGTGGAGCAGCCACGAGCCGTGGTCGCGCACGGCATGTGGCTCGATCCCTCCGGACGGAAGATGTCAAAAACTTTGGGTAACACAGTCGAACTGGACGTTCTCAATCGCTACTTCCCAATCGATGCAATCCGTTACTTCTGTCTTCGTGAGATGGTTTTTGGACAGGACGGGCGTTTCGGTTACGAAGCGTTAATTGATCGCACTAATAGCGATCTTGCCAGCGGCCTCGGAAACCTCTCCAGCCGCACCCTCACAATGATTTCGCGATACACTGACGGCCGAATTCCTTCCGGCATTATCTCCGAGGACAAGTTGCTCCTGGCAAAGCGCACGGGAGTGGACACCGACGAAACTACGATCTCTGGTTTTATCGAACATGCTCGCGATCAGTTTCAGCAGCACTTTGAAGCATTCGCATTTAGTAAGGCGTTGGAGGTTGTCTGGTCTATCGTAGCTCGAATCGACAAAATGATTAGCGACGCTAAGCCCTGGGAACTTGCGAAAGACGAAAACCAACGGCAAACGCTGAACGCCGTCCTTTATCGTGCGGCTGAAACACTTCGCTGGTTGTGCGTGCTCCTTCATCCAGTTATGCCTGGCGCCACTGTTGAAATCTGGACGCAGCTCGGTCTGGGAAGTTTGCGAGGCTCGCCCGCGTCACCGGCTGCTGTTGATCCAGTGAATCTTAAATGGGGCGAGCTTGCTGAAGGCATAATAATTGGCGAAGTGAAGCCATTGTTTCCGAGGATCGACAAGGCAAAGACGATGAAGGAAATTTCCGGTGAACAGCCAGGCCAAAGTCCAACGTCCAATGTCCAAAGTCAAAAAGCGAGGACTACGGATGCGGTGGGAGTAGCCCGACGGTCAGGGAGAACGGAGGGGTCGGGTTTCCACGCGACCGAAGCTGACGCAGTCGCAAACAGTCCTATGGCTCAAGAAACAAAGCCAGCCCCACCCATGCAGGGCGCAACTGGGGCGGATGCTGTTGCCGGAGCACAAGGCGTAGCAAACCTCATCGAGATTACCGACTTCACAAAGGTTGACCTGCGCGTCGGTGAGGTCTTGACCGCCGAACGTATTCCGAAAGCTGACAAGCTTCTACTTCTGACGGTCGACATTGGAGAGACAAAGCCGCGCCAGATCCTTGCAGGCATCGCGCAATACTACGAGCCGGAGCAGATGCTCGGACGAAAGATCGCCGTAGTATCCAACCTGAAGCCACGCAAACTTCGCGGTTACGAATCGCAGGGCATGCTGCTCGCCGCATCGGTGGGTGATGAAGGGAAACCGGTGATAGCCACGTTCACCGAAGACGTCCCTAACGGCGCAAGGCTTAAATAGATTTCCCTTCCTCACCGGCCCGCTCCAGCTGTAAACTTTTGCGTGCAACTTTTACTGGGCCGCGGGCCTGCGGCTTCGCCGCCTGATGTGCGGAAGGTCTCTGACCTTCAGTAGATCGGTCGATCATTTTGGGCCACGCCCTCTTTTTAACCCGCTTGGGGGCATAGCCCCAAAACTCTTTCTGTCCGGTCGGAAGGCCATAGGCCTTCCGCCTGCAATGTATGTCCCGGAAATCCGCACCAACGGAGCAGAGGCTAGAATCCGCGTTGTTGACTGACCGTTAGCAGAAACCGACTGAAATATATCCGCGGACGAACGCAGGTGACGCCGAGCAGAACCTAAACGGATTCTGATCTGTGTTATCCGCGTTCAACCGCGTGCGATACCTCCGGAAACTTCATAAAGATAGTTCAAGTCAGAAAGGCTCCAGGTTTGGAAGGGGGTCCGCCCCCGGTGTCTGGCACCGCAAATTGTCAGTTCAGAGCAATAGTGTTTAGGGGTAATATCATCTCGGCAGCGGGAGTTTTTACGGGAAGGCTGGTCAGCATTGATTCGGCGTATCGGGAATACGTCACTGCGTGACGGGTGTAGTTTTGAACAGTCTTCCAGGATTAAACACTTGAATCTGCGTTCGCCCCACGTGTACTCTGTACCGCAAGGTCAAATTCGTGCGATTTCAGCTAGCGCCTTTCCTCAAAATAACAAAACCAATGACTTGGCAGGACCTCGGTAGAATTAACTGACGATGGGAATCCATGGCAATCTCTCGACGATGAATGTCGCCGACCTGCTGCAGTTTCTGGCAACGGGCAGGAAGAGCGGCATGCTGAAATTTGAGCGTGCCAAGATTGTCAAACAGATCTACTTTGATAATGGGGTTATTGTTGGCGCGAGCTCTAACGACCCGAAAGAGTATCTGGGCCAGTTGATGATTCACTACGGGAAGTTAGATGAAGCCCGGCTGAAAGCTGCCCTGGAAACCCAAAGGCAGTCCGGCGGCAAGTTGGGTGAAATCCTGGTGGCTACTAAGGTGCTCTCTCAGGAAGACGTCCTTGAGATTCTGCGAATTCGTACACTGGACATAATTTACGATTTATTTCTTTGGGAGGAAGCACACTTTGAACTCTATGACAATGAACCGCCTCCCGCCGAGCTCATTCGCATCGAGGTCGAACCGACGAAGGTCGTCATGGATGGAGCCTATCGAATCGATGAATGGAAACGTTATCGCACCAAGATTCCATCTGACCGCGCCGTGCTGGAACTGGATCCGGGCTGGACTGCATTTTTGACGGTGGGCAAAGAGGTGCGCCAAATATTTTACTTTGTTGAGAAGCGTATGTCGGTGGCTGAGATTTGCTACAACATGCATGCTTCTCCTTTTCACGTCTACGGTCAGCTTTATGATCTGGTTAGCAAAGGCATCGCGCGGGTTTCCGGCGAAGTACCTAAAAGTTTTAGCGCCGGAACGGATTTAGGGGACGTGCCGGAGACAATTCCGGAACTATTGAAAACAGCGCGATTAGAGCTTGACGGAGGGGACGCTGAATTAGCCTGGTCAACTGTTCAAAGCATCCTGCAAAAAGAGCCCAAGAATTCCGAGGCCCGGAATCTGCTGCACGTCGCGGAAGCAAAATTTATCAAGCAAATGTACGTCGCCCCTTTATTACCGCACGCTGTTCCCAGGGTGCTCGTTGCCGCGGATCGCCTCGATGACAGTCAACTTGCTCCTCAAGAGGGGTTCCTTCTTTCACGCATTAATGGGGAGTGGGATGTTAAGTCCATCCTATCTATTACCCCATTTCGCGAAGTTGACAGCCTGCGGATGATAAAAGCCCTGCTTAGCAGGGGAATCATCAGTTTTGATCGATAAACTCTGCTCAGCGTAGGATAAACCGCTCCGCTCGTTGACGGCAGCGCAAACTTCCCGCACCGATGCTCGTCGATTCACACGCACACATTGATGGGCCGGAGTTTGACGCTGATCGTAATGAGGTCATCCAGCGTGCGCGCGAAGCCGGCGTGTCCGCGATACTAAATGTTGGCACCGGCGACCCACATAGCGGGGCGTTGGAGCGCGCAGTCAAGCTGGGCGAAAAGCATCAGAGTGTCTATACCGCAGTAGGCATACATCCTCACGACGCGCGTTTTTACGACGATCTGGCTGAAGAGAAGATCAGGCGATTGCTGACCAGCAATGCGCGAGTTATAGCCTGGGGTGAAATTGGTCTCGACTTTCACTACGACAATTCACCGCGCGATGTGCAGCTGAAAATCTTTCGCCGGCAACTTCAAATGGCCCGCGAGGCAGGCGTGCCGGTGATTGTTCACACGCGAGAGGCAGAAGACGAAACGATAGAGGCTCTGAACACTGAGTGGGCCGGCTCCAGTCTTCCCGGCATCATGCACTGCTTTAGCGGCAGTCTCGGGCTGGCCGAGAAGGCGATCGGATTAGGTTTCCTGATCTCCTTCTCGGGTATCGTGACTTTCAAAAAAGCAGATGACCTCCGAAACGTAGCGAAGCAGGTCCCGCTGGATCGATTACTGATTGAGACCGACTGCCCTTTCCTGGCACCTATACCGTTTCGGGGAAAGCGAAATGAACCGGCCTACGTGGTTGAAGTGGCGCGTTGCCTGGCCGGCATTCATGGCGTAGAAGTTGAAGAAATAGCGCGCAATACCACCAGCAATTTCGCCAAACTTTTCAAATTGCACATTGCCTAAAGAGTGGGTGCACGCCCCACTTTCCAACCCCGAGCTGATTTTAGTGAACCGTGCTCTCTTAGTTGATTGACTCTCTGGATGTGAGAACCTTAAGAGCCTCAAAAAAGGGTTCAAGTTGGAAAAGCTCCAGGTAGGGAAGGCGGGCTTGCCCCCGCTCTTCCGTAACCCCCAAGAGTACCTATCGACCCCTAGCGACAACTTTCACATGCTGACAATTTGATGTTATCCTTTTCTTGATAAATAACCACAAGTGGAATCCCCAAAGGCGTTTAGACCGTAATGGCTCAGCACAACTCGTTTGACATCGTATCTGAGGTTGATCGGGCAGAATTGACGAATGCGATCAATCAAACAATCAAGGAAGTACGTCAGAGGTTTGACTTCAAAGGCAGCAACGCTACCGTGGTTTTGGAGAGTGACGAATTAATACTAACCGCCGAAGACGAAACCAGGCTGCGTAATATGAATGATATCTTCCAACAAAAATTAGTGCGTCGTGGAGTACCTCTTAAGGCTCTAAGTTACGGGACTGTCGACCCGGCCGCAGGTGGCACAGTCAGACAACGCGTCCAGATCCAGCAGGGCATTCCACAAGAGAAAGCCAAAGAAGTCGTAAAGTTCATCAAAGACTCGAAGGCGAAGGTGCAGGCTTCAATACAGGGGGATGTGGTTCGCGTATCAGGCAAAGATCGCGACACACTTCAGGGAATAATCGCCAATCTTAAAGCCAAAGATTTCGGTATTAATATGCAGTTTTCTAATTATCGGACGAACTAGGGTCTCGCGGCTCCCTAAAACGCTTAATGCAAACAGTAGAACAAAGCGCAGTGCTCGAGGAGGTCAAGCTTACCGCGAAGCGCATCTTCAACCTCGTCGCTGCTGAGTTGGCGCAAGTTGAAGCGGAGTTTGAGCGCCAGGCGCGCTCGAACGTCCAGGTCATTGCCTATCTTGGTGATTATCTTCGCGAGTCCGGTGGTAAGCGGGTTCGGCCCGCATTAACAATCCTTTCAAACTACTCAGTCGGTGGCGACGGTTCGCGTTACAACTCGATTCGCATGGCAACGGTGATGGAGTTTCTCCACACCGCTACGTTGGTACACGACGACATCATTGACAGCGCCGAGACTCGCAGAAATCGTCCTACTGTTAATGCGCTTTATGGAAATGAAACGGCGGTCCTGATGGGTGACTGGCTTTACATGTCGGCGTTCGAAATCAGCCTGGCGGAACGATCGCTGCCGATTCTCGACATCCTGACCCGCGTCACGCGTAAGATGACTGAAGGAGAACTGCTTCAATTGACTACGCTGCGAAGAACTGACGTTTCCGAAGCGCAATATCTCGATATCATCCAACGAAAAACCGCATATCTTTTTAGCGCGTGTTGCGAGGTCGGCGCCATCCTTGGTGGCGCAAGCGAAACGGAGCAGAAAGCTCTCGGCGATTATGGTATGAACCTGGGAATGGCGTTCCAGCTAACGGACGACCTGCTCGACTTTACTTCTACAGAGGATGCGTTGGGGAAGGGAGCCGGCGTCGATCTTCTGGGAGGCAAGGTAACTCTGCCGTTGATTTACTTGATTGAGAGTGACGCTTCCGCGCACGGGATGGTGCAGGATGTAATGAGCGATCGGAAATACGAAAGTGTCAGCCGGTCGAAGCTTCTGGAAGCTGTTGAACGTGTTGGCGCCAACGAGCGAGCTCGCATACAGGCTGATGAATACGCGGAGGCTGCGCGGAGTTCGCTCGATATCCTGACAGAGTCTGAGTATTCGGAAACTTTGCGAGCAATACCGACCTACGTGCTGAATCGCGATCGGTGATCTCTAGTCTCATTTCACCTTGCCTGCACCGCTATGCCGTTTGATGTGCGGAAGGTCTTCGACTGTCACAGACCTTCCGGAGATCGGTCGCTTATTCCGGGGCTGCGCCCCTTCTTCTTAACCCTATTGGAGGCGTAGCTCCAAAACTCTGTTCTCTTTGCCGGAAGGCCATAGGCCTTTCCGCACATCAGGCGGCACAGCCGCAGCGCCAAACTTCAGCCAGGTTACGACCTCATCCTGTAACGGAAACAGTTAGTTTGCGACGCAATCTGACGAATTGCGGCTACGACCGGACCGACGCCATCACCCTTCTGGCAGAAACCTATTGTGAAAAAACTAAAAGGCCTCTAAGATTTCCCCAATGATAGACCGGCCCAACGAAAACCTGCTCTCGCGTTTAGAACAAAGTCTCCGCCAGTCGCGTGCGGCGCGGATGCATTTGGCCGCACGGCTGAGAGAGCTGGAAGTAGAAGCTGACGCGGTTCGTGCGGAGCTGGCTGAGATGGATACACTCACCAGCCAAACAGAAGCGGCCATCTATCGGCTTCTTTCTTCGGTGTTGGCCTCAAGTAATCTTTCGGTGAGCAATCTATCAGGTCTTCCGTCCGACGCGGAACTCGAGGCGGCAATGCGTCCTTCGGCCCAGCAATCACGCCCGGAATTTTCCATAGACGCCAGGCGGCAGGAAATCCCCACGCTACGACCGAATACCGAAGCGGTTAGCGATCGCTTCATGGATCGAACCATCCCGCAAGCCGTCACACTGTTGCTGCGCGAAGAGGGTGGGGCGCTTCACGTTAATGAGGTCTACAACCGACTGCTCGAAGGTGGTTTCAAATTCACAGGACAGAATCCAACAATCAGTATCGCGGTTTCCCTCAATCGAAACACGCGCTTTCGGAAGGTCGCACCGGGAACCTTCGATCTGATGATTCGCGACGCCTCAAAAGCTTCTTAAAGAGCCGGACATTAGTTCATACCCGGTTCGTCGATCGAGGTTTAAAAATAATCACACACTGAATCTGAGTTACGTTCAAAAACAAACCGACTGGGTCGAAACATTTACAGAACCGAGCGCGGTAGCGCCTGTGTGAAAACCCAAAAAGCGCGCAGAGTAATTTGCAGGTTAGGAAGGGTGGCTTGCCCCCGCTCGAGCGCCAACGGCGCGACTGGTCGGGTAATATCTAAACGGGATATCACTAAGAAGGGAAAATGGCTTCTAAGTGGAAACACTCTGAGGCTTGATCGGAAGCGGCTGTAACTTGAAGGGTGAAGTAATCAGTGGCGCCGTTGGCGCTCGAGCGGGGGCAAGCCGCCCTTCCTAACCTGCAAAATGGCAGAGCTTGAGCCGCCCTTTGGGATCGCTGAGTTTTCGCACAGTCTCGGTAGCGCCGGATGCTAGACTCAACTTGAGTCTAACCAAGTTGCAGCGCTGAAGGCGCGAAATGTAACAGTCTCGCACCCCAGCCGAGCTGCTCGGCTGGGGACCCCTCCCTGGGCCATCGGCCCAGGGAAGACCAGTTAAAGGTTCTTAGCGCTGAAGGCGCGAAATGATGTTTGAAACAGCGCAAACCCCACTATTTTCGGTCGACAGTTCCTATTTCGCGCCTTTGGCGCTGAGACCCGAAGTTTTCACAGAGGCTCTACCGCGCTCGGTTCTGTAATGGGCTTATTATTAAGTTGAATGTATCAGCCGCGTCGCTACCGCTCACGCTTCTGTGTTGAGGGTGTCGCTCCAGGCACTCCTTAGTCCGCCGATTCATTGGTCCTGCTATTATTTGTCAGACTGAGCCAGCTCTCACGACTAACGGTTTTCAGCTCAGCCTCCGAACGCATAGAATGTCCTGATATGCGCGCTATGATTCTTTCCGCCGGCTACGGCACGCGTTTGTGGCCACTTACCGAAGACCGAACCAAGCCTGCAATTCCGATCCTGGGAAAGCCCCTGGTCGGTTATGTTGCTGAGTATCTGGCGAGCAATGGCTGCGATGAAATAGTTGTTAACCTTCATCATAGGCCGGAGTCGGTCCGGCGTGCTCTTGGCGACGGCAGTAAATTTGGAGTGACCTTGCACTATGTTGAAGAGCCCGAAATTTTGGGCACCAGCGGCGCAATGGACAACGCTCGAACGCTGTTGGAGGGCGAGACTTTTGTTGTTGTCAACGGGAAAATAATTACAGACATCGATTTAAATGCGGCTTTTGAGACACATCGACGCACAGCGGCACTGGCAACGCTTGTGCTGTTGCCAAACGTTCCTTACGAGCAGTTCTCGGTTGTCAAAAACTCCAATGGCTTCCTGCAAGGTTTCGGCGGCATGCCAATCCCTGGTGAATTCTCAGCCGGCGCCCCGCCGCTGATGTTTACCGGCATCCAGATACTTGAACCGAAGATATTCGACTACATTCCCCGCGGCGTGTTTTCCCATTCCACCACCGACGTTTACCCACAGGCTGTCGCAGTGGGCGAACGCATTGCCGTGCATGTGGCCAAAGGCAATTGGTACGAGCTTTCTACAATGCAGAGGTATCTGGATATCAGTTTGCTTCTGCTGGCTCAGCGCAAACAAAGTCTCTTCGCCGGCGCCGGATGCAAAATTGCGGCAGGAGCTGAAGTCAACCAGTCGATACTGTGGGACAAAGTGACTGTAGAAACTGGCGCGCTCGTTAAGCGCTCTCTGCTTGGCGACAATGTAACGATTCGGACGGGCGACGTAATCGAGAGTGCTGCGGTCGTTTGTGCGTCGCTAATCCATGGGAAAACCCCACCGCCGAAGGCTCTTAAAGGCGAAATACGAGGCGACAATTTTGTCGTGCCTCTGACTGAATGATACAATTCCAGATCACATAAAAACAGAAGGGCGGTACTGTGAACCTTCGCTTCCTTCCGTAAATGAGCTCAGCACAACATGTGAGTAACAGCGCTTTTGAACTCCCCGCATCCGAGCGGCTCTCGAAGTTTCTGGAAAGCCAGGGCATCAAGAACAAACTGATTGTCCCGCTCACGCCTGACGCCTCGACGCGGAGTTACTTTCGCATCCCCTGGAAAAAGGCAAAAGCGGTAGCGGCAGTATATCCCGAGCCTTTTGACCCTGACTTTCACCCTTACTTAGATGTCACACGACTCTTCCTTGAAAATGGGATCCCTGTGCCTGAAATCTATTCAGTCGATGGCCAAAGCGGGATCATCGTGCAGGAGGATCTTGGTGATCGGCAATTGTTTCGTGTTTATGAAGCAGCTCCGGAAGATGAATGCGACGAGTATAAAGAGCGCGCGATTAATCTGATAGCGCAAATACAGAAGGCCACCTCCCAGGCTTACGAGAGGGAATCAATCGCCAGCCGTCTCGCTTTCGATGAGGCAAAACTCTCGTGGGAACTGGATTTCTTCGTGGAGCATTATTTTGGAAGTCTAAGAAGCGAGACGCTTCGCCACGCAGAAGCTGCTGAGCTAAAAGCGGAGCTTAATGACATATCCGCTGAACTCGCTGCCCGGCCGCGCGTCTTATGTCACCGCGATTTCCACGCGGCGAACCTGATGGTTGACAGCAACAACCGTTTGCGCGTCGTAGATCATCAGGACGCCCGGATGGGTCCGGTCACATACGACCTGGTTTCATTCTTGTTAGACAGGCGATCTGAATTGCCCTCATTCGCAGAGCTTCGCGCCTACAGATTGTTTCTGTTGGAGGAGCGTCGACTGCTTGGCCTTGACGCTCTTGATCCCGATGAATTTGCGCGGGAATTTCGACTGATGACTATTCAACGCGGCCTCAAGGCCATTGGGACATTCTCGTATCAAACAGCTGTGTGCAATCGAGGCAGCGTCTATGAGCAATTTATACAGCCCACGTTTTTCATCGTCCTGCAGGCTGCCGATTGGCTGGATCGATTCCCGGCATTGCGCAAAACGATTAGAGAACGAATGATCGTCAACTAATTGGCCGCGATAATAAATCAGACAATATAAATGGCTACAGAATCAAAAACATTAGCGACGAAAACTCTGCCGCAAACCTTTATTAACCAACTTTCCGAGCATGTAGGCGAGGAAGTCACCATCAAGGGCTGGCTTTACAACTTGCGTTCGAGCGGCAAGATTCTCTTTCCGCAATTGCGCGATGGCACCGGCGTTGTGCAATGCGTAGCCGTGAAGAATTCTGTTGCACCGGAAGTATGGGACGCTCTCGTGGGCCTGGGGCAGGAATCGGCCCTGGCTGTTTTGGGAAAGGTGCGTGCCGACGCGCGCGCACCGGGTGGTTATGAAATTGATCTGCTGCATGCTGAAGTTTTCAACGAGGTTCATGATTATCCGATCACGCCTAAGGAGCACGGCACTGAGTTTCTGATGGACCATCGCCACCTTTGGCTAAGGTCCCGGCGCCAGCATGCAATCCTTAAAGTGCGCCACACGGTTGTTAAGGCTGTGCGCGATTTTCTGGACAGCGACGGTTTCACCCTCTGTGACGCCCCCATCTTCACGCCGGCAGCCTGTGAAGGAACGACAACGCTTTTTGAGGTTGATTACTTTGAAGGCGAGAAGGCATATCTCACGCAATCAGGCCAGCTTTACAACGAGGCCACCGCCGCCGCCTTTGGGAAAGTTTATTGTTTCGGCCCAACTTTTCGCGCGGAGAAATCAAAGACGCGCCGCCATCTGACGGAGTTTTGGATGGTGGAACCGGAGATGGCTTATGCGACGCTCGACGATGTGATGATTTTGTCGGAAAGGATGCTTGCTTGCATCGCGGCGCGAGTGTTAGACACTCGCGGCGAAGAGTTAGCGATCTTGGAGCGCGATACTTCAAAACTCGAGGCGATTGTACCGCCCTTTCCGCGCTTACACTACGACGATGCGGTGAAGATCCTGCATGAGGGTCATGCTAAAGGCGTCTTTGAAACGCGTTTTGAGTGGGGCGGCGATTTCGGCGCGCCTGACGAGACGTATTTGTCCGCAAATTACGATAAGCCACTCATGGTCCATCATTACCCGGCCGAAGTGAAAGCGTTTTACATGGCCCGAGATCCGGAGAGAGCTGAGTTGGCACTTGGCGTCGATGTGCTTGCTCCGGAAGGATATGGCGAAGTGATTGGTGGTGGCGAGCGAGCCACGTCCCTCGAGTTCCTCAAGGAACAGATCGCACTTCATGAATTACCGCAGGAAGCTTTCGAGTGGTATCTCGATTTGCGCAGATATGGCAGCGTCCCTCACGCAGGATTCGGCATGGGAATTGAGCGTTGCACGGCGTGGATGTGCGGCATCGAACACGTAAGAGAAACGATTCCATTCCCGCGCATGCTCTACCGGCTCCGTCCGTAGTCCGGTTGGTCTGGTTGGAAACACACAGTAGTGGACATACGTCAAGGTCTGTCTTTTAGGGTTCAGTTGGAGGGAGATCACGGATAGTACTCGACATCAGAACCGCGAGCGGTAGCGACCGGCCGAACGCTTACTTCCAAGCGTGCCGACCAGAATAATGAACATGCAAAGGTTGAGCATATTAGCCGGTCGCTACCGCTTGATGATGTCGAGTTGCCGTCCCACCTCTGCGTGGAGTTCAATGACTGGGCCAGGCTGCACGCATAGTCCACCGCGTTCAAAAACCACGATGACTACGTCGAACACAAACGCTCGGGTTCACAGATGTTGAGCGGGAAGGTTGCAGGAATGAGCGAGGTTAATGTAGGTGAACGCATCGTCACAATTTTTGGTGGCGCAAAATGTGGCGAACCTGATTCCGAGTATGCGCAGGCAAGGCGTGTGGGTGAACTCCTGGCCGAAGCGGGTTATACCATTTGCACCGGCGGCTATCTGGGAGTGATGGAAGCGGCGAGTCGCGGCGCGCGTGAGCGAGGTGGTCGGGTACTCGGCATCGTGATGAATCAATTTAAGGCGGAACCAAATCGTTATCTCACTGACAAAGTAGCTACTCCTCATTTTTACGAGAGACTGCAGCAGCTGATTACACGATCTGTTGGATTTATTGCTATTCGAGGCGGCATGGGCACGGTCACCGAGTTGTCCCTGGTTTGGAATAAGATCCAAACGCGCGTGATTGGTCCACGCCCGCTTGTTTTGCTTGGCGATTGCTGGCCTCCGATTGTGCGTGGGTGGCAAAAGCATCTTGCTGTAACTGACGAAGATGTTTCCGCACTCGACTTTGCCGAGACACCGGAAGAGGCGGTGGCCATTATCAAAGATAAATCGCCGGGAGTGAGCTTATGAATTGTCCCAAATGCGCCGCGCTATTGCTTCAGGGAGCGGTCTTTTGCGGTGCGTGCGGATATAGACTCGAAAATTCCGACGCCTCGAACTCCGCACGTGCCTCAACGGGACGACCGGAGGCTTCCCAAACTTCTCAGGATCATGGAATTCACATTGATGAAGATTCCCGAGGCCAGGGCGGGGGTTATAAATATGAAGTGTTACATCAACCGGCCTTTTCCCTCGCCGTGATCCAGCTTCAGGCTGAGCAGTCGATTCAGGCCGAGGCTGGCGCGATGGTCTCGATGTCCGCGAATATCGACCTGCAATCGCAAATGAAGGGAGGACTCTTCGGTGCGATTAAACGAGCGGCCGGAGGAGAGTCGGCGTTTGTTTCGACCTTTACCGCCCGTGGGGGACCAGGCGAGGTAACTTTTGCCCCTGGTGCGCCCGGAGATATTGCCGCAATCGAACTAAACAATCAGTCGTTTTTCGTTCAATCAACTTCTTACCTGGCGGGCGACGCAACTTTAACTGTGGATACGAAATGGGGCGGCGCGAAATCATTCTTCGGTGGCGAAGGGTTGTTTGTTCTTATGGTGCAAGGGCGCGGATTGTTGCTGGTTTCCTCGTTTGGTGCGATTCACCGAAAAGTTTTGAGGCCGGGCGAGCGTTATGTTGTCGATACGGGACACCTGGTGGCCTGGGAGGGAACAACGCAGTACACCTTGCGCAAAGCTGCGGCCGGTTTCTTTCGCAGCATGATGAGCGGCGAAGGTATCGTGGCGGAATTCAGCGGTCCCGGAGAGTTACTGATTCAGACTCGGAACCTGGCAGCCCTGGCAGGACTCCTAAAACCGTTCTTCCCGTCGCAGTCGGGTGGTGGTAGTGGTTTCAATCTTGGCGGCTAGAAGAAGGAAAGTTGGTAATTACATTGGGCGCACTGGTGGCAGAAAACAATCAGAAGCAACGCGTGGCGAACTTCAAAGTTCCAAAGGCGGTGGGCATTCTCGGTGTCCCGCTGGGCTACGGCGCGAGTATGGCCGGCGTTGATATGGGCCCTGCCGCCCTTCGCGTTGCCAAGCTTAGACAGAGAATCGCGCAGCTAGGTTATTCAGTGCGAGACCTCGGCGATCTCCCTCTTGAACAAGCGTCATCCGAGCCGGAGCCTGGTGACAAGCTGAAGTACTTGACTCAGATCAGCAAAACTTGCGAAGAACTCGCAAAAAAAGTGGAGGCGGTCCTGAGCGCTGGCGAGCTACCCCTTGTACTCGGCGGCGACCACTCCATCGCAATCGGTTCAATTGCCGGCTTCGCTTCTTACTGTCGTCGAAGAAATGAAATTCCCGGACTAATCTGGTTCGACGCGCATGCGGACATGAACCAGCCAGACACAACCCCGTCTGGAAACATTCACGGAATGCCGCTCGCCGTAGTGCTGGGTTACGGTGCGAAGGAGCTCACAAACATTGGCGGATTTACGCCGAAGCTGGATGCGGAATTTTGTGTGCACGTGGGCGCCCGGGACATCGATCGTGGCGAGCGAGAGCTTATTGCCCAACTTGGAATTCGCTTCATCACAATGCGAGAGATTGATGAGCGCGGAATGAGCGCCTGCATTGACGAAGCGATAGCGATTGCATCGCGTGCCAGCGGTGGCTACGCCGTAACATTCGATGTTGATGCGCTTGATCCCGGCGACGCCCCTGGATCCGGAACTCTTGTGCGTGGTGGTCTCACTTATAGGGAAGCCCACCTCGCTATGGAAAAGATTGCGGAAGCCGGCGGCATGCGCTCACTTGAAGTTGTCGAGATCAACACAGCCCTCGATGTTAATAACAAGACCGCCGAACTTGGTGTTGAGTTGATATTGTCGGCGCTTGGCAAAACTATTCTATAAACAAGGCAGGGTACTCATTTGGCAAAGCAGCTCCGCGTTGGAGTTATTTTCGGCGGCAGATCCGGCGAACATGAAGTGTCAGTACGTTCGGCGGCTTCAGTCATCGAGGCGATCGATCGAGAGAAGTACGATGTCCTTCCTATAGCGATCTCGAGAGAAGGGAAGTGGCTATCGCCTCCAGAAGCTTCTCAGCTGCTGCCGCAAAACGCGCGATCCTTGCTTCCTTCTCGCCTGGCCTCGGCGGCTCGGAGCGATGTAGCAATTCTGGGAGACCCCTCGCATCCAGGATTGCTCTCGTTCGACTTAAACGGAGAAAGTCTGTCGTCGCAGCAAATTGACGTGGTTTTCCCGGTGCTGCATGGTCCGTTCGGCGAGGATGGGACAATTCAAGGATTACTTGAGATGGCTGATATTCCTTATGTCGGGTGCGGCGTGCTCGCCTCCGCTTGCGGCATGGACAAAGTTACTATGAAGTTGCTGTTTCTTCAGGCGGGTCTTCCCATGTGTAAGTACGTCTGGTTTTTGCGTTCGCAGTGGAACAAAGATGCCTCCAGCGTGATTAGAACCATCAAGCGTGATATTGGCTTTTCCTGTTTTGTAAAGCCCGCCAACCTTGGATCGTCCGTAGGAGTTTCGAAAGCTATCGACAAGGCCTCGCTTGAACGAGCTATCGAGTTGGCAGCTCAATACGATCGCAAAATAATAGTTGAAGAAGCTGTTGATGCAAGAGAGATTGAGTGTGCAGTTCTGGGTAACGACGTGCCCACGGCGAGCCTCCCCGGTGAGTATGTGGTGCACGACAATTCGGCGGGTTTTCTGGATTACACAGAGAAATATACGAAGACGGGACACGTGGATTTTGTTGTGCCCGCCCCTGTTTCCAGGGCTCTGGCTACAAAAATTCAGAGACTGGCTATTCGAGCATTCCAGTCGGTTGACGGCTCCGGCCTTGCGCGCGTTGATTTTTTTCTCAGGCGCGACACTAAAGAACTGGTCGTAAATGAATTGAATACTATGCCCGGCCTTACCGAAGTCTCGGGTTACCCGAAAATGTGGGCAGCCTCAGGCTTGAGTTACACCCGAATGCTTGATGTATTAGTTGAACTTGCGCTGGAAAGGCATCGCGACAAATCGCTTAATAAGACTACGCTCTCCTGATCGGGTATCGCATCGAAAGCAGACCCTGCCTCGCAACCTCAATACCTGAAACCCTAACCTCTCGGTGCCCGATACGCTTTGCGCGTTCTTACAATAAGATCACTGCGAGAAACCTTCACATCCAGCTTTCGCCACTTCCCGTCACGCGCCCGATTGCGTGGACGATAGGCGACCGTATACTGATGGCCTAGCTCTTCCGCGATACTAGCGAAGGCATCGCGCAGGCCGGGACCACCCGGCGTCGAGACAAACCGTCCCCCACTCTTCTCGGCAAAGTTCCTCAATGTTGCCGCGCTTTGGGAATTACGAAAATTGCTTCCGTCGGTCGCAGACATATCAACCGCGTAAATGCTCGCACCCACGGCAAGTGCACTCTCCAGGGCTTTATCCGATGAGGCCCTACTGCGAGTGTCAATACCATCGGAGAGAACAACGATCGCTTTCCGCTTTTCCGTCCGCTCGGCGAGCGCCTTTGCGGCGTCAACAATTGCATCATTTAGCGTGGTCATTCCGTTCGCTCGCATTCCAAAGGCCATCGGAGCAAAATCGCGGCCCGTTGAAAACTCCTGTATCTTCTCAACCTTCGTATCGAACTTGTAGACCGCAGCAACATCTTCCTCGCGCAGATTATCGAGGAATCGAATTGCGGCAGAGCGAGCTAACGAAAGACGAGTTTCCATGCTGCCTGAAGTGTCCAGTAACACGACTGATGCAAAAGGAGCTTCGTGAACACTAAAGTCTGTAATCAGCTGGGGCGAGATCTCCTTGCCATCCTCGAAGATCTTCAAGTCGGAAAGATGAAGGCCGGGAACATATTTTCCCCCTTTGTCCGTAACCGTTATGTTGAGGACAACCAAATCCGTATTGACCCGGACGATGTCATCGTCTTGTTGGCCACGTATAAAGGAAGCGGAGATTAGGCTCGCGAGAACAGCCAGAGGGAAGAGTACCCGAGCGCTAAGACTAGTCGGCTTGGGTATGTGGTTCAACAGTTACGCCTTGGGCGGGAAAGCCCTAACGATGCGAATGACTTCAAGTAAAACATTAGCTTCATCAATCACGGCAGCGGAAACCACGCGCTTGGGCGTTTTCTCCACTTTGCTTTTCAGTGATTCGGCGAGATCTTCGAACATACCAAGGGCGGTAGCAAGGTCCTTTGGGGGCTTCTCTATTTTTACCTTATCTTCGGAACCGCCGGCCGCGTTGCGAATGCCCTTCGCCAACTTTTCTGCCTTTTCCAATTTCTTCAGGTCTTCTGGATCGAGCGATTTCTTTTGTTTGAAAGCAGTGTTTATGACCGTCCCCAGAAATGAAAGATTGCGGGCCCTGTCCAGGTTGTCCCGATACTCCTTCTCAGCAAAGCTAATAGCGCGCCTGGACCGCATTTCTTCTGCCAATGACGTGAAGGGCGGCGTTTCCTCTGCGCTTTTGTCCGCGTCCAGAGGGCTTGTAACGGGCCGCGGCGTTTGGGCAGCCACTGCGGAATAGGACGCCGTCATAAGGGCAACAATGGCCAGAAGCCTAGCAACTGTCGTGGCCAGGCGTTTCGTGCTTTCAGTCATAAGTTCCTAAAGCCGTAAGCAGACTATTAACCGAGGTAAGTGGCCTCTCCCTGTTTTTGACGAGTAAAGCGTAAAATGGGTTGCACTAAGAAGCTCCAGGAGAAACGAGACCCTCTCGCCTTCTTGATGAAGCTTGATGACCTCGCCGCATCTATGCGGGCGTACCGCTGAGAAGTGACCTTAACTTTAGTCGTCATGCCGACTTCTCACCGACAACTTGAAGAGCGAAGCAATTAGACGATGATGTGATCTTTTCACCCTTAGGTGTTTCCTTAACTCAACGCCTTAGGGAACCCGGGCAGGGTTATCCGGAGAGTTTAGAAATTCGCCGTGCTTCGACGAGCGCTTGTCGATGATGATCGTTTTCGACTCCAGCCGTTCGGGCGGTCGCTTTTGTCCCTGAGCAACTGTGTAAGCTAACGGCAAGAAATTAGGTTCTGCCTTCAAAGAGACTAAACGCACTGAGCCGTAATCCTGATTTTTCAGTTGAAACGAATACCGAGCTTCCTGTTCCGGATCAAGTTGCGAAGGCTCAAGACTGACTAATTTTTTCTCCGTGAATCCGTCCTTACGACGCTTTAACTCGAGCTCCACTGATAATCCTTCAAGTCTCTCCGCAGAAGTATTCTTGACTGTCCCGCCGATAATCGTATTACCTCCCTTAAGAAGCGCGTCGTCGACAAGTATTTGGGCTTTCGGTGGTCCCTTGGGCAAGGCGGTGAGCTGCTGAGGTGATGCCATTGAAGCTGCGGTTTGTAAATGGCGACGACGGAGAACGGCATAGCCCCCCAACACCAGAGCCGTGATCAAGAGAGCGCTGGCTGCGGCGACAAGCTTCGGACCAAAAGATCGCTTTGGTTCAACAAACAGTTCCGGCTCGTTAGAATCAATAATCATTTCATCATTATTCAAGTATCACTTTAACTAGGGGCGGCCTAATTTGTCTTATTGCTCCCGCCCTGCTGGTGGGGCGCCGGTTATGTTATTGATTAACGCTGACAGGAATTCATCTTCTACTACGCCTAACGTCGGCAAGGTGGTCCACTCCGCCCCTGTGGCCCCGTCCGTTCTACCTTCAATCTTCGCGTTGACCGAAACGTTGGAGCTGTTGCCATCTATTGGTTGAACTTCAACAGTGATGGTGTAGCGGCCACGCGTCCATCCGCGTGCGCTCGAAGTGGTTACATCTGCGTAATGACCTAATTCCGATTGGGTAACTACTGCGCCCTTAATGAAAGTGTAGGGCTGACTGATGATGATACCGTCGGAAGGCTTGGACGCAGCTTCATCAACGATTAACTTCCGATCTCTCATTACATCAGTAACGGCTTTAAGTATCACGTCTCTGCGCGCAGCGATCCGGTAAGGATTCGGAAGCGGCGGAACTTCAGGAGTTCGGCCCTTGCCAAAATCTATGCCTCTACCCGAGCCGGTGTCGGTCTTTGTGCCATTATTCCCAGCCGCTCTATTGGAGCTATCGCGAACCCGCTCGCTCTGCTTATCAACACCTTTACCCTGAGACCACGCGCAGATGGCACTCAGCATAATAATCAGCAATACACTTGCAAACCTTGTCATACAAAACACCTTTGAAATGAAGATCGATTACGAAGGGAGATCATCAAATTGAGAATAGATTAAGGCATCACCAATTTCAAGGACGATGTGCTTAGAATCACTGTAACGGCTTGCCTTATTCCCGGCAGTACATTGGCCTATTTCGGCTGCGCGGCATCTCTTTGTTGTTCCCAATTCCTTAACGCCCTCACGCCACCGCCGAAGTCGCCTTCGTTATTATAAAAATTGTGGGCTCCATCGTTACGCGTCGGCTCCCGAACGTAATAGAGATAATTTGTTTCAGCCGGGCTAAGCGCCGCTTCAAGCGAGCTTTTGCCTGGAGAAGCAATTGGTCCCGGGGGCAAACCAGAATGCAGACGCGTGTTGTAAGGCGATCTGCGTTCAACGTCGCTTCGGTAAACTCTCCCATCATTACGCCACTTACCCTCCAGCTTGGAAGCGTAAATGATGCTCGAATCCACCGCTAATGGCATCTCTTTTTTGAGGCGGTTGTATATAACAGAAGCGATCACGGGACGCTCGTCGCGGAGTTTGGCTTCCGTTTCTATTAACGACGCCGTGGTAACCGCTTCGCGCGGAGACAGTCCAAGGGTGCGGGCCCGTTGCGTCCAATCCGGCTTCCACTCCTTATGAAAGCGTTTGACCATAATCGCGATTATTTCAGATGCTTTTGTCTCCGGCGGAAAATCGTAGGTGTCGGGAAACAGATACCCTTCAAGATTTTTCGCCATTGGATCAAGGTCGCTCACCAGGCTCACGTTATCCATCAAGACCAGGGCTGCGTTGGCGTCGGCCAGTTGAAGTTCAGGCATTTTAAACATGGCGTTGGAAATGTCCCATCGTGTCCATCCTTCAACCACTGTCAGCCGGATCAACCGCTGTTGTCCCTCGCTCAGTTTCGCAAAAACAGCAAGAGGAGAAATGGGGGAAGGAAAGTCATACTCACCCGCCTTAAACTGGGAACCCTTTCCAGTGAACTTGAGGTAAACCATTAGGGGCCACTTATGTTTGATGATTCCTTCATCAGCCAACTTGTTCATGACTATCGCCGGGGAAGATCCCCGGGGGATCTCGATGTAATGTCCAGGCTTTGTATGCTGGACGGGAGTACGGAGATCTCGATAAACCCAAAAGGAACTGACCCCCGCCGTTATTAGGATGAGGAAAATAATAAGTAAGAGAATGCGTTTCATGATGTGCAGTATGCCAGTTATCTTCCCAAATTAGTCTTATGAACGGGCCACTAGAATCCTATCCTGACCGCCTGCCAGGAAATCTCCGAGAATTACAGCTGCGGCCTCGCTGTCGACGCGCGCTGACACCTGGTCGTGCTGATGACCTTCGGCCCGCAGATTTTGTTCAGCTGCCAGGGACGTGAGGCGTTCGTCCTGCAGGTAAACCGGGACCTTTAACGATTTGGCAAACTTCCGGGCTATTGAATGAACTTGAAGTGCCGCGTCACCGCTGGAACCATTCAGCCTGAGCGGTAAACCAATTACCATAGTTTGAGCGTCAAAGCGGCGTACTACATCGTCGACGTCACGCAGAAGCTGTTTCCAATTGGACCGAGGAAGGGCATCGAGTCGGCTAATTGAAATTGATAAGGCATCGGAAACTGCGACACCGACGCGCTTCTTACCCAGGTCAAGAGCGATGACAGGGGCACGAATCGCGTCTTTCTCGATCGATTTTTTCATAAAAGAAGGATGGCTTATCTAATCTGTCTCCCTTTCGGCTTTATCCAGAAAGATGGCCGAAAGTCTTAGCAAATGGCGCATAAACTGGAGTTGCGCCCTCCCCTAACCGCCTGTATGATACGACTGGCTCGCCCAAAGCGCATGCCGGCGCGCGGATTCAATGGTCGGTCTTACGCATATCACGAGGTAACTAATGTCATTTCGCACAAAGTTTGCGTTGATTCTAATGTCAGCCGCACTGGCTATTTATACGGTCGTTGGGGGTTGGATTTCTACTCGCGCTCAGCAGCCGGCAAACGATCCAAACGCGCAACTCCGGATTTTTGAAAGCGTGCTCCAGCACATTCAAAACGATTATGTCGATGAGCCAAACATGGAAAAAGTTCGAGCCGGAGCATTACGTGGTTTGGCATACGGGCTGGATCCTTACTCTACCTACCTGACACCCGATCAGGTGCGGCAATTTAACGAGGACGCAAGAAGCAACCAGGTGGGAATTGGTGCCGAACTTTCCCAGGTTGCTTCTTATCTATATGTCATCGCGCCGATGAAAGGCTCGCCAGCCGATTCGGCTGGAGTTCGGGCCGGTGACATCATCGAGTATATCGATGGCAAGGCAACTCGCGATATTTCTCTTTACGACGCCAAACAGCTATTGAATGGAAGTGCCGGCTCAGAAGTGAAGCTGCGCATTCTCCGCGCCAATGCGCGCCCCCTTACACTAACGGTGAAAAGAAGTCCCTTTCGAGCCCCCGCGGCTGAAGCCAGAATGGAAGTTGGAAGGATTGGCGTTCTACGCGTCAATAGTTTCGCCAGGGGCGAGACCGCGGATGTTCGCGCGCGCGTTCTGGATTTGATTAGGCAAGGGGCTCAGAAGATGGTGTTGGATCTGCGTGGTACTGCAGGCGGCTCGCTTGAAGAGGCAGTTTCCGTAGCGAATCTTTTCATTAAAGAAGGAATGCTTGCGCAAACATCTGGTCGCGAAGCAAAAACATTAAAAACGTTTTCGGCGGATCCAAAGGCTACGATTTTTTCCGGCCCGGTTGTCGCCTTAATAGACGCGGGGACGGCTGGAGCCGCCGAAGTAGTTGCATCGGCACTACTCGAGCGAAATCGAGGACAGGTTGTAGGCGAGAAGAGCTTTGGAGCCGGTGCCGAGCAACAGCTCTTCACGTTGCGCGCCGGCGATGGCTTACTCCTTACAACCGTCAAGTGGGCCTCTGCGAGTGGCAAGCCTTTTCTGGGAGAGGACCGAAGCCGCTCAGGCGTGACTCCTTCAGTTGAGGTTAAGCGCCCTGAACTCTCCGAAGTAATTGATCCGGACACTCTGACCGGAAATGATGACGACCAGCCGTCGAAGCCGCCTCAGCCAAATGACAAGCCTGAGGTCACTCCTGAGACTAATACTGCGAAGCCTTCGGTTGAAGACCTTCAGATGAAGAAGGCAATCGAAATTCTGCGTGAGAACAAGCCTGTATCTTTGCAAAAGGCCGCTTAAATAGTTGTTGAATCAAAGCGGAAGGCCAGGGAAGGTTCCCTGGCCTTTCGCTTTGCATAAAGTTTATTCTCGTAAAATTAGTTGAACTCCTTCAGACGCGTTGGATATCGAATAACGACCTCTCCATATCGGGTACGAATATTAGTAGCCCCAGACTTAATGTTGGGTTTTGGTTGTGGCGCAATTGCAATTAGCCGCTGATGGACAGCTAAAGCGTGTGTTTACCCTAAACTTCTCGTTTACGCCAGATTGAAGCTTTCGAGGAATAGTTCTTGCTGAATCCCTGGGTAGTGGATTGCCGTAAAGAATTTACTAGCGGCCGCGAACACGTTTTTAGCTAAGGAGAATTGAAGCGATGATAATGACCAACAAATTACTGCCGGTGGCTCTGGTGGCTGCTCTAATTGGCGGCTCAGTCGGTGCGTTCGTGATGCACTCGAAAAATCCATCAACTACATCAACTAATAAGACTCAGGCATCAGCACTCGATACTTCCAGGAACGCGGATGCGCAATATGCTCAGGACCAGGCTAGTCAGACTAATGAGACTAACCAGGCGGGCAGGGGGGAAGTTATTCCTGTCAACTACAATACGGCGACCGAACAGAACGCCTACAAAACAGGATTCGCCGATGGCTTCAAGGCTTGCGATAGTGGCGTATCTGGAAACCGGGTTTCGTCCAGTGATAGCTACCGTGAGCCTCGAGTGGGCTACACTCAGCCGCGAGTAGTTTATCGGAATGCCGGCCGAAGTTCTGGCCGAAGTTATGTGCGTAATTCAGCGAGTCCCGGAGTGGTTTCATCTGCCTCGCCTAACTATCAACGACCCCGTAGTCGAAGCTTTTGGCAAAAGCACCGCGATAAGCTTACCGTCGCCATGGGTACTGGTGGTGGTGCAGTCATCGGTGGCCTAATCGGTGGCAAGAAGGGTGCAGCGATTGGCGCACTGGGCGGCGCGGGTGGCTCTGCTTTGTACACCTATAAGATCCGCAATCGAAACCGCCGTTACTAACAGGGTTAAAAACAAGGTGTGGGGCAGTTCTCATGGTGGGGACTGCCCCTTTCATTGCTCGCAAGGACCGTTTAGAACTGACGACTCTGAGAAATAAATTAACTGGCCTGTAGAGCGCGGAGTATTTTATGCAACGTCATTTAGCAGTCTTAACTTTCGTCGCGTTAGTCGTCGTTTCGACTGGGTTTGTCGTGGCTTATGCGCAGAAAGGCGCGCAGCAAAACACTCAGCCACCGGCAACGCGCAACAGGGTAGTGGGCACACCATCTTCGGCGAAGGAAAGTCCGACGCCTCCCGGCGCGTCAAACGAACCCGAGGCCGAAGTGATACGCGTGCAGACTAATCTCGTTAACACTCTGTTCACGGCGGTTGACAAGGACCACCATTTCGTTACCTCGCTTCGCGCTCAGGATGTTCGCATTCTTGAGAACGACGTAGTTCAACCCGTCAGTATGTTTGAACGCGAGACGGATCGCCCTCTGTCGTTGGCGATTCTCGTTGATACAAGCGAGTCACAAAGAGGAGTACTGGCGGACGAGAAAAGTGCAGCCCGCGCCTTTATCGATTCAGTGATTCGCCCCAACGTCGATCGGGCGGCCATTGTGTCATTTACCGGCGTACCCAAAGTCGAGCAGGCTCTAACAAACGATCTTGTCAAACTTCACAACGGAATTGAGCGTGTGAGAATTGAGCTTTCGCCGGAGAATGAACAGCGATTGGCTAATGGTGATGACCCGCTCCCGATGGAGCAGGACCCGACGGGCTATACCGGCATTTGGGACGCTATGTGGACGGTAATTTCTGAGCATTTAGCAAAATCTTCCGAAGGTACCCGACGGGCGATTATCTTGCTTTCCGACGGGGACGATACGAGCAGCAAGATCAAGAAGCAGGAGGTCATTGATCTCGCGGCAAAGTCTGATGTCGTAATCTATTCCATTGGCATTCGCGACCGGGAATTTCCGGAGGGAAAACTTGATTCCGGAGCTTTAAGAAAAGTTTCAGACCGCACGGGAGGTCGCGCATTCTTTCCGGCGCAAACGGCCGATCTTCCCCTTGCCTTCTCACAGATTGATCAGGAGTTGCGCTCGCAATACCTCATTGCCTATTCGCCCACCAACAAAAACCACGACGGATCGTACCGCCGAACCAAGATTGAGATCGTCAACCCCGCTCTGCGCAAGGACAAACTGCAATTGCTTTATCGCGGAGGGTACTACGCGAAACGATCGTAGGCGAAATCGTTTCCAAATTTATCATCTTCATGCTGCGAAAAAGCCTTCGTGGCGGCCGGCGTTTTCTTTCCGTCCCGCATCGAGTACACCGATAAACCTCAGAGTGTTGATTACATAGCTCTCATTATTTGAAGCGATTCCCAGTTTCTTAAAAGTGTCAGCTGTCACGGTCGCGGGAAAGGTCTTCCGGAGTTGGTTGACAGCTTGAACCACGTTACCAGCGCCAGAAATATAGGGATGAGAATCAGCCACGAGGTAACCTCCAAAAGATTAGGTGTTGAGACTCTACCTGCATATTACCGCGGAATCCTTGAGACCGGTCTTGAAAAAACTCCCAGATATTAGCTGCCGTGTCGAAGACTCATCAGCGAAGTCGCTCTCAAGCAACATTGTTTGCTCAAGCAGCCTCCACAGAGAAATATTCCCATGCCTCTTCGGCGGGTTCGTGTCTCGCTTATGACTTCGCCCTGCCGTTCCTTCCAGTATCCCGGCTGACGAGCGCAGTGCGCGACAGCCACGATGAGTATGAACTCGGGTTCAATTGTATAGAGTATTGGAATATGGAAAAACATGAGTGAGGCAGCGACGAACATCTTCTTCGACTAATCGCCAGCGATCAGGAGCATCGAGAATCCGGTGAATCGCGTCTTCGATCTCGCCGAGAAACCGTAACGCCAACTTTGGCTCACGATTTCCATACCAGTGTGCAGCTTCGCGATATTCTTCGAGAGCTTCCGGATGAAACTCATATCTCATCGCGTCAGAGAGTCACGCACACTGCGAAGAGCCTCGTCGCCAGAAATCGTCTTGACTTTATCGGCGCGCACCTCATCTCGCCGTCGCTTCGCTTCGGACAACCACAATCGATCAATCTGTGTGAGTGTATCCGCATCGAGGCTTTCCACGAGAAGATCTGCAAGTCGTGCCCGCGATTCGCCAGGTAAGGTCATGGCCTGCTCAGCTAGTTGCTCAACGGTGGTAGGCATGGGTACAAGATACCGCGATCCGGCCACTCCCTCAAGTCACACCTTCACAAAGGGACATTCCCATGGTTCTTCGGCGAGTTGAAATCGCGTGCGTGCGATTGAGCCCTTCCCTGACGGTCGGGCTACTGCCCCGGCTCTGCCATCAACTCCTTACTGCTTGGATCTTACAGTGGAATATTGCCGTGCTTCTTCGGTGGGTTGGTGTCACGCTTGTTTTCCAGAAGGGAAAGAGCTCGAATCAGTTTGGGTCTGGTCAGCGCAGGTTCGATGACTTCATCAATGAAGCCGCGCTCGGCAGCCACGTAAGGATTGGCAAACTTATCCTCCAGCTCCAGAATTCGCTCGTGTCTGGTAGCCTCTTTGTCCCTTGATTGGCTAATTTCACGCCGATACAAAACGCCAACTGCGCCCTCTGGTCCCATCACCGCAATCTCTGCTGTTGGCCAGGCAAGATTAATGTCCGTTCGAATGTGCTTGGAGGCCATCACGCAATATGCGCCGCCATAAGCTTTTCGCGTTATCACCGTCAACTTGGGCACGGTTGCTTCCGCGAAGGCATACAAGAGCTTCGCCCCGTGCCGGATAATCCCGCCGTGTTCCTGGGAAACACCCGGCAAGAAGCCAGGCACATCCTCAAACGTAATCAGCGGAATATTGAAGCAGTCGCAAAACCTGACGAAGCGAGCAGCTTTCACCGAAGCATCAATATCCAGAACTCCGGCCAGGAAGGCCGGCTGATTTGCAACGATCCCAACCGAGCGGCCATCGAGGCGGGCGAAGCCAACACAGATGTTTGGCGCATGTTGTTGTTGTACCTCAAAAAAGTAGGCGTCATCGACCACCGCATTGATTACTTCCCGCATGTCGTATGGCTGATTTGAAGCTTCCGGTACGATGGTATTGAGTCTAAGGTCCGCTCTCTCGGGACTATCGGTGGGGTTTACGCGCGGAGCTTCCTCGAGATTATTGGAGGGAATGAACGAGAGCAGCTCGCGCACCATTCGTAACGCGTGTTCATCTGAATCGGCCGCGAAGTGGGCCACGCCGGATGTCCGGTTGTGGGTAAGGGCCCCTCCCAATTCCTCTTTTGTAACGTCCTCGTGTGTGACTGTCTTGATCACATCGGGCCCTGTTATGAACATGTACGACGTGTCCTTGACCATGATATTGAAG
>JBHEMV010000008.1:0-44811 GCA_046262375.1 Pyrinomonadaceae bacterium
CGATGATCAGAAAGAATTGGATTTTATCGGTCGACACTTGTAACCCATGCTGTCCTGACGGCTTAGGTAGGAGCCGAAGCCGCAAGCAGGTGCCGAAGATTCAACGCAAACCAGCGAAAGCAAGCGGACTCACGCGGACAAGCGGACTCACGCGGAATTGCTCCGAGTTACAGAGAAGACCTTCAGATCACGACTCTTCCTATAATTACTTAGGCTTTCCCGTCCAGCCAACCGCCGGCACCTCTTTACCATCCAAAATCTCGACGCAGATGCTCCAACTTATTTCCCGACGCCGCCGCCCTGGGACCAGTTCAGTGGCTACCGGAAGATTGAAAGCTACTGTGCTGTTTTGTAATACATATAGCGGTTGTATAATCCGGGGAGCAATTACGCCTCAAAGCAGAGAACTTATGAAGATATTCAGGTACAACTTTCCCCAAGGGTTTTCCAAACTATTTTTGTCGCTTACCGCGCTCATTTTTGCGGTATCGGCGAGCGCACAGCAGCCCGCGCCGCAACAGGGTGGCTCGCGTTTTGACGTCACAAATTACCGGATTGAGGCTCAACTGATTCCGGATCAGCACATGCTGCGCGCCGGCGCTGACATCACGCTTATTCCCCAGGAGGCAACGCGCTCCCTGGTCTTCGAGCTCAACGGTTCACTTCGCGTCGAGAGTATTGAGCGCGACGGTCGCCCCCTTACCGGCTTTGTCCAGGATCCAGTGGGCGTCGGCTCGCTTGGACCAAGCGTGAGAGTCGATCTCGGTCAGATTGTGCCGGCGAATCAGCCCCTAATGCTGCGATTTCGCTGGAGCGGTGCCTTGCTATCGCCTGAAGGCGGACCGTTGGCAACAAGACGCCTCGCTTACATTGGACCCGAAGGCTCGTATTTGATGTATGCCTCACGCTGGTTTCCCTTCCACGACTACGCTGCCGACCGCGCCACCTCCGACATCACTTTGATTGTGCCCTCTGGTCTGACGGTAGCCGGTACAAGCGATGACCCGGTTATCACTCCGTCTAAACCAAAGGACGGCAGCTTGCGTTATCGCTTTGTTCATCGACAGCCAGTCCTGATCGGAAATTTTGCTGCCGGACAATACATCAACAGGAACTTGCGATTTGGTAATTACGAGATCCAGTTTTACGCCAAGCCGGGCAGCGAGAATCGCATCAATGCCTATGCTGAGATGGTGGGCCAGGTGCTGGAGTTTTACTCGAAGCAGTATGGAGCGCCGCTCTTCAGGAGCCGCCTGGTTGTGGCTCAGGTTGACGATGAAAGTCTGGACGCTTACTCGGGACCGGGAATTATCTTTCTCGCTTCAAGGTTGTTCGACTCTTCGCGTCCTGTGCCCGAAGAGAAGCTTGAGCGTGAGGTGGCTTATCAGTGGTGGGGCCAGACAGTTGGCTTGAAGTCGTTTGATGATGCGTGGATTTCGCAGGGTCTGGCGGAATGGAGTGCCTTTGCTTTTCGCGAATCGAAGTTGACGGAAGGGGCGCTCGACGCAGCGCAGCGTGAGCAACAGGAGCGCGCGCTGACGTTTGAGCAGACGGCATCGATTGCCCGGGCGCCTAGTACGCTGGACGATCAATCGGCTGCGTACCAGTCGATCGTGTTTCACAAAGGCGCAATGGTGTTCCGCATGCTTCGCGAAACGCTTGGCAAGGAGAAATTTGACCGGTTGCTGCGCAACTTCGTGGAGCAGTATCGTGGAAAGAATGCCTCGATCGACGACTTCGAGAAGCTGGCTTCCCAGGTTGCAGGCGAGAATATTCGCTATTTCATTGCACAATGGATCGAGGGCACCGGCGTCCCCGAATTCACGGTTGACTACCAAATTATTCGTACGCGTTCGGGAAAATTCCGCACCCGAGGCACGGTGAGGCAGACACTGGAAACTCTACGCATGCCCGTGGAGTTGATGTTGCGCGCTGAAGGCGACAATAAGACTACCACTACGAAGATAGAAGGCAAGAGCGAAGACTTCGACTTCGAATCAAACGGTCAGCCCCTGGAAGTCGTCGTCGATCCAAACTATAAAATCCTGCGCATGTCTGATGACTTGCGCGTTTCAATCATTGCGCGCCGAGGCATTGAGCAGATGAAGGAAGGCCTTTACGCCGAGGCTCAGCAGCAGTTTGAAGCCGCCTTGAAGCTTGATCGTTCAAATTCGTGGGTCTATTACAATCTTGGTCTGCTCTTTCTTGAGCAGCGCAACTGGCAGCAGGCTCTCGACAACTTTGACGCAGCGCTTAACGGTACCTTGAAGCCCTCATGGATTGAGGTCTGGGCGCGCATTAAGCGGGGCAATGCCTACGATGCAAAGGGTGAGCGTACCCGGGCTGTAGCTGAATACAATAAGGCGGTTACTTCTGGTATCAACTACGATAATGCCCTGTCAGTGGCTAAGAAATTTCTGGCCACACCGTTTGATCCTAAGGCTTCCCAAACAGCTACTGCCTCTGCGTCGCCTGCCGCACAATAAAGGCAAGCTGGAATAAAACTCGGCCGCAGCAATTCTCGCTGCGGCCTTTTTTTTGGCTGCTTTTTCCTCGTTTCCGCGTTACTACATCTTTGGTATGTACCGCGGCTTTGCAAAGAAGAGTTTCAACCAGTTCCCACGCACAAACTCTACTCGGCTCTGCCGCCTGATGTGCGGAAGGGCTTCGCCCTTCCGAGAAGAATAATAATACTTTGGGGCTCCGCCCCAATGTGAGTGTGGTAAACGGGGGCATAGCCCCCAGGAAAGAAAAAGAACCCTCCGGAAGGGCATAGCCCTTCCGCACACCAGGCGGCGAAGCCGCGCATTCTGCCGGCCAGGAGTTGCACGCTGTCAGTCGCTCACCGGCCTGGATTGTAAGTTAGCCAGAAATACACTGCCTGGCCTACGCCGATGAGAAATCCGATCATGGCGCCGAAAAGCTCGATTGTTTTGAGGTGATGCTGAGCCACAGACAACACCAACGCCTCGAGCTTTTCAATTGGATAATCCGACACTTTCTTACGCACCAGCCCGCCCACGTCAAACTCAACAATGGCCGTAGGTAGCCGCTCACGCGCAGCCGCCGTTATGCGCACGACCAGAGCCGTCCTCGCACGTAACAGTGAATGTTCAGATACGTGATCCCCAAGCCGCCCGATGGGCGCTATCAGCAGCCGTTCTATTTGCGAGCTTAGTATTGCGTTGATCGTGCGCGACGTGTCGTCGCGTGCCAGGAGTCCGACGACACTGTTTGTCAGAAACTGCTTAACGCGCACCATTGTGTCCGGGTTAACCTGCTCTAACGTCGAGCCTAATGTTTGCGGCCTGAATTTTTCCAGCGCTTCGGTGAGGTAGGTGGAAATCGAGGCTGACAGCTCCTCACTTTTTACCATTTCCAGAATGCGATTCGTTATCTGTGCTTTTATCGAGTCAAACTTCGTGGATTCAATCTGCCCTACCAATTCGTTTAGCGGCCGCGCCATCACATTATCGATAGTTGAATTCAGGAAGCTTTCGGCTTCCTGTTCGAAAGCCGGTCCGCGCAAATATTCTTCGATGCGGTTCGGGAGCGTCTTATTTACCAGCTCGTCGACTTCGCGATGGATGCGCTCGCGTGAGATGAAGATTTTTTTGATCAGGGACAGTTGCTCGTAATACTCGTCAACTTCAAGCTTAATGAGCGCGCCGATTTGTTTGCGGGTGTTCTGGCTGGTAGCAATGTCCGCCAGGTGCTGAACAATTGGGGGTACCTGGCTGTCGATGCGGTCCTTAATGAATGCCACAGTCTCCGGGGTGAAGGTCTCCGCCAGGGTCGCATTGCTGCGGGCAAAATCATCAAGACGTCCGGAAACGAAATTCTGCACCCTTTGTTCGAAGCCTTCTTCGTTTGCCAACCGGGCCAAAAGCTCTTTTAGAAAGTCGAGAATTTGATTGAACAAGTCAGCGGTGATTAGATCCTCAAGGCGACGCTCGCTCCACTCGTCGACTTTTCTCTCCACGAATTTCGTGATCGCCTGAGTGGTGTCTTCGCTTTTGAGCATCGCAGCGATGTATTCCGCCAGGCGATATTGCAAAGCTGAAATCGTGTCGAGAATCGGCGCGCGCGCTTGCGAGGGTAGCGCGTCGATGAATGACGGATAAACTTTTCCCAGCAGATCGTTTGTATAAGCCCCGACGAAATCTTCAACTTTGCGTTGAAAGAAAGTTGTTTCGAACAGCGCATCGAACACAGTCTCTTGTGAAACCAATTCGTTGCCTACAGCACTGCCTATGGATTGCGCAAGGCGTTGCCTGTGTCGTGGAATCATTCCCTGTGGCCAAAGCGTCAACCCGAACAGTTTCAGCGGTTTGTAGGGATGAAATAGCATCCAGATGGCCAGCCATGCGGCACCGTAACCGTGAATGGTGGCGATAACGATGATGGCGACACTGATTAAAAGTTTGAACGTAAAAGGATCTATGGCCAACTAACCCCCTTAATGCGTAGGCACCCTTGAGCTAAATATTTATAGGTATAGGCAAGTAATAATTTACCCTTAGCTCGGTCAGCAGCGAAATGCAGTTTCGGTCATAGCGGAGCTGGAAAAGATTTTAGCTGGCTGGGAACTATAAACATTTTGCGCCAACGGCGCTGAGCGGCCCTGAATACCGAGAAGAGATTTCCTTAATCTGCTGCCGGAAGCTCCACGGGATAACCGGAATTGATCCAGGCGCTGGTGCCGCCTGTGACGTTCAAAAGATTCGAAAAGCCGTGCTGCTCGAGGATGCTTGTAGCCGCGCTCGAACGGTAGCCACCGGCACAGATCACGGCTGTCGGATTAGAAGGCCGCACTGGCAAGCCGGCTGCCGTTTGCTTTAGATGTGAAAGCGGCGCGTGCAGCGCACGAGGCACGTGTCCGCTTTCGTATTCGCGCGGCCGCCGCACATCGATTATCTGCAAACGAGTTTCTTCGTGAACCAGCTCATTCAATTCGTCAACGGTAATCTGGGGCACGGTTCCGATTTCCAATCCGGCGTCGCGCCAGGCTGCGATGCTGCCTTCCAGATATCCTTTCACGCTCTCGATGCCCACGCGTGCCAGACGCATAACGGCTTCATCAACTTTCTCTTCAGACGTCGCCACAATTAAAATCGGCGTTCCCATCGTTATCAACGTTCCTGCCCAGATCGCAAACTGTCCGTCCAGTCCAATGTTGACCGAACCCGCCACATGACCGGCGCCAAACTCTGCGGCCGAACGAACATCAAGAATCACGTGGTTGTGCTTCACAAGCTTGCTGACTTCCCGGGGCGCGAGAGCCGCAGGCCGGGAGACTTCTGCAAGGGCATGAGCTCCCTGACGATTTATTTCAGCATCTTTCGGAAAATAATCAGGGGAGTCGGGCAAATCGCTCGTCATCATGCGGATAAAGTCATCCTTCGACATGGGTTGGAGCGCGTAATTGTATTTTCGCTGCTGACCAATTGTTGAAGAAGTTTCCTTCGACATGTTGCGACCGCACATAGAGCCTGCGCCGTGTGCCGGATAGACCTCTACGTCATCTGACAGCTTCAATAATTTCCCGTGAAGCGTGTCGTACATCATTGCGGCCATCATCTGCGGAGTGTAGCCCTTCCCTCCCGCTAGATCAGGCCGGCCAACATCGCCAACGAAGAGAGTGTCGCCCGTCAAAACTTTTTGCGGTTGATTTGAAACTTTGGGCTCAATAACAAGTACTGAAATGCTTTCCGGCGTGTGGCCAGGTGTTTCAACAACCCGCAGGATGACTTCCCCGATTTTAATTTCGTCGCTATCCCGCACCGCACGGTGCGGAAATGTAGCGGCGGCCTGCGCGCCAAAAACAATTTCAGCGTCGGTGCGTGCGGCGAGTTCACGATGTCCGCTTACAAAATCCGCATGAAGGTGAGTCTCGATCACATACTTGATCTGAAGACCCTGCGCTCGGGCTTCCTCGATGTATTGGTCAACGTCACGTTGCGGATCAACCACCACAGCCTCACCTTCGGAGCCGATCAAGTAAGAAGCATGCGCCAGACAACCGAGATAGAATTGCTTGAAGTACATAAATTTACGAATTACCTGTCGAGTCAGCCGTCTCGAGATCAATAAGGAGAACGCGCATTAAGTACGCACTAATTCCGAATCTTCTTTCGGCAATTTATAAAATTCTCTCGCCGGCTTCAAGGGTCGCAACATCCAGTAAGGACGACGCGTGCCATCGGGGGAATATTTGTCCGCCGGTCGTGTCATAGCCAGCCAGTTCTTGTAAACCTCGCGTGACTTCTGCGTATCGACAAATACATCGCCCGCATTGTCGTCTGGCTGAGCGAGCGTAACGCGTACTGCCTGGTGCCAGCAGTGCATTCCTGAAATCGGATCGGGATGGACCGGAAAGGTCATGTTCTGATGAACGCCAACATCGCTCCACCAGATGCGCAGTGTGTCGGGATCGCTCGACTCATACGGTTCGGCGCCTTTCTCACGCTTGAGCCCCCACTCGCTTCCGTGGTGATCAAGCCTAACTGTGGCCATTAATTGCCGCTGTCCTTGTTCGCTTAGCTTCCACCGGCCCATGTGATGGCTGCAAGCAACGATGCCGGGCCGAATACCTTCTGTCACCCACGCGCGCACCACGTAATGACCAATCTCTGTTTCCACGCGCAACAGGTCGCCGGTGCGCGCGCCGAGTTTAGCCGCATGGCCGGTATGAATCCAAAGCGGGTTCGTGTGCGCAATTTCGTCCAGCCACTTGCTATTGGCGCTGCGCGTATGAATCTGAACAGGTAAACGAAACGTGGAAATCAGGATCGTCTGATCTTCCGCAAGGCTGTCAGGATGAACATGACTCTTGATGTAGGTCGGAATTGCAAACTCGGGCCAACCCCAATCGGAGAGCGTGCGCGAGTAGAATTCTAGTCTGCCGCTGGGTGTCGGAAAGCCGCGTTTGATTTCGCCGTCAACTCTGATTCCTACAAATCGCCGTCCATCTTCATCGCCATCGGGACTGGGAATCGGAACAACATTTGGTGAGGCTGGTTTTGCCGCACGCGTCAAGATGCGGCCTCGGACGTCTTCGCGAACGTCTTCGAGCTCCGCGACGCTAACCGGTTCGTCGTATATAGCCCCAACTTTTTGCCGTATTTCAAACGCGCCATAGCGACGCATGAATTCAAGTGGGGTGAGACCTTCTGCCGCGGCTTTTTCCGGCAGACCTGGAACAGAATTCTCGAAAATCCACTCGTAGTATTCATCTACGCCCAGGCGCGTTCCCGGATGCTTTTTTGACTCGGCGTACGGGCGAATTCCCAGACTGCCATCCGGGTCAATGCGCCACGTCAGCTCAAGCCAGAACTCATTCTCTTCCCAAACCTCGCCAGGATTCACTTCGCGCGTGTCATTAATATCTTCGCCTGACAATTGTCGGGCTGCCTTTTTCACAGGTTGCCTGAATCCGAGCCATTGCGAATCGTGCGTCTCATACGAATGAATATCGTGACGCTCGGAGCCATGGCCCATCGGCAGAATATAGTCGGCAAAGTAAGCCGTTTCATTCCATGTAGGTGTCAGGGCAACATAGCAACCGACCAGATCGGGATTAGTCAACATCTCAATCCAGGAGAAACCGTCCGGGTTGGTCCATACCGGATTGTAGACTCGGGTAAAATACACTTCCAATCGGCTACGCCCGTCCTTCAAAAGATGTGGCAGCAGAAACGACATTTCGTTCATTGAGAGCGGATACTCGCGCGGCCAGGTGGTCTCATTCCACATTCGGGGATGGGGTGGAGTGTAAATAGGTTTTGGCACAAACTTGTTCCAGGCATTTGGAAAGACACCGCCTTCGGTCGCCACGGCGCCCAGGAGCGCGTTGAGCATGAAAAGCGCGCGTGCGACTGACCAGCCGCCGCTAACTCCAGAAGAAACACTCCGCCAGTTGTGACTGGAAAAGCGAGTGCCGGCAGTACCCACAAGTTTGGCAATTTCTTCTATCACGCTCGCTTCGACTCCGGATTCCTGAGCAGCGAATTCGAATGTGTACTGCATGTAAGTTTCCGTCAGTACACGCTCAAAGTTCTCAAAGTCTGTCTGAATTTCGGGATGCTCTATCGCCAGATACTCTTCCCAGTTCCACCAGCGGCGCACGAAGTCGCGGTTGTAGAGCTGGTTCCGAATCAGGTAATTGACTATCGCGAGGAGCATCGCAGCTTCTGAGCCGGGATAAGGCGCGACCCAATAATCGGCGTGCGTGGCTGTGTGCGAAAGTCGCGTGTCGAAAACAACCAGCTTTGCGCCGTTTGCTTTGCCATCAATAACGCGCTGAGCATGAGGGTTGAAGTAATGGCCGGATTCGAGATGGGCGCTAATGAGCAGGATGACTTTAGCGTTTGAGTGATCGGGACTCGGGCGATCCAATCCCATCCATAACTGATAACCTTCGCGGCTGCCGGAAGAACAAATATTTGTGTGCGAGTTGTGACCGTCGACGCCCCACGCGGCGAGTATGCGTTCTGTGAAACCGTCTTCACCGGGACGCCCGACGTGATACATGATCTCATTGCGGCGATCTTCTACTATCGCCTTACGAATTCGTGACGCGATGTCGTCAAGCGCTTCGTTCCATCCCACGCGTTCCCATTTGCCTTCGCCGCGTTTGCCTTTTCGCTTAAGCGGATAAAGTATCCGGTCGGGATCGGTGATTTGATTTAGTGTGGCCGGACCTTTAGCGCAGTTGCGTCCGCGGGAACCCGGGTGTTCGGGATTACCTTCGAATTTCTGCACCTCGCCCGTGACCTTGTCGATGTAGGCAAGCAGGCCACAGGCGGATTCGCAGTTGAAGCATGTAGTGGGAACTAAAGAGTAGTGCCGCTCCTTGCGCCTTGGCCACGCCTGCGAATCAAGCTCTGTCCAGTTGTCCCAACGTTCTTTTGGAGGATACGCGGCGAGGTGGCTACGGCTCGGTCCGGGATAAAACGTCTCGCCGCGAGCTTCGGTCTCTTCACGAGTCGCGGTAATCCTCACAGGTTCACTGAGCTCCATGGCTGATTAGATCTAAACAGAAATGCCGAAATAGTCTTGGGCTTCTTCGAGCTCTTTCTCCGCGTGAGGATGAAAGGAATAGTTCATCGCTTATATCGAGCGCGCAATCTATTCATCACCTCTTCGCCCGGAATCGGCCTTACTACTCCGTCTTCAATTTCCTTAACTCTCCGCTCAGCCTCTTCGGCCCAGATGGCATCAATTCTCTTCTGGTCTTCACCGTCCAGGCTCTCAAGTAGATGATCCGCCAGCATAGCTCTCGCTCCTGGTGGAAGGGAAAGTGCAGCTTTTGATTATGTCGTCGTAATTTGCAGCCATATTCAATCCTCAATTCCGACTTTAAGGTCTTCTATTCTAAGCCTCACGTTGCGATATTTCTACGCTAACGGCACCGACTGTCCTGCCTGAACATAAGCATTCTCGTAAAGCATCAATCCAACCAAAGCCATAGGCGCGGCAGCCGCACCCAGCGCCATGTTCATCACACCGAAGATAGCGAGGCACGGAAGCAGCAGTCCCCCAACAACGGACAAAATCATTCCCATCCAGAAGTCCTTTTTGTATCTACCTTTCACCATCTCCCAAACGGCGAGACGCGCATGAGCTGTCGAGTGTGTCAGCGACACCTCACCCCAGATCATCAAGACGTTAAGCAAACTCATCGCTGCCAATATCCGCAGTAGATCGACAATCTCCGGACGTATTGAATCAACGTAACCATCAGAAACGTACGTCCCTTCAAACCACACAAAAAGTAGCAACAGGAGCGCCGATCCAAGCAACAAAGCCTGCACGAACAAATGAGGCGGCAGCACAGAGTTTTGCCACATGTCGCGCGCCTTCGCCTGCGCAAAGAGATATGCGGTGTAAACAGCGGTCAGGATTGAGAGCGGCAATCCCGGAAGGATTAGCCATCGCTGTAGTGTGCGCGCGCCAAACCAGCTGGCGAGAAAATGCATGAGAAGCACGAGGGAGTAACCCGCGATAATGAAGGCACCTTTCACCAGCCAACTGCGCCACTGCGGTCGTGTGAAAATCAGATAGAAACGCTCAGGATGTTCCAGATCCCAGATCAAGAGTGCGCCAGTTAGGCCCAGGAAAGCGCCTGAAACGATTGGTGTCGCCCATAGCCACATCCAACTGTTTGCGTTCAAAGTCCCAAAAAGCACGAGCAGCGAAGCCACTGCGTAAATTCCAGAGGCGATGCCTTTGGTCCACGTGTAGAGGCTAACCTTCCAGTCCCATGGAATCGCGTGGGCGACATCGTAGGAAAGCAAAGCTGCCGCTGAACTGTTATTGAAGTTGGGATTACCCGAGACGACTTGAGACGAGTTCTCCTGCTGTTCGCTCCACATGAACAACCCGCCTTCGGGCCGGCGCGCAGCGAGAGGATCAAGCGTCGCCTGGTGCGCACCTTTATAGAAAAGCTTTGGGAGGGTTTCTTTCTCAGGCCGCCGAACTGCGACTGGCTCGCGATTAATGATTTGCGCAACGTATGAATCCGCGTCGTTCATGTCGCCAACAAGAATTGCCTGCGTTGGGCAGACGACAACGCAAGCCGGCTCGAGGCCCATGTCAATGCGATGAGCGCAGAAGTTGCACTTCTCAGCCGAGTGATCTTCAGGGTTAATAAAGATGGCATCATAAGGACAAGCCGCCATGCAAGCCTTGCAGCCAATGCAAATCGATTTATCAAAATCGACTATTCCATCGCCGCGCTTGAACATTGCCGCGGTCGGACATGCCGTAACACACGGTGCGTGCTCGCATTGATTGCAGCGTGTCACCTGATGAGCGCGGCGAACTTCAGGAAAGACTCCTACGTCGACATGTTTCACATACGTGCGCGTGACTGATAGCGGAACAAGATTTTCCGACTTGCACGCAGTCGTGCAGGCATGGCAACCAATACATCGAGTATGATCGATAACCTTTGCCCACTTCACCGCGCGGCCCTGTGGTTTCCCCTGTGGTTCCTCGAGCATGAAATCTCCGTCCCTGATTTTGATGAGAGCGCACTATATCACGCGCAGAAGGAAAGAAAACATGGCCATTTTACTGGGAAACTAACTACCATGCCTGTTCGAAACAGTGCGCCGGCATTGACAAAAGAAGTTAGGCATAAGAAATTAACTCTGGTTTACTTGTTACTCAGCATTCATGATTACCAGGGTTTCGTTTGGAGGTTTACCGATGCGTATTATGCTTTCCTTTTTTGTCTTCAGCCTGCTGGGCGCGCTTGCTCAGAGCGGCTGTAACTCGACCGAGCAGAAAAACAAAAGTGCTGGTCCCATCGCCGCAGTATCGCCTGCCACGCTGCCAACTGCGGACGGTACCAGACGAGTAACACCTGCCGAGCTAAAAGTTTTGTTAGATAAGAACGAGGCGGTGGTTGTTGATGTACGAAACGAGGCTTCTTACAACGCAGGACACATCAGCGGAGCCAGGCTGATACCCGAGGCTGAAGTTGTCAACCACATTAACAGTCTTCCGAAGAATAAGTTAATAGTCACCTATTGTTCTTGACCAAATGAACATACGTCCGCCCGTGCGGTGGTCGACCTCAAAGCAAAAGGTGTTGACAATGCTGCTGCCCTGCTGGGTGGGTTTGCTGCATGGCAAAACGCGGGGCTGCCTGTAGAGAGCAAGCCTACGAAGCAGCCATAGTTAACTAACCCGAATGCATTGTTCCAACTGCGGTTCTTATATTCCGCCGGGCGTGCGCTTTTGCTCTGGGTGTGGTTTCCCTGCCAACGATCCGGAGGCAACTCGAATCGTTCGTACCCAAAGCGGAGTTCCCTCCCGTCCTGACCACGCACACGAAGACGTGGAGCATGTAATATTCACGGTGCGACCCACTTTGATCTTCATCAAGCTTGGGTACGCCCTCGCTGTGATTGCGGCGACTGGTCTCGTTTTCTTACTGGCGCTGATACCTATTCCTCCCCAGATTTCAATACCCCTGGCTCTCTCACTCCTTTTGATTCCCGCCTATTACCACCTGCGGCGAAACATGGTTCGTTACACTTTGACCGACGCCAAAATTGAGATCGATACCGGCCTGATAGCACGAACCACGCGCAACACTCCCTTGAGCAAGATTCAGGATGTAACAGTTTCAGCCAGCATTCCCCAACGAATACTCGGCTTTGGCGATCTAATAGTCGACAATGCCAGCGAGCTGGGCGGGACGACAGTCCTTCATAACATCAGCAATCCCCGCCATTACGCCGACCTGCTTTTGCGCGAACTCAGACGCTGGCATTAAACTGCATGCGATGATTAAACTGCTCCGCAGGCTCACGGGAACAACTAAAAGTTTCCGGGTTCTAAGAAAGCTGCGGGAGTGTATCCCGAGTTGAGGCCGAGAATTGCGACTATTGTTTTTCAAAATTCTTCTTGTCCTGACGCTTGTAATACCGTTAATTTGGCCGCCGTTCGCGAATGCCAAGGTCACAATTGCGGAAGCTGCTAAGAGTCTGCCCAACAGGATCGGAACTTTTCGGGCCAGGGGACCTGCTTCCCTGCCTGCGTCTCCCGTTGAAGAAAAGATTCAGGAAGAAGAAGCCGATGTTTCCCACGCCGAACGAATATATTCTTCGGTGAGCGGAGACACTTTTGTGGTCTATGTCAGCAAAACACGAATGGATTCTGCCGCATACGCCATGCTGACTGCGTTCAGGCCTGTCAATGAGGAAATAAAATTAGGTGATATCGGAACCGCCAGTGTCGTTGGGCCCCGGTCGGCTTTCTTTTTCAAAGGCAAGAATTTTGTCAAAGTGTTACCCACTTCGAGCACAGGGTTTTATGAAAATGAAATTACCGAGCTCGCACGTGCTGTCAGTCAACAGCTGGAAGGTGGGGAGAAAAACATACCTGCCCTGGTTAAGCATCTTCCTGGCTGGGAACGAGCCCACCCCCGAGCCTCGTACGCAGTCAGCTTACAAAGATTAAAGGCACTCTTGCCGAACCAGCCCATCCTTGACGCTGTTATTTTTGAAGGGGGCGCCGAGGCGGTAATGGCTGATTATGATGGTGGTAAGTTGCTGATTGTTGAATTCAATACTCCCCAAATTGCGACCGATAGCGACAGTCGTATCACGACCCGACTCAATGAACTGCGTAGCCAAAACCAGCAGATGGGGCCTTTGCCGTCGGCCTATCGCCGAGTTGGAAACTATTCAGTGTTTGTTTTCGACGCGCCGAGTCAGGAAACTGCAAATCAACTGATTGATCAGGTGAAGTATCAGCAGGTTGTACAATGGCTGGGCGACGATCCATATCTGTACGAACGAGCCACACGCGAATTTACCGAGACCACTTTGGGAGTTTTTGTCGCAGTGGTTAAAGCCTCGGGTCTTGCCCTGGTCACGTGTTTAGCTATTGGCGGGTTGTTTGGCGCGGTCTTGTTTAGCCGGCGACGCGCACAGCAGCGTACCGTGGAAGCATATTCTGACGCCGGTGGAATGGTCCGCCTCAACCTGGATGAAATGACACCGCAGGATGATTCCTCAAGACTGCTGGGTCGCGGAAACCAGGCGGGACTGTAGCCTTTAAAAGAAAAGGCGCTGGTTCAAATTCTCCAGCGCCACTCTTGTTGTCCCCAAAACTAATGCGAGCTGCTGATCTTCCTGGGAGGCTCCCCCAAGCCCCTTCAGGACGATGATCAGCAGCATCGCAATGATTGCTCTTTGATCGCGTCGCAAACGTTAACTCCGTTCCCCCGAAAGAGCCACCGCCTGCCTTTTCAATCGTGAGAGGACGCCTCCCCCAAAGCTTCCCTCACCGCAATCTCTGAGCCTGACCCGATTTACCTTTATCTACCCTTCTTGTTCCGAGGCTCTGTTTGGCAACGGGCGTGCCATTTGGCCTGCAGCAGGATTTCGTAGGCTCTAGTCTGAGATTTCCTAAGGAATTTCTCTTATCCCGAGCTGGGGCAAAATATTGGACCTTCAAGCAGCCGGAATCTTCGTACATCTTCAATACATCTACCCGAGAGTGCCGGACTATAATCGCTCGTTAGGCATCAAAAGAACGGCTCCACCTTGATCATTCAGTTAGGGAAAGAGCTTCTATTAACTCGTCTATCTCGTACCAAGTGTTGGAAAGATGGGGTGAGATGCGAAGGCGATCGCTACGGGGCGCCGTAATAATCTTCTCTTTTTCAGGTGATTGTAGAGGCCCATGGAACTCAGGCCGGCACTGGCGCGGATACAAATCATATGGGACTTTTCGCCAGGCCGCCTTGAACGGCCACTTGATAGTTACTGTCTCGGAGCCGTTCACATAGGTGGTCTGTAAGAGTTTCAAGATCTTCCTGGATCCGGCGAATACCAGTTCCAGTTACAAGTCTTAGACTTGCTTCCAAGCCGTGAATAAGACTCGCCGGCTCGGTTCCAGTTTCCCAGGGAAGCTTCCCGTCTTCCAACCCTGCTCAAACAGTCCAGGCCATTTGCGACTGTCAAAAATCCGTCAGAAGTATTCCGCAAAAACGCGATCTGCGCGATCTGTTCGAGACGCACTCCAGGGATGCAGGCGAGAACGTGGCGTGTGCGTTCTTTCACCCCTATCCAGTCATGAAAGTTTACGGATCCATTTTCTGAAACGTCTGCCAGTTGAGACCTGATTGCTTCAATTGTCGTGAGAGGTGGTGGTGAAACGGCAGCGTGATTTAAATAGTTAGCGCGCGCCGTCACGGGAAAGAGCGCGCGTAAGTGGTCGTTCATAGATTGTTGGTGGTCTTAATGGAGTTATGGAGCAAACGGGCGACCGTAGAATTCCTTGTAAAGCCAGCCGAGAACCCGGGCTTCGGCGGTGCAAAGTGTTTCCAGCCAGCAATTGATTAGAAACTCTCGTCTGCCGCGGGCGGAAGGAATTTTTTCCGCTTCTGTTACCACCGAACCGCCACTACGAAGATCGAGCTTGTAAGCTTCGGAAGCAGCCTCAGTAGCTTTGGACGCTGAATCAAGCGCGTTGAGAAGTTGGCTAATCCAGGCATGAAGATCGAGTTCAGTGGCATTCTCCGCAAGCGCCTGAATTATTCCGATCGCCAAACGATCCTCAGCTAGTTTGAAAGCGAAAACTTCTTCACCGCTCGCCTGACTCTGTTGTTGTTTCCACTGAAAAACCTCTTCAACGTTACGGTGCTTGATAATAGCCACGCGTTCGTCATAATCGAGAAACCATTGAATAACATCGGGAACGGAATCGAGATCGACGTTGCCTCGGGCATCGCGCTGTAAAGGGGGCAGGGTGACGCGGGCCTCGTCGCCATTATCACGATTGTCAGCCTTTGGTTGTGATAATCCAGGACTTCCCATTACTTTTGTTCGGTTCCGGGGCGACTCAACTTAAACTCTGCGCTAACCTCTCCAACGACATCCCCCCGGCGATTGCGAACCGGAAAAAAAGCGTAGCGCGATACGGCCTCCAGCGATTCATCTGCCAGTATGCCAAGTTGTCTTAGAGATTCAATCACAACTGTAGGCCGCGCGCGATGGTCGTCGCCGTCTTCAATCTTGAGAGCGAGCCCAAAGCCGCGGGGCCATTCTTGACAGGGCAATACACCTACAGTGTAAACCCCTTCCGCGCCCACCTTCGAGATGAGACGACCTTTTGCCGCACGCATTATTTCCGTGTCGAGACGATCGGAGGTGCCTCCAATCAATTCAGAAAAGGTAGTCATTGCTGAAACGATGCGAGCGCTCGCGCTTTTGGTTTTGTCATCAAACTCCGAAGGTGGTGCTACCAGTCTCGCGTACATCAGCGCCATTGCTTTAACTGTAACTCCAAAAACCGGAACGCCACAGCCATCTATACCAACCGCGAGATCCTCAATCGGAACTCCGGAAAACTGCGACACTGCGCGTCCGATTGCCAGTTGGACGGGGCTGGTCGGCTCGTCATAAGTTTCAACGGGCGCGCCTAAATGCACGGCAACTGCCAACATCGCTGCGTGCTTACCCGAGCAGTTGTTTTGCAACACATTCGGCGCTTCACCTCTTTCGCGGAGCTGGCGAGAGACTTCGGGACTGAAGGGTTCATGCGTGCCGCACTTTAAAGCGCTCGGTTCCAAACCAATTTTCTTAAGCATTGAAGCCGCCACTTCGGTATGAATCGGTTCTCCGCTGTGCGACGCACAGGCGAGCGCAATTTCTTTTTCCGTGAAGCTGAAGCGATCGGCAGCCCCGGATGTAATGAGTGGAATAGCTTGGTGTGGTTTAGCGGAAGAACGGAGGTACGTGAGAGTTTCGGGGGCGCCAAGAAGTGCAACGATCTTGCCGTCAGTTTCTACCGCCGCAATGTGTCCGCGATGGCGCGACTCGCTAATTCCACCACGGGTAACCTGTACCAAAGGTTCGGGAGCGGGAACCTCTTTGTTGCTGTCAGACGGCTGCCGTGAAACCTGCATTTTTGCCTCAGGACCTCGCCCACTAGTGAACTGTTTGAACGGATTATGTTACCACGGACAATTTAATTGATACTTTCTATCACCCCGGGGTCTAAAAATAAAAAAGGCAGAAGGTTTGTGCCTTCTGCCTTACTCTTCGAAAAAACTAATTGTTTACAGTTTTGCTAGTTTCCTTGGTCGCTTGCCGCCATAGCTAAGCACAGTCAGCTTAACTTTGCGCCTTCCAAAGTGGAGAGCTTCTCTTGTGCTGGGAATCCAGATGTCGATTCGGCGACCCTTGATAGCTCCTCCAGTGTCGGCCACCAGGTATTCGCCGCTGTAACCCGCCGATTCTAATTTGACGCGGGAGCCTAACGGTAAAACCTTTGGATCGGCGGCAATAAGACCTTTGCTCACCATTCTGCCGCTGGCCGTTCTACCCCTCAGGCTGTACGCCGTGGCCACGTACGGCGTGGTTGGTAGAAGACCTTTCTGCGCTTCACGTGTTCCGGGCGGCGTTAAAGCAGAGGTACGCGCTCGCAGAGCGCCTTCAGATTCGGCTTTACCCAGGGTGCCAGCCGAATTCTGCTTGGATTGTTGTCCGTGCGACTGGAGGGGTTCGGCAATTGAAGCTTTTGGGGAAAAGACTATCAAACTGAGAAGAAGCGCTGCCGCAATTACTGCGCTTCTGGCAACTATTGTTTTCATTTGTCGGGTCTCCTGTCCGAGGTAGATTCGTTTTCCAGCGTTCTGCGCGAGTCCGTTCTTTATCTATGACTCGACCTCCGGCTCAAGGAGTTAGGAACAAGGTCAGCCGGAGTTGGGGGCTTGCATCCTTGATGCAATGCGCTGAAAAACCCAAATGAGTGGCAAAAAACAAAACAAGCGAGTGATTCCCCCGCTTGTCCCGAGGAGGCTAGCACAGGGGGTAGGGGGTGTCCAGCCGCCATAATAGTGTGAAAGTCCTTCAAACCTGACACATTTTCGTAACTACTGAAATACCTGAACTTATAAAAGGCACAAAATGAGGTTAAATTCAGCTTTTTCTGTTGAGCAGCCAAGATTGGACGATTTCGGCAGCGGGATGGGGGTGGGGGGCTAACCGTGAGACTGAGCTACATGCTGAGGAAATTCTCCACAGCCTGTCGCCCATGCGGGTGATCTTCATCGAAAAGTTCCGGGTGAAATTGCACCCCAAAAAGGGGACGCGAGGTGTGTTGCATTGCCTGAATCGGGCAAGTTTCGTTGGAAGCGGTACACTCGAAACCCTGGGGAAGGGCCTTCACTTCGTCATAATGGGAATGCCAAACCGTGATTGGGGAGGGCAGGTCCTTGAATATACCCACGCCATTCCGGACTTTCACTGGGAAGTAACCGCGCTCTCGTTTAGCGCCTTCATAGCCTTCGCCTGGTTCCAGCCGCGCCATCAATCCAATAGGTGCACCGAAGGCCAGAGCCATTTGCTGGTGCCCTCCACAAACACCAAGTATCGGTTGCGAAGCCTTCTTAATTACCTCAAACACGCCGGCGAGCGCCTCCGGGAGGTATCGATCCCAGGGGTGGCTTTGGCCGCTCAGAATAATATGTGAAGGTTGAATCGACTGAACGCGCTCTGGAGACACGGCATGGAAGGGCTCAGTCAGTATTTTGAGTCCCGCGCGCATTCGCGTCAGCACCGCCCGCAATTCGCGCGGACTCGTGCTCTGGCCGTCAAGGGTGTTGTCGATAAGATATATCAGCAAGTTGACTCCAAAAAACCTCAGCTTGTCAGACTACTTCAGGCAGTAAAACTTCCCATTGAACGCGCCGACGTAAATCTGGCCGCCAATTATGGCCGGAGTCGCATTAACGTTCTCGCCAATTTGAATTTCGGAGATAAGCTTGCCATCTTCGGCCGACAATGCGTAAACCCACCCGCTCTTGTCGCCAAAAATTACGCGGCCGTCGACGACCGGCGATGTGCCCCATATAGCCCCTCTCGTGAGATAACTCCAAATGAGTTTTCCATCAGCGCCTGAGAGGCAGTACAGATAGCCATTATTAGATCCGATAAAGACCCGGCCTTTGGAAATGATGGGGCTTGCCCAGAAGCCGGTCTTCTCTTTGGTTTTCAAGTTTAACCCGCCTTCTGCCTTGTAGGTCCAAACCGGGTCGCCATTTTCTTGTTTATGCGCTCGGACTAATCCATCTTCTGAAGCGGTATACACGAAGCCGTTAGCGACTGCAGGCGTGGAGTTGGAATCAACGCCTATGTGCGCTTTCCAAATTACGGTTCCATCCGTAATGTTGAGGCAGTAAAGATCGCCGGCTTCAGTGCCTACATAGATCTTCCCATCAACGATCGTTGACCCACCCTCAACCGATCCATCCAGAGGCTGCTTGTAAATAAGAGCACCGTCTTCAAGATCGAGGCAGTAATAAAAACCGTCTTCGCCCCCGATGTAAACACGCCCGTCAACGACTGCGGGCGAAGAGTCGATTTCGAAACCAGTCTTGTATTTCCAAATCAGCGACCCATCTTTAGTATCGAGACAGTAAAGATGATCGTCCAGATTGCCGATTACCAGGCGATCGCCGGCGACAGCCGGAGATGATTTGGCGGCATCGCCTGTCTTGTAACTCCATATGACGCTGCCGTCTTTTGAGTTTAGACAATAAACCCGTGCGTCGTTGGAACCGAAATAAACCCGATCATCAACTATCGCGGGTTGTCCCGGCCAACCTGATCCAGCCCAGGGAATTTTGTGCCAGCGTCCGGTGGACCATTCGGTTTTGAACTCCCAAACAATCTGCAGAGGACGATCTGACCACGGCCCGGTGCCGTAAAAGTCTCGGGCAGGCTTTCCCAGCCAGGTTGGTAAACTCGTGGGCGCTCGTGTGGGGCGGTCGGCTTTCGGTTCCGCGACGGTCTCTTTGACGAGTTTACCGCCGCAGGCCGTAAGCGATAACAATAGAGTCAGGATTAGAATCAGCGGCGTGGGGCTACAAGGAAAACCGGTACGCAAAGGAGGGCGTTTCTCTAGAAGAGAGTTCATTGGGGGGCTTGCCTTCTTCTCAGTTGTGCGGAGAATGATCGGGATTGTGAAACGGCGCGAGACCTCTACACTGGCCCCTCACCATCAGGAGAAGGAATATATACATCTCCCATCCTTTGATCGCCAGGTTAATGCCGGCATTTCAAGAACAGCACCGCTGTCCGCCTAACCCGTCTGCGTTAACCAGTCGCCGACATAAATTACTTCAGCGGCGCCCGTTATGACAACCTCGCCCACATCGCTATCGCCGCGCCAATGAATCCTGGCCTTGCCACCCGGCATTAGGACATCTACGGATCTTTCAGTTTCTCCTTTGATCATTGCAGCGACAGCTGCGGCGCATGAACAAGTGCCTGAAGCCATTGTCTCGCCTACGCCACGCTCCCAAATCCGCAGCTCAATTGTTTTCCGATTCTGCACACGGATGAAAACTACGTTCGTACGGTCCGGAAACTGTTCATGATTCTCCAGACTCTTTCCTATTTGCCGCCAGTCAAGCTTGTCAAAGTCGTCCACAAAAATGCAGCAATTTGGGTTGCCCATCTGCAATGCGGTAACACTGAATATTTCGCCTGCCACATTTAGCTCATAGTCGATTACCTTCTGCATCGGTTCTCCGGTCGTCATAGGAATTGATTTGGAATCAAACTTTGGTTGGCCCAGCTCTGACTCAAAAACGTATCGTCCCGGATCAGTATGCTCGCGCAAGGTGTAACGCTTTACGCCCGCGCGCGTGCTCAACCTAAGCTCTGCGGCGGTCCACATCTGTTTGTAGTAGAGATAAGCGGCAGCGCATCTGGTTCCATTACCTGACAACGATGCCTCGCTGCCGTCCGGGTTGAAGATGCGCACATGAAAGTCGGCGCTTTCATTTTCCGGCGGGCTTATCAGGGCGATGCCATCTGCGCCCGCGCCATAGTGGCGATTGCAGATGCGTCGTGAAAATTCGCCAGGCTGGGCGACGGCGCCAAGATCTCTGGATTCGATAACGATATAGTCATTGCCGAAACCATGAAACTTGATAAACCGGGGCGGCATGGCGAGATATCTTATCAGGCCTTGGCGAAGAGTTTCTTGAAGCGCCGAGTCAGAGCGGGTTCTATGTTTAAGAGCCGCTCGTAAACGGTTAGCTGCCCGCGATGATACATCTCGTGAGCCACTGCAAAGCTTAGAAAGTCCAGCTTCGATATTTCCTTTCCGTCAAAACGCCGCATACTATCTTTCAGTTGTTCACCGCCGGCACGAATACAAGCCTCAGATGTTTCCATGCTGCTGCGCAGTAGTTCCAGCAGCCCGTTCTTGTCAGCGATCGCGCCAACTTCAGGCGCATACTCTTTGATATGATCGCCAAAAGATTGTCTCATCAAATTAGTGTCAGGCCGACACGATTCGCCGATGAGCATCTTTTGCGATTCTATAACGTGCTGCAAAAGTTCAGCGACGCTCCGAGTATCCGGTGTCACGCGAAACGAGAACTGGTCGTCCGGAATCTGCGAGGCTTCTTCCATCAATCCTGTCCTTACTTCCTTCCAACCTTCAATCAGGCGATCAACTGACATGGGTTCCTCCTTTGGTGTGACGCAGAGTGTAAATAACACCCAGGACTGCGGATTGCCCCCCTTGACGCGCAAGATTAATTGCCGGCAGGTACCCTTAGATGGGCCCCACCCGGCCGCCTTCAGCTTTTGAGCAAAAACAACAGTGTGCGTTACGGTTTTCCCGCAAACGACGCCAGCAGTATCACAATCGGATCAATACAAACCGATCGAACGTCAATGCCTTCCTCGAAATTGTTGACCATGATTGAAAACACCAGCTCTTCACCAGCCGCGTCGCGGACGAAGCCCGAAAGGCTGGCCGCTGAGCTTAGCGTTCCCGTCTTGGCGCGAAGATTGTTTTCGGCCAAAGTTCCCTTGAGACGGTTCTTGAGCGTGCCGTCGACTCCAGCAATCGGCAATGCGTCGCGAAAGGCAGTCGCATAGCGGTGACGACGCATGTAAGTGAGCAACTGAAGAGTCGCTTCGGCCGTAACCATGTCATTACGCGAAAGACCGGAGCCATCATTTAATACCAGGGTAGGCGGATTTACACCTGCTTCGCGCAAGAACGTTTTGACTACATGGATTCCCGCGGCTTCGCTCGTGCGGTTTGCGCTAACCTCAGTGGTTGCCGGCACAGTAACTTTTCCTAACGTGCGTAAGATCAGTTCAGTGTAAAGATTTTGGCTCGGTTTGAGCGTTTGCGCGGCAATCACACTCAGCGGGGGTGACTGTAGAGTGGCTAGTTCAACTAATCGTGAGGGTCCGCTATTAATCACATCGGGAACAATCTGAGGAGCTGTAGTTCGCGTCTGCCCGGAGATCGTCACGCCGCGTTGCGCGAGCGACGCACGGAGCAGATAAACAAATAAAAGGGCGGGACGAGAAATGCCGATCCCACCGGAATAACCTCTGTCATCAAGCGCGATCGAACCGTAAAGTTCCAACTCATCGGATGCGAGCCCACGATATACGGTCAGGTCTCTCTTGGCGCCTCTCGCGGCTGTCACCACTCGGTTAACTATCCTGAGTAGCGGATCAGGCGGTCCGGTAGTCACTACAGCAGGAGCGCCAACCTGGATCCCGGGCTTAACCGAGAGATCGAGCGCATTGTCGTTCACTGTCAGCGCACTTACTTCCGCGCCATACCACCATGTTAGATCGTCCAAGTCCCAGCCTGCGCCATATTGAGGACCTGTAAAATAGGTTTCATCGCCAACGAGGTCGCCCTCTACGCGCTTCACGCCTGCGGCAATTATGCGGGCCGCCAGATCGTCAATGCCTTTGAAGTAGTTGGCATTGTTGAAGCGCGCTGCGATTGATGGATCGCCGCGGCCATAAATCGTCAGGTCTCCATGAACTATTCCTGCCGCATCCGGCCTGGCCGGCGCATAAACGGAAGTTACAAAACGATAATCAGGTGAAAGCCGATCGAGCGCGGCCGCAACCGTATACAATTTCATATTCGATGCCGGACGCAGCAGCTTGTTCGCATTTTCCTCGAAAAGTACCTTTCCAGTTTCGAGCGAGGCGACTTTGATCCCAACCATGGCGGGCGCTAGCTCCGGCTTTCGCAATATTTCTGAAATGCGCGATCGCAATTCAGAGAGAGAGTGCGTATTAGCCGCGGCCGTTTGTTGGACAACGATAGGCGAAGGCAAAGCGGAGGGAATTCGACTGGGAGAGACCGGGCTGGGGCTGGGCGTGGGAGTCGCGGTTGAATTAACCGTTACCGAAGACGCGGTTCGTCGCTCACGTTGCGGCTGCTGCTGCGCTATCGCGATGGGAGCCGTGGAAAGAACCAGCGAGAACAGCGGCAGACCGTAAACGAGGTTAAAGAAGCTAAAGTGCCGAACGGTTTTATTTATCATTATGATCTGTCGCCGGCCGAGTTACTTGAAACCTTGATTCCCTGCGCTTCATGACTGGTGCGAACCTTCTCCATTAGATGCTGAAATTGCTGGTCACTTCTTAATGAAGCCCAGTTTGGATCATTTTCGAAGCAGGGTTGATTAGCATTGCCCAAAGCGATGGCGCGAGCCAGCCATTCAAATGCCTCTTCCCGCATTCCTTCGAGCGCGTAGACAGAGGCAACAGAATAAGCGATGTCAGGATCAACTTCGGCATTTCTTATGACCGCATTGCTCAGTTGGGCGCGCGCCTCTTCATGCTTGCCCTGGGCGCTCAAAAACATTGCCAGGAAAGGCCGAATGCCGTGCATGTTCGGATGGCGCGCAACTACTTGTTGCATGGATGCGGCCGCAGCATCAGTTTGGCCTGTGTAATAAAGCGAAAGCGCCCGAAAAGTTCTCACCAGCGGGTTATCCTGATCACCAGCCTGATCCAGCTGACGCACAGTCTCGGCGAAATTTCCCATGTACATATAAACCAGAGCGCGATTGTAGCTGGCTACAACGTGCGCGGCTGGATCCAAACGCGTGAGCCGATCATAACTGCGCAGCGCGCGCCCATACTCACCATCCAGCCGATGCAGCGTGGCTTTTACAAAGTGAACGACAGGCTCGTCTGGCGCCTCTCGGCGCGCGCGTGCCACTTCTTCGCGCGCCTTCTGCTTCTGGCCGCGCCAGAGATAGACGAAGACCATCAGCATTCGTGCTTCAATCAGCTGCGGATCGATGGTTAGTGCTTTCTTAAAGGCTACTTCGGCACGCTCGTAATCCTCGGCGCCTCCGAATCCTTTGAAAACCCTATTGACATAGGAAGCTCCGAGACCATCAAGAGCTAGCGCAAAGTTGGGATCGAGTTCGATGGCTCGCTGGAAATGCTCGATGGCTGCGTCACAATCTTCCGGCGCAACGGTTCGGAAAATGAAACGCGCGAAAAGGTCGCGCCCCCGTAAGTATTGCTCATAAGCCGCCGCATTTTGTGTGGACGGTTTCGCAATACCATCCTGCTCCGCCGGGCTGAGCTCGAGTCGTAATCCTTCTACTATTCGTTGCGCGATCGTGTCCTGAACCGCAATGATGTCAGCCGCCGAGGTGTCTACACGATCGCTCCACAGGATGTCTCCGGAGCCGACATCGAGTAGCTGCGCCGTCACACGAAATCTTTCGCCGGCGTGAAGAAAGCCCGCTGCCAGGACCGCGTTAACATGTAACTCCTGACCAATGTCGCGCGGGTCCATCTGCCCTCCCTGGTATTTGGCAATCACGGAAGACGGTCTTACTACCAACGAACGTACGCGCGCGAGTTCTGTGATGACCGCATCGGCCAGCGAGAATTCATAAAAGGTCGAGGCCGGATCGTTGCTCAGGTTTCGGAAAGGCAGGATCGCCAGGCTCTTCTTCTCCTGATCGGCAACTGTCGTAAAAGGCGTCTCGTGAATGGTCGGCTTTGTTGGTGTCGCCAAACCGGGAGCGGACGTTGCTGAGTCGGTTTTAGTCTTGTGCTTGAACCATCTCATGGCTCTCGAAACGGGATTCGCTCCCGCCAAATGTCGCGCTGGTTCCGGAACGACACTGGCAAATGGCTGGCCCGTTGTTTCCGCTGTTGAGATCTCCTGGAACACAGCGCGAAGATCGTCGCGCAACTCTTCCATCTTTTGATAACGTTCGCGTGGCTCCTTGGCCAGGCAGCGATCCACAATCTGCTGCAGGCGCGCAGGAATAGGCTCTTTGCGAAGTTCTGCGATGGGCTGCGCCGCATCATGAAGTACGGCGTGTCGGACATCTATCGTTGTTTTGCCGCGAAAAGGCCAGGTCCCGGTGAGCATCTCGTAAAGAAGAACTCCGGTAGAAAAAATGTCAGCCCGCTTGTCTACACGATCGCCGCGGGCCTGCTCCGGAGCAGCGTAGGTCGCAGTTCCGTAAGGTACACCGACCTCCGTCAGATCTGTGCGATGAATGGCCGCTTTCGCTTCTGTGTCGTCGAGCAACTTTGCCAAACCGAAATCCAATATTTTCACTTGTCCCGAAGGCGTGACCATCACATTGCCGGACTTGATGTCCCGATGAATGATTCCCCGCGCATGCGCAGCCGCGAGCGCATCAGTCACCTGGATGGCAATCAGTAGCACACTTTTCAGCTCAAGAGCATGACCGCCGACAAGCTGCCGGACGTTCCTGCCCTCGACATATTGCATGGCAATGAAGTGGAGACCTTCCGCTTCGTCGAGATCAAAAATCGTGCATATGTTTGGATGATCGAGAGAGGATGCCAGGCGGGCTTCGCGTTCAAAGCGTTTGAGATTTGCTTCCTTTGCGGTCAACTCAACCGGCAGGACTTTAACGACAACTGTGCGCCCAAGTTTTCCGTCGGTGGCTTTGTAAACCGTGCCTTGCCCGCCGGCGCCGAGCTTTTCAAGAATCTTGTAATTGCCCAGAAACTTTCCGATCATAATTCTTTGTAATGCAAACTGTTAGTTTGCAAACGCTGACTAGAGTCAGACTCCGAACATTCCCTAACTAACAATTGCCTTACCAACGACTAACACCGGATCCGAACATTCGCAAACTACAGTTTGCGTTACTCAAATGTTGCCAGCAACTCCTCAGCGCTCGCCGTTGCAGTTCCTACTTTGCCGACGACGATTCCAGCGGCGTGATTGGCTAAGTTAGCTGCTTCCAACATCGTCGCTCCAGCGGATAGTGCTGCAGCGAGCGTGGCGATGACGGTGTCGCCGGCGCCGGTGACGTCGTAAACTTCACGCGCCGCGGTTCCCACAAAAACTGGATCACCGGCACCTTCCAGCAGCATTATTCCACGATCGCCGCGCGTGATCAGGACCGCATCACAACTTAGTTTTTCCTGGATAAAACGTGCCGCCTGATGCAGACCCTCGTCGGAGTCTTCTTCCAGATTTGTCATTCTGAGCGCTTCGTGATGGTTCGGCGTGATCAGAGACGCGGGGCGGTAGTGGGAGAAATTTCTGATCTTTGGATCAATAAGCACCGGCATCCGGGAGTAGGCAGGTTGCAGAATTTCAGCAAGGATGCGCGGCGTTACCACGCCCTTATCATAATCAGAAACCACGAAGGCATCTGCATCCTGAAGGGGTTGCTTCAGGGAATCTAAAATATGTTTCTCCGTGTGACCATTGACTTGACGCCGCTGCTCTCTATCGGCGCGCACCACGAGTTGGCTGTGAGCAATGATACGTGTCTTGGTTGTTGATGGACGACTTTCATCGGTCACGAGGTAATGGTCGCGCTGCAGTGAACTCGCTTCCTGCAAACTTCGGCGTAAGCGTTCACCTGCGGAATCATTACCCACCACACCAACAACACAGGCTTTCGCCCCGAGGGCGACTAAATTGGCAAGTACATTCGCGGCGCCACCGAGATGTACCGACTCGCGACGAATATCCACGACGGGCACAGGTGCCTCGGGCGAGATACGCGTGACGTCGCCCCAGAAAAATTCATCGAGCATCACGTCGCCAAGCACGACAATCTTCCGATCGCGCGTCGTACTAATGATCTCCTCCGCGCGTTGTCGTGTTAGTTGGGACATCAGTGAATGACTCGGAGTTGGGGAATTCCGGGAATCAACTTGAGCTTTATCACGCTCGGGATTAAACCGCCAGGAACGCAAAAGAAATCCCTACAGGCGCAAAAAAGAGGACCAGCATAAACTGCACAAGCAATCGTCAACGTTTTCTTCGCGGCCCGTTTTGCGCTCACCGTTGCGCTTATTTCAGATTGTTCGGCGTACTTTCTCTCAACACACGTGCTACTGCCGCGATAACTCTTTCCACCGGGACGCGCTTGATGCACTCTGGATGTTCAAACTTTTCACAGAAGTAACCGTGACATGGTTGGCATTCCATCTCCTCAAAAACTACTTCCGCAGCCGCAGCCGCCCCAGTCGCAGTCCAGGGTCGCCAATGCGCGACGTTTGACGAACCAAAGATCACAACTGACGGCGTTTGAACGGCGGCTGCGATGTGCGCAATGCCACTGTCGTTACCAACAAACAATCGCGCACGAGCGAGCAAGGCGGTTATCTCAGGCAGCGATAAATCACTCAGAGCCAGGACATTTGCAGATGTATTCCGCCTAAGTTCATCCACAAGGCCGGCCTCTTTTGGACCAGTGATAGCGACAACGGCAAGACCATTACGCGAAACCTCGTTCGCCACCTGGCCAAACTTATCCGCCGCCCATTGCTTTGTGGCAAACGCTGCTGCCGGATGAATCACCGCTAACTCTGCATTTACCAAACCCGCAGCTCGAAGACGCGCGGCAATACTGAAGCGTGCATGTTCAGCCACCGCGAGTTGTGTTGGCGGCCGATCGCTGACGGGCACGCCGGTCCATCCCAGCAACGCAAGTTGTTGCTCGACGGAATGAGTCTTGTCTCGTCCCCAAAGTGATGACGAGGAGGGTGACAGGTGGTTATGCAGTCGCGCGTATTGATTTGTCTGGTAGCCGACGCGATGTTTCGCGCCAGTAACCCGAGTCAGAAGTGTTGCCGTCGTTCCTCCATGCAAGTTGTAAACAACGTCGTAACGCCTGGAGCGCAATCGACGCGCGACGCGCGCGCGTGAAGACGCGCTCCCTCGTTGAACTGTGATGATGTTATCAACGTGTGGAAATTCATCGAGCACTGGCGCGACCCAATCTTCTAACAGGATATCGATCATCGCGTGCGGCAAAAATCGCTTCAGTGCAAACAGCGATGGAGTGGCTAACACCGTGTCACCAATTGAGCGCAGGCGGACGACGAGAACTCGCTCGACGTTTGGCCAGTTCCAACGCGCTGGAGCCGGAGGCTGGGGCGAGCCTTCACCGCGCAAACTGTGCATCGCTAGTCTCCGCATCTGAGGAGACGCTTCTACTATTTCGCGTAGACTGTTCAATTTCTCCGGACCGGTTTGTCTTCTACTCCGTCTTCCGTTCTGTTCCGTTCTCTATAGTCGCTTCATCAATTAACATTACCGGAATGTCGTCGCGGATCGGATAAACGCGTTTGCATTCGACGCATTTCAACGCACTACCATCCGTTTTTAACTCAACCTTCGCCTTGCAGGCGGGACAGGCAAGTATCTCTAACAAATCCGGACTGATTGCCATGGGCGTCACCTCTCACCTTGCGGTTGCAAGCGCGTACACAGGAGACTGGGAAAGAAGCTTTTTGAGAAGGTCAAAGCTTATCATAAAGACAGTAAGCAGGAGCAGACGGCAGGAGCAGACGGCAGGAGCAGACGGCAGGAGCACCGCAGGAACATCGTTAGTAGGTTGAAACGGACCTGTTGTCTGCTTCTGCGACGTGCACCTGCCGACTGCACCTGCCGACTGCACCTGCCGACTGCACCTGCCTCCCGCACCTGCAGTCTGCTCCTGCAGTCTTGCTCCTTCATAGCCACTGTGTTAGTGATTTGAAACGAAGTTGAAGCAGGCGTCAAACAAAATAAATTAGAAGAGAACTCTCCGTAATCGCGTAATAATGTGTTCACGGAGAGCAGAAGGACGATTTCGCTGCGATACGGAATGAAGCAAGATACAAGCGCCTGATAGCGGGTTTAAAGAAAAACTACGTAACCTTAAGTACAGCCAGGGAAAATAGCTTGTCACTGGAATTCGCCGTTCAATACCCGTGCGTACTACGCGCTCGCTACTCTGAGAAGCACCTTCGTGAGTGGGGACGGCTCAGCAACCTTCACACTCGCCTGACAACCGGCGACGCGAGTGCACCCTCTCAGGAAAAGGTTGAATGGGTCGAGAATGCCCGGGAGGAAATTGAGGCGATGCAGGCGGAAACCACTATCTGTCCCAGTTGTCCTTCATGTTTGCCTGACAACGCCGCCGGCGAAGGCGAGGCGGTGGGGTGTCTTGGACGGATCACTTACCCCTTAGAAGCGCAGTTTGAGAAATTTCTCGCCGACCGTGTGCAACTTGCACTGGACACCATCGACAGCGGGGATCAGCCACGGCTCCTGCGGATACTCGTTGATGCTGAGTCGCCTTTCGACGGTGAGGCCACCAAGGAACTACGACGCGTGACAACTGGTGAAGGGCTACGCTTTTTTGAACTGCGAGTGCCTATTCGCTTGTCGAGAGAAGCAGCGCAACTCACGACTGACAACGTTTTCGATTTACTTGCCGGATTTCGTTCCGATGATCATGAGCGCACGACTTACGTTCGGGAGTTTCCTTTTGAAGCCACCGCCGACTATTACGATTTTATAGATCTCATCTTGCGCAATGATCTAAGCCAGTCAGAAATCATGCGTCTCACTACTCGCGGCAAGAACTATTCGCAGTTTCTCCGCTTGCTGACAGCCATCGAGCGAGCCGAAGCCCTAAACACGCGCGTGCTGCTCGACTAGGCATACAATTTCGTAAGCTTGACGTAAAACCGAGGATTCTTGCGTGACTCTCGTAGCGACGGCGGCTGGAGTACACCCTCAATTAACACAGATTTAAGTTGACGTTCATGCGGCTTTAAGGCCACGGGTTCATTCTGGAGCGTGGATCCGCGCATTTTCCCAGAACCCGGAGTGCTGCACGGGGTCTCAACAGGCCCGGTTCGCTACCACACGAGGTTCCGTAAATTGCTCTCATTCAAATAGGAGTGAAACTGCCATGCTGATTGCCCAATATATCAGGAGACTTTCCTTTTCGCTTTTCATTGGCTCGTTTCTATTCTTCTCTCCCGGCGTGCAGCCTGCCTTCGCTCAAAATGCCCCTCAATCAAGTTTTGCCGATGACAAAGGGATAGGTTCAACGACGGGCACGGCTACTCGGAAAAGCATAGGGGCGGCTACTACCGGGACTACTGGCGCAGGCTCGGGTTCCACCTCTGCTTCGACGAATGAACGCCTCAATGCCCTCGAGCAGGCGCTCGAGCAACAGAATTCAAAACTTGATCAACTCCAGAAGTTGGTTGTCGAACAGCAGCAAACCATACAGGTTCTGGTCAGCCGACTTCGTAACGAAGTAGCGGCGCCCGAATCATCGCCAGTGGCGACTACAGTTGTTTCCGCACAACCGAGTCAGTCCCCCACTATTGAGGACCGCATGAAGAAGGTCGAAGCTCGCGTGTCAGATATTGCCCCAGTCAAATTCAGCGGTGACATACGCCTTCGGTCGGAATCCTTTTTTGGATTATCGAACAGCCTGGCGAACGGTGCTAATCCGGCAGTGTTAGGCAATCAGCTGAGTTCGCGCCACCGTATGCGACTTCGGGCGCGCCTTGCCATGCGCGGCTCGATAGGCGAGGAGTTAGACTGGGGGTTACGCATCGCCAGCGGCAGCTTCGCTGAGAGCTTCTCGACTAACCAAACGTTCACGGATTTTTTCAACCGCAAACCTTTCGCACTTGATCAGGCGTTCGTCACATATAAGCCGCGACGTGCGCCAGGCCTGCGACTGCAGGGCGGCAAATTCGAAACACCGTGGACCAATACTGAAATGACAATTGACTCGGAACTAATGGTCGAGGGTTTTAATGAATCGTATTCACGCGCCTTTAAAAAGTCTAAGGTGAAGGATCTTACCTTTGTTGCCTGGCAACTGCCTTTCCTGGAGCGAAACTCTGCTTTTGTGCGCAATAGCGACGGTACGGTTAACGTGGACCAGTCACGCCGCGGTGGGCGCGATCTGGCACTCTTCGGAGCGCAGGTTCGCACACGGCTGGAATTCAACCCCCAGGTAGCGCTCAATCTTTCGATAGCGGACCTCTACTTTTCCGGAACGCAGTTCATTTCTCCCGTTCAGGTCTTCGGAAATCAGTTGCAGCTTCCCGTAACCATCACGATCCCAGCCACTGGCTCAACACCTGCACAGACTCTGACAACTCAAGTGTCGATCTCACGTGATCTTCTGGTGGCTGGTAACGGCAACCTGGGGCTTACCAGCGCCAGCAACAACGCTATAAATCGCGACGGGCGTCTAGCCTCCGGCTTCAACCTTGTCGATACGCTGGCTAGTCTCGAGCTCAAAAATAGCAAACGCTTCCCCGTCACGATCATCCTAAATCTGGTCACCAATACGCAGACGCATGACGTTGTTACGGCGGGACCCGGAGGGGCGGATTTAGTTCTCCCCAATAAAGAGAACCAGGGCTTCTGGGGTGAGGTACAGGTCGGGCAGACGAAGGCGCGCGGGGACATGTTACTTGGCTACACCTTTATGCGTATCGAAAAAGATGCAGTGCTCACTCCTTTCAATTGGTCTGACATAACGCAACAGTCTGATGTGCGCGGTCACCGTTTCGCCTTTTCCTACGCCGCCGATCCACGAGTAACGTTTACGGTAACCGGCATTATCACGCAGCGTCCCAATGGACTATTCGGTCCCTTTGTGGCGACGCCGCAGGGCTCGTTTAATATCCCGACGAAACGGCTGCAATTCGACACTGTTATCAGGTTCTAATTGTCGCGTTAATAAGGGGCCTGGGTGTTGAAAAAGAAATATTAAAAGCGGGGGCATGCCCTCTTCCCAACCCCGAGCTGATCCGAGGTGAACCCTGCTTACATAGTTTATTGCCTTCCATAGGAATCATCGCTAGCGTTGTCCCGTATCTTCACTCTGCGGGAAATGCAAAGCACCTTGAATTCAGTTTGTCTTCGAGCTATTTGTTCAGCCACTTCTAAAGCCTCCGAAATAGTTTAGAAGCAGTGTAATCGTATAGTTGTTACAGGCGAGTAGCAGAAAGTTAAATGAACGTTACAGCAAATGACCACTGATAGAACTGATTCTCTCGATAATGGACCGGGCGAGTTTCAATCCAGGGCAGGGATCAAATTACAACGAGGTTTTCCGAAAGTTATTGGACGACTTATTGCGTGACTGGACGCACGCCCGTTACAAGGTTTCGCCCGCGCCGTCACAGCCCTTAGAATTCACTTATGGCAAAGTATCTTGATGTAACAAACTGGGCCCGTCGTGACGTATTTGAATTTTTTCGTGACTTTGACAAGCCCTACTTCAGTGTCTGCACGCGGCTGGACGTTACCAGACTGCTGTCGCTCCTTAAGGATCGCCCTGCCGTGAGCGTGTCCTTAGCCTACCACTACTTCGCATTACGGCTGGCAAACGAGATTGAGCCATTCCGTTATCGCCTGAGGCAAGGAAAAGTACTCATCTACGATGTGATTCACGGTGGCACCACCGTGCTGTTGCCAAATGAGACCTTTACCCTTGCCTACTTTAAATATGACGAGAATTTCTCGAAATTCGTCGGTGCGGCCGACCGTTCGGTAAAGGAGGCACAGTCAGGCGACGGAGCCTTCAGGCCGAGTGACAACGACGACCTGATTCACTTCACGGTTTTGCCCTGGATGTCGTTTACGAGTTTCTCGCACGCGCGCAATTGGAGGCGCGAAGATTCGGTGCCGAAGATTGCATTCGGAAAGTTCACAAGGGAGAACGGGAGGATACTGTTACCGATTTCAGTAGAGGTGCACCATGCGCTGATGGATGGTTTGCATGTGGGACGGTATCTGGCCCGATTGGAAGAGGCGCTATCGGAGCCGGAGGCCTACGTCACGTCCGGTAAAATGTAAGAAAAGCGCCGTTGGCGTGAGATGGAATGACTGTTACATTCCGCGCCCTTGGCGCTTAGCGAATCCAATCTCTATTTAAGCGTGCATCGACGCCACACTCTGTTACAACATCTCGCGCCTTTGGCGCTTAGGTAGACCGGCGGCATCCACTCCCCAGTTCAACGGTGCATCTGACTATTCGGCTCACCAACCAGTTATTGACACGCCTGAGTCGCTTAACTAAGATGGGCCGACTTCCCAGGGCGGCCACCACCAAACGTTCTAAATACGATCTGAATCTCAAGAAATCTTTAGGAGAAAAACATGCGCAACGCCTTGCTTCCCCCCTTTGCCGCGCGGGTCAAAGGACCAGGTATTTGTCTATTTGTTATGCTTTTGTTTGCGGCGGCGAGTGTAGTAGCACAAACACAAATTACCAGCGGTACCATCCAGGGTACGGTGCTCGATACAAACGGCGCCGCCGTGCCGGGTGCCAATGTAGAGATCAAGAACCTCGATACGAATGCTACTACCACCCTCTCGAGCAATGACGAGGGAAAGTTTGTAGCACTGCAACTGCCGCCCGGCCGCTATAGCGTGACCGTGTCGAAGCAGGGCTTTGCAACTCTGGTACTCGAGAACGCCCCCCTCACGGTTGGTCAGGCCCTTAATCTTCCCTTGTCAATGAAGGTTTCTCAGGTGGAAGAACGGGTCACTATCACGTCCGTACCCACCATTGACACACTCAAGACAGAGTCGAGCACAACACTAAACGAAACAGCGGTAAGCACCACTCCTATTCTTGGACGCAAGTTTGAGGATCTGCTAACTCTGACACCCGGAGTTAGCGTCGTTCAGGGTCCGGACGGTGACGAAATTACTTTTAACGGACAGCGTGGCGTCTTCAACAACGTCAGTCTTGATGGCGGCGATTACAACAATGGCTTCTTCGGCGAGCAACTGGGCGGCCAACGCGCGGCGATCGATATCACACTGGAAGCTGTGAAAGAGTTTCAGGTAGTGGCCACCGGTGCCAGCGCTGAATTTGGCCGCACAGCGGGCGGCATCATCAACGTGATTACCAAATCAGGCACTAACAAAGTGCACGGTAGTCTCTTCCACTTTCAACGTCTTGAAGCGTTGACAGCGAACGCCTCAGATGGCAAACCACTCAAGGATTTTCGACGCGAGCAGTTTGGCGGCACATTCGGTGGGCCTATTCAGAAAGATAAGGCATTTTTCTTTGGAGCGTTCGAAGGCATCCGCGAAAAACTAACTCGCGCCAATCTCAGCGACCCAATTGGGACTCCCTGTCCCGTCGCAGCCCCAACAATCACAGCCAATGAGGCCTTGATCAATGCGAACGCCGACTGTCAACGCCTGTCTCTGATCAACTTTATTAAGGCCAGCAGAAACCAGGACGAAGGGTTGCCGGTAGAGCATCCCATCCGAAATTATGCGTTTCTCGGCAAGACGGATTGGAACCTCAACACCTCGAACCAGCTCGCGATCTCATACAATTTCGATTACTCGAAAAACACCAACCAGACCTTCGACGTGCCTACCTATGGCAACTCCGCCAACGGCATCGAAGGCCCCTCGAAAATTAACAATGTAAATGTTAACTTCTTCACGACGCTTTCGCCCACAAGACTCAACGAAGCCCACTTCTCGTATACACGTGAACTGCGGCCTCGTTCGGCCATCCAGTCAAACGTTCCAGCTGATACTGGCGCGGGCGGCGGGTTCAACCCATCCGAACTCTCTTTCCGCTTTGGCAATCCTTTCTTCCTGCAACCGAACATTGACGAGCTCCTATGGCGAACACATTTGAAGGACAACTTTTCAATCGTCGCCGGCAACCACACAGTGAAAATTGGCGGCGAGTGGTTGCACACGCTTAACAGTCAGGTGTTCAGAGGTTTTTTCACCGGCCGATACCTTTTCAATACCGTAGCCGGTTTTCTACGTTACGCATCGCCAGCTTCACTCGGCGCAGGTTTCGGGCCTAATGCCGGACAATGTTCGAGTGGAGCCTGGACTGATCTGACCGCGCCAACTTGCGCCGGCGCAGGCACTCCTCTGTTGCTCTTCCTGCAGGGCGCGGGACCGAGTGGACCGGCTACTGATGCGGCCGGCGCGTCTACCATCAAGAACGAAGACTATGGACTCTTCGCCCAGGATAAGTGGCAGGTCAGACCAAACTTCACGCTGAGTTATGGGCTGCGATGGGAAGCTCAAATTTTCCCGGAAGTGACCGTTCCTCCATCACAAACTGCCTACGGATTTGCTCTCAGCGATCCGCGATTCCCGTCTGATGGAACGCTGCACAGTCCGAAGAAAGAATTTCAGCCACGGGTGGGCTTTGCCTGGGACATCTCCAATAAGGGCACGTCCGTGCTGCGCGGCAGCTACGGTATTTATTATGGGCGACAGAATATGTTGTCGCAGGTTGGATCGATTACAACCAATGGCGTCCAACAACAGACCATCGCGGGTGGCTTGTTTGCCAATCCAACTATTCGTCCAACCTGGCCGGGCCTGGTGACACCGACAGCCGGTTCCTGCCTGGGAAACCCATTCCCTTGCTTCAGCGGTGTGCGCGTTTTCAGCAAGGACTACGCCAATCCGCGAATCTATACGACGAATGTGCAGTTTGAGCAGGAAATGGCCACCGATCTTTCGTTGTACCTGGATTTCACACACTCGAAGGGCGTGCACCTTACGCGCTTCTTAAATCTCGGGCGTTTGGGAATCTTCGCACCCAGGCTCGGCGACGTGTTTGTCACCTCCGCGCTGGGCAAATCCCTCTACAACGGCTTTACGGTTGGCATGAGGAAGCGCTTTAGCAAGGGCTATCAGTTTGAGTGGAACTACGTTCTCTCGAAAGATAAAGATGACGACTCGAATGAACGCGACCCGTTCACGGATCGCTCTTTCGACCTTAATAATCTCCAGTCGGACTACGCTCTTTCTGATCGCGATATCCGTCACAAGTTCAACTTCGTCACGTTTGCCGAATTGCCCGCTGGGCTTGAAGGTAATTTCCGTGTGCAGGCTCGCTCAGCTCAGCCAATCACCCCGGCGGCGCGAACTGCGACCAACCGGAATTCACTTAGGAAGGACAATAAGTATTTCTCATTCGACTGGCGCCTCCAACGGCCATTCAAGTTTGGTGAGCGTTACGCGCTGATACCAATCGTCGAGATGTTTAATACTTTTAACAATCCGAACAACATCAACCCGCTAAGCACGGCCGCGCTTTTCAACTTCGACGGCTTCCTGCGCCAGGGCGTCGGGGATCCGCGGCAGGTACAGTTAGCCTTGAAGTTCACGTTCTGAAATGCCTGATTTGAACGCTCTAAAGCGAAGCAACATACTCACTGATCAACCGTGCGGTATTGGCTGGTAATTGATTGGTAGTATCCAGGCATATTCCGTTTGGAAGTTTGGGAAAGTTAAAAGCTCCTGCATCCTTTAACGACCGATACTGTTTGATAGAACCCAACTTGCCGAATTTCCTTCGTGAGGGCTCCTCAATCCGCCTTTCCAGTTCCTCTTGAGCACACGTTAGTTCAATGAAGATGACTCGTCCGCCCGATTTCTCCACAACATCAACTGCATCTTGAATAAATCGTTCACTAACGGTGGCCTCTGGATTGAAGGTAAAAATAAGCGAGACGTTGTGCTTTGCTGCCTCACGAAACGTGGAAAGCCAGATCTGTTCCCGAAGCAGGACGAAGGGTTCGCTGCCGAAAGCGAAAAGCGCACCCACCAAATCAACCGTCAGATGATTGTGAAACAGACGGAAGCCTGTCAGTTCGGCAAGTTCGCGCGCGACAGTCAATTTCCCTACCGCCGGCGCGCCATAAATAAAAACAAGCTTCATTCTATCCACCTCAGAAACTTCTGATTAGTTTGGCGGAGCATAGTCTTCGGACATCTTATCCCCTCGACACTGAATTGCTTTTATGCCGGTTTGACGCTGCTTTTGTCAAAACACGCGCGAAGCGCGTCGAGTCGAAGCGCTGAAGGCGCGGGATATTCGCCCTTTCAGGGCCAAGGGGAATGCCCGATTCATCGGGCTAGTCCGAAGGGCCGTTAGGCCAGCGCTTTTAGCGCTGGTTAAGTCAGGCGTCATCGTTCTGATCAGCACGCTTTAGCGTGCTTACACCAAACCGGCTTTAGCCCTGGATGAGTGCATCAGCCAGACATCAGAAGATCAGGGGAAGGCCGTTGAAACGGCCTCACAAGATGTTTCGTCGCCTTGAACCAGCCGTATAACGGCTGGCCTAATCACCCTTCGGGCTAGCCGCATGTATGCAGCATTTCGAATGGAATAGGTTCGAGATCTAGGCGCGACAATCAGGTTGCTCTTTTCCCTTCCTGAGGCATTCCTCAGGATAGACCGAAATATGGAAAGCTCTTATGTCGTCACGCTCATGGTGCAGTTCCTGTTGCCCGATGGTCCCATCTTTCGTGTCCAGGTAACTCACCGTTTGTTGTCGCGCGTGGATGTCTACTCCAATGTATAATGTCATCGCGGGTGCCTCCTTTTTGCGATCACACACCCGGGAGTTAACCGCTCTCGGTTCGCGGGCGCCCGCTTTATAACATCAGCGTTAGATGGCTTAGTGGAACAGCGAAAAGGAGGTCAGCGCATGGCAGATCAGAAAGACAAGGCACAAGAGAAAAGGAGGCAGGAAGAATCAGGCAGCAGCGATCAGAACGATGAACAAGCGAGCGGCTACGGCAGTAGCGGGGGCAACATGGGTGCGGGGAAGTCTGGCAAGGAGGGGATGGGCAGCGAGAAGCCAAGCGATGGAGAGGGGATGGGCAGCCAGAAGCCCGGGGGCTCCAGGTCACAACAATAAGTTCTGACATGAAGGACTTGAAAGAACTCCTTGAGAAGAATAGGGCCTGGGCCGAGAGTATCACGGCGCAGGACCCGGGATTTTTCCAGACCATAGCTCAGCGACAGACTCCGCGCTACCTGTGGATCGGTTGTTCGGACAGTCGCGTGCCGGCAACTCAACTTGTCGGCCTCCTCCCCGGGGAGTTGTTCGTCCACCGCAACGTTGCGAACGTAGTTGTCCATACTGATTTCAACTGCCTGTCGGTGCTGCAATTCGCGGTGGATGTGCTTAAGGTCAGTCACATAATTGTGTGCGGTCACTACGATTGCGGCGGCGTGAAGGCGGCGATGCAAAATCATCAACTTGGGCTTATAGACAATTGGCTGCGCCATGTGCAAGACGTCATGCTTGGCCACGAAGCGTTACTCTCAAAAATCAGTGATGAATTCCAGCGCCTGAACAGGCTGTGTGAGTTGAACGTCATCGAACAGGTGTTGAGCGTTAGCCGGACTACGATTGTGCAGAATGCGTGGGGACGGGACCAGGAGCTCGCGGTTCACGGTTGGATTTACGGGATAGGTGACGGGCTGTTGCGCGATCTAAATATCTGCATTACGAATCAGAAGGAGCTATCAGCATCTTACGAAGACGCGGTGCGGGCCTCTGGTTAGCGACCAAATTACAAATGAGTACACGCTATCTGAACCGATCACAAACTCAACATGAAGTCCCTGCTTTTACTGCGACATGCGAAATCGAGTATGAAAGACACCGGCCTTCAGGACTTTGATCGGACCCTGAACGGAGGCGGAAAAAAAGACGCGGAAACGATCGGCAGTTTCATCAAAAAGAAGAAGGTAGTGCCCGATCTACTATTAAGTTCGCCCGCCGTCAGGGCCAGGGAGACTGTTGAGACGGTCGTTAAAGTTGCGAAACTAACTTCCGAACTTCGCTATGACCAACGAATCTACGAAGCAGGGCCACTGCGATTATTGGAAATAGTATCGCAAATCGAGGCGGAGCGAAGCCTGGTCCTTCTGGTCGGACACAACCCTGGAATTGAAGATCTGCTGGAGTTGTTGACAGACCGGGTTGAGCACATGGCAACGGGCACACTTGCTAAGATTGATCTGAAAGCTGACAAGTGGAGCAAGATCCTGGAAGAGAAGGGCACCATCGACTGGATCGTGAAGCCGAGCGAAATCGATGAGGATTGAAACGCAAAAACTCGTCTGCGCTTGCTACAAAGTCACCAGTCCAACCGCGCTTGCTATCCACAGTTACGAGGGAATGCCGGGTAATAAATGGAGTTTTAAGAATGGCTTTTTGGCGATGGCAAGGATCGGTAAGGCGCGTTCGAGAGTATTCAGATGGACATTGCCATTGCCTGTCGGCTATATTGCGGACTCTCGAAAATTACAATCCTGAAATGGGGTCAAAACTTTTAAGATGGGCCTGCTAAATTTCCTGCCAAAAGAGGAACTGTATTTTGCCCTCTTCATCCAGATGACCGTCTACATTTCCGATGCAGCGCGCGAGCTCAAGGAAATGTTGGCTGACAAGAATCATGATTACCAGGAATATGTCCGGCGCATCAAGGGATTGGAGCACGCCTGTGATGAGTTAACTCACACCATTTCGACCAAGCTAAACAAGTCTTTCATTACTCCCTTCGATCGCGAAGACATTTATATGATGTCTAGCGCGCTCGACGATATTGTCGATCTGATAAATGATGCCGCTCGAGCAATTGTCGATTTTGACATTAGGGAGATCAAAGATTATGCCGAAGACTTCGCTGATGTGATAGTGCGCATGGCGGAACAGCTTCGCGAGGTCGTGTCCACGCTTCAGAAGCCTAAGAACATTACGCAGCGATTGGTGGAGATGCACCGTTTAGAGAATGAGGGCGACGATATTTACCACGCAGCGATTGCTGAGCTTTTCCACGAGGAGCGCGATCCGCTAACCGTACTGAAGTGGAAAGAAGTTTACGAAAAACTCGAAGCCGCGGTGGATCGGTGTGAAAACGTAGCGAACATCATTGAGAGTGTGGTTATCAAGCATACCTAGGAAACCGCTGCCGAGTCTTCAGTTATGACCATTACCCTCGGGTTAGTCATCTTCATCATCTTTATTGCCTTCGTCTTCGATTACACCAACGGTTTTCACGACGCTGCCAACTCGATAGCCACCGTCGTATCCACGCGAGTCCTGTCCCCAGGGATGGCGGTCACATGGGCCGCATTTTTTAATTTCGTTGCGTTCGCCGTTTTGGGAACGCGCGTGGCCAAGACAATTGGCGGTGACCTGGTGCGCATAGAACTCGTGGCGGAGGACATGCGCCTTTATACGTTGCTGGCCGGGTTGCTGGGGGCAATCACCTGGAACTTGATCACCTGGTATATTGGGTTACCAACATCCAGCTCTCATGCACTTATCGGCGGCTATGGTGGTGCGGCCATTGCCGCCTACGGCAGTTTTTTTGGCATCCTAAAACCCGAGGGTTGGACCAAGACGATAATCTTCATTGTGGCTTCTCCGCTCGTCGGCCTGACGCTCGGGTTCCTCAGTATGGTGCTGGTGCACTGGATTTTCCGGCGCGCGTCGCCTCACGGCGTTGATAGGATCTTTCGAAAGGGCCAATTGGTATCAGCTGCTGCGTATTCACTCGGTCACGGCGGCAACGATGCGCAGAAGACGATGGGGATCATTACTGCCGTGCTGGTAGCGGGCGGGCTGCTGGCTTCTGGACCGGGAGGCAAGCTACCTGAAATTCCCACTTGGGTCGTACTCTCGGCGCATGCCGCGATCGCGGTCGGTACACTATCAGGCGGATGGCGTATCGTGCATACGATGGGTTCGAAGATCACGAAACTAAAACCGATCGGTGGTTTCTGTGCGGAAACGTCAGGCGCCCTGGCTCTATTTGGCGCGACGCTCGCTGGGATTCCAGTCTCAACAACTCACACAATCACCGGCGCAATCGTAGGCGTTGGATCCACACGCCGGCTTTCAGCCGTTAAGTGGGGCGTGGCGCGGCGCATCGTTTGGGCCTGGGTCCTTACGATTCCCATGGCCGCCCTCATCGCGGCAATCTCATTCTTCATCATTCAAGCCGTCCATCGGGTCACGGGCTGATCCGCTCCTTCCAAAAATCGAGAAGCCGGCGACTCGCTGACTCGGTGCTTCAGAAGTGAAATAGTTAATTAGCATCGGTGCCATACCGGGGGGACTCGAAGCTCACCGGAACGGCGAACCCACCTTTCCGGATTGGAAGCTGGGGCCGGTCGCTACCGCTCACGGTTCTGATGAAGAGCGAGTCGCGCGCTGGGGCCGGTCGCTAACTGATTCCTGTTACCCGATGGGCAGAAGATCGTCCAGCTTTTCGCCCGGCCTGACCTCAACCGGTTTGAGCCCTTTACGAAAGATTCGTGCTCCGGAAGATCCCTTCAAGACAGCAGATCCATTTTCAACGCGAACTATTGCGCCTTCTCTAAGGCCGGCGACGGGCGTGTCGTTTTCTTCGAGGAATTGAATGATCCGCTCTTCCTGCGTTTCGCCCATGTGCGTTGAATTCGGATCAGGATCGAGGAAATGCGGACTAATTTGAAAGTGCACCAGCCCAAGAGCGTCGAAGGAAGGAGGTTGCAGAATCGGCATGTCTTTGGTTGTTTTGATAGTCGGCCCCGCCACGTTCGCGCCGGCGCTTGATCCGATATAAGGCATGCCAGTCTTCACCCTCTGCCGGATGGAGGTCAGCAGATCAAAATCGTAGAGAGTTTTTAAGAGTCGAAAGGTGTTTCCACCGCCTATGAAAATCGCCTCGGCTTCATTCACGGCCTGGCGCGGGTCTACGGCGGTGTGGACCGACTCCAATTGATATCCCATTTTCTGGAAGCGATCTCGGGCCGTCGTAGCATAGGCATCGCGATCGTAGAGAGCGAAAGGAATGAAAAAAACTCCCGCCCTGATTCCGAGGAAGCTGCGGATTTCAGCTTCGGCATGATCCAGGTATCCGCTGCCGTGAAGCGTTGAGTTGCTAATTAATAAAACACGTTTGCTCTTATCGATGGTTGCTGTCAAGTTGCTCCTCCACTCCTCGATCAAATCTTCTAAGCAAGCGCACGGAGCAGCGCGTATGCGATGCCTGTGACCATAGCCCCTGCGGCAACAAACGCTATGTCAACCTCACCAAGAACGATAAGCATAAAGGCAATCACTGCGATTGCAATGCTCGGAAGATCAACCAGCGCCTCTGGCAACAACACAAGCGAAACTACCAGGATGACTCCGACAACCGCAGCGCTCACGCCTGCCAGGAACGCCTGAACCGACCGGTTATCGCGAACTTGCTCGATGTAATGGGCGCCGCCAAGCACAAAGACAAATGATGGAAGAAAGACAAAGAACGTGGCGACAATTGCGCCTGGAATGCCCCCGGCCAGATAGCCGACAAACGTTGCGAAGAGCATGAAGGGCCCGGGCGTGGCAACGCTCAATGCTACTCCGTCGAGGAGTTGACCAGATGTTAGCCAGTGGTGCTGATCAACTGCGCCGTCCTGGAGAAAAATGAGAGACGCATAGGCGCCTCCAAAACTAAACATTCCGGTCTTTAGAAACAACCAGGCCACTTGCAGCAAACGTGAAGTGGTTGGATCGATTGCCGCCAGGCCCAGAATGACAACGGGTGCAGTAGCCCCAGCGCCGCGCAAGCGAGGCAGGCCTTCCTGGATTAGCAGATTTATCAGACCCGCAAGGATCAGCAGGAGGAGAAAATTAATTCCGACGAAGCGCATCGCCGCGAAAGTGCCGATCAGCAATGTGGCCAGAACAACGTTCTTAATCGTCGCTCGGCCAAGCTTAATAATTCCCGCCGCAATTATGCCCAGCACTGCGGGCTTCAGGATGTACAAAGCGTCATTCACCTGCGGCAGACTGCCGTACATCACATATAGCCAGCTCAGAATCGTAATTATCACTGCCCCAGGGAGGATGAACGTTAGGCCCGCAACTACTCCGCCCCACAGCCTTCGTTTGAGGTAGCCAACATAAATCGCAAGCTGCAGCGCCTCGGGGCCGGGCAGCATGTGGCAGAAGGCCATGATCTTTACAAAGCGATCCTTCGACAGCCAACGGCGGCGCTCGACCATGTGGTTGTACATCATCGATATCTGCGCAACTGGACCGCCAACATTAATGAAGCCAAGCAATAAAAAGTAGAAAAACACCTGACGCCATGGTGGCATTTCGTGGTCATCTTCAACCGCGGTTCGAGGCTTTATCTCGTCAATCATTGATTGCGTTTTAGTACTGCTATTGGAATCGCTACGTCCGGACCGTTTAGCTGAGCGGCGCTTCTTCGCCCGTTTTGTCTGCTGTTTGATTGACAACAGATTGCTTGCCTAACAGCGCATAGAGTCCATCAAATATCACATTTGGAGAACCTATGAGAAAAGAAACTGACGAAAGAGCGGGGGCTTGCCCCCTTCCTGACCCCGAGATGGTGTGAGTTGAATGGCCGGAGTTAGCGCTTTCCTTCATCGAGTTCTCGTAGGGTGTCGAGAATGAGGTTGGTATTGCTGATCGCCTGGATGCGAATGGGAAACCCCTGGGCAGACTTTTGAAACTCAAAGCCTCCGTGGGTTATCTCCACAATCTGACGGAAGCCCAACTCGCCTGTAGCTCCGCCCACTTCCGCGTCGACTATTCTCCCTTTATTGAAGAGCACTCGTCCATTTTGGCGTTCGCCCATGAGGGTGAGCGAGCCGGTAAGTTTTGCGTTCTCGATCACTTGAATCGCATCGAAAACACTGATTGCCGAAAGGTCACCAGCAAGCGTGACGTATTCAGCAACATGCGTGGGATGTGCGGCTGCGTCAGGTCGAAGATCGGGACGACGGGCTCGTCGGATGGCTTCCAGGCCGCTGGCAATGTTGATGCGAGCATCGAGCTGCTTTGCTTCCAGCAGCCGCTCGTAGGCGCTGTCGAAATCGTCACGCTCGATGTACAGACTGGCGAGCGCCAGACATTGCCGCGCCGCTTCATCCTTCTGCTTCTGTACAGTAGAAATTTCGCGCATTCGCTCCCGCAGCGGAATGGAACGAGGATTCCCCTCAAGAGCCGTGCGCAGTCGCTTTAGAGCGCGTTCCGGCGCTTTGTATTTGAGGAAAAGCTCAGCATCAAGCAGCGCGGTATCTACCTCGCTGACGTGCTCTGATTGTGATGAAGGATCGGGCATTCGATAGAAACAGGTTACCGTCCGTTTGCCTGTACTATCGCGGAGTTTATCACATGAGGGATTGGACCTTGAGGATGTGTAATTGTGAGGTACTTCCAACTGACCCACTTCTAGAAACTGATTGTGGGTCGTCAGAAGTCCAGGCGAATTCCAATCCGAATTTGTCGCGGGCGGAGTGTGCGGGTGGTCACCAGAAAAGAGTCGAGGAATGCCAGACGTTGTTCAGGGGTAGCGGTGGGTGCCAGGGCATTAAAATTTATGAACTCGCTGCCGAAGCTGAAGACTGTTTTGTTGAGTACATTGTTAAACTCCACGACCGGACGCAGTCGCATTCGTTCGCTCACGACAAATTCACGGGTGACATTCAGGTCCAGAAAGAACTGTCCGGGACCCTGGCCCGCGTTACGGCGCAGATTTCCTGATTGGCCGATCGTTGGCAATGCAAACATGTTTATTATCGCTGGATTGATTGGCTCGCCGGGACTGCGCCAATGAAGCAGTTTGGTGTCGCCGCTGAAGATTGGACGATCATTCCCGACGTCGTCCAGGTTTCGATCAACGCCACCAAGGGAGATATTGAACGGTGCGCCCGAGGTGACACGCCAAATGGGCGAAAGCCGCAGCTTGCCGAGATAGCGAGGAGTATCAACCGTTCCGGAAAAGACAAATCGATGCCGTCGGTCGAGCAGGCTGCGGGCTCTCTCGGCAAAAAAGTTTCCCGGACTTAGCGCGTCGGAAGTATTTACAATTCCGTCGTCCGTTAAATGGGAAAACGTATAAGCAGCACGGAAAGAGAAACCAAAACTTTTTGTCTGTTGGAATCCCTTGCGAAGCTCGATCGTCAAACCATGATAGAAGCTGTTGCCGGCCGAGATGAGTTGCTGAATATCAGCTCGGCCTGGATCGGGCCGCAGACGGTTTAAGGCCGCGAGGGCAACTTCCACCGGAGTCGACGAGGTAATGCTGTTGAGGTTAATTAGGGAAATGGATACGCCAAACTCTGTAACGCGACCTATAGCATTCGGGTTCGATGAAACTGGCGGGCGAAAAACGAATCTTACGAGGTCGCCTGCATTTGAAACATTATAGAGGGGACGTGCGCCGGCGGAGCCTCCGCGGAAGTTGGCAAAGTCGCGCGAGCCAAGATACTCGGAAAAGTTCTTGTAACCTGACGGAAGCCTCGGCGCGTTTGCGTTAAATTCCCTCCAGAGATGCAGACCGCGGTTGAAGGTGTAGTTTGTTTCGAAAACAAATCCATGGCTCAGATCTCTTTCCAATCCC
>JBHEMV010000008.1:44908-57492 GCA_046262375.1 Pyrinomonadaceae bacterium
CTATGTTGGCCTGGTAACTCTCAGGGATGCGCAGTTCGGGATCGAGTCGGCGGGAAAATCCCGTGTTGAGAATGCCGTATTTAGTGACGAGGGGCGAATCAAGAGTGAGCGTTTGTGGGAATTGAAGATTCTTTGAAATAAAGTCGCGTCGAAAAGCGGCGCTTCCTAATTGCCCGGTAGTTGGATCAATTAGCGCATTTGTATCAAGGAAGAGTTGTTGCCCGCCCAGCTTAAAATCGTCGATGGTGCGAAGTAGCGCACGGTTATAGAAGACTCCAGCCCCAAATCTAATTACCGTCTTGCCGGACTGAAAAGGATCATAGGCAACCGAGATGCGAGGTCCCCAGTTATTTCGATCTCGAATGATGGTTTCATTCTCATAACGCAAGCCGTAACTAAGGACCAGATTCGTAAGCGGCCGCCACTCGTCCTGGATAAAAATTCCCACGTAAGTATTCTTCTGTGTTGAGTCTGCCTGGAAGTTTTGCCGGAAGCGCGTTGGCGCGTTGGCCAGAAAATCAGCAACACTCGAAAAACTGAAGGTACCTGATATGTCCGAAGCGTCTATGAAGGTTGAGCGAATGTAATGCAGGTCGCCCCCGAACTTAAGCGAGTGAGCTTTGTGCACCCAGGACAATACGTCCTGCACCTGGGCTCGAGATTCACTACGATCGGTCGCGCCGGAAGTTGACGTTCCGGCTACGAGCGTACCGGAGCGCTGGTCAGGATCACTGGAAGGCAACGGGTCATTTAAGGTAATCAGCACCACAGGCTTCGTGTTGCCGCCACGTGCTGCCACTGCGGGGGTCAGGCACGAGAACTGAAGACGCACTTGATTGACAAGTGTTCCTGAGAAAACAAGATTGTCGGTGTAAGAGACCGCGTCAGTGCTCCGTCTCTTTTCCAACAGTGCTTCGGCGAGACGATTGCCGCCACCAAACTGTCTAAGGTTATTTTGACGCCCCAACTGATAAAGCACTGAGCCGTTGTGCGTGTCGGAAAATTGATGATCGATGCGCGTCGTGAATGTGTGATTCTTGAAAGGCGTGTTGACAGTTGAAACGAACGGCGCGATTCCTGCTTCAAAGCGGAGGTCCCCGATCATAAGCGGGTCGGACACGGTCGGAGCTGGCAGCGGAAAGAGGGCATTCTGTTGAATTGGCACGAGCGTATCGATCGTAGCCGAGTCGAGAACTGTGTCGTATTCGTAAGCAGAAAAGAAAAACGTTCGCTCGCGTCCATCATAGAGCGGAAGCCTGACGGGGCCGCTAAGGGTGAAACCCGGATTGTGTTCTTCGAGTGGCAGTCGCGGCAGACCCTTAGCCTGGTTGTTAGAGGTGTTGGCATTAAGAATGTCATTTCGGAAAAAATAAAAGACGCGTCCGCGATAGCTATTTGATCCGCCACGGGTGCGGATGTTAATGCGCCCGCCCGAAGCGCGTCCATATTCCGCCGAGAACTGGTTCGTAATGATCTGGACTTCCTCAACCGCCTCGATTGAAGGTTGAAACCGTTCACGCGCGGCGCGATCGTCGTTGTTATCAAGCCCGTCGATGGTAATGTTATTGGAATATGCCGGGCCGCCGGAAAGGGAAAATATTCCGGCTTCTTCGGGAGTGTTGGCCGTCGTTCGGTTGCGGTCTTCGGCGAGATCGCGTGTCGAAAGGGGCTCTTCTGACACGCCTGGTAAAGCGAAAATGAGATCGAGTGGCGAACGGTTTAGCTCAGGCAAAGATTCAATTTCATGCGTGGTGATCGTGCCTCCCACAACAGTGCGCGCAGTATCAACTGCGGGAGTGTCCGCTGCAGTAATAAGCACCGGGTCGACGGAGACGTTTTGCGGAAAGAGAATCAAGTCGAGCTGAAGGGTTCGCCCCGCAACCAGAGAAAAGTCGCTCTTCTCTTGCAGCGCGAAGCCCGCAGATAAAGCGCGCACGTTGTACACGCCAGGCTCAAGCTGAATCAGGCGATAGCGTCCTTCTGCATCAGTCGCGGTCGAGCGCGTTGCACCAGTTTTGAGCAGAATTGCCTCGACCGCAGCTCCGGGAATCATAGCTCCGTTCTGATCTGTCACTCGTCCAGCGATCGTTACGTTGTCGAGATCCTGCGCGGAAACGTGTTTAGCTTCCACGAGGTTCAAAGCAATCAGGGCCAGAACCAGAGCAGAGGTCGAACTGATGAAGCGTCCTGAGGAAGACTTTTTCATTTTTAAATCTCAATTGATAGCGGCGACGAGTTGACAGCGGCAACAAGTTGACAGCAGCGAGGAAGTGAGAGCAGCGACGAGGTGATAAGCTGGCTTTCCCTCAATTTCGCCAAGTCGATCCCAAAACATCCACTTCGCCTTTCGTGGGGCGCGCATAGCGTCGACCAGGGTGAAGACGTTATTAGTTCCCCGAGCTTCTCTGCCAGCAGGCACTTTACGGCTCTGCCGCCTGATGTGCGGAAAGGCTTTGCCTTTCCGTCCCTTCAATCTGAAGAGAGGCTGCGCCTCGAACAGTGGGCGGCATTGCAAGACGAACAAATAAACAAAGCTGCGCGCGTAGCGTACTGCGAGCTGTCCATGACGTCACGCTCGACTCAGATTTAACTCATGGAGGGGGAATGCAAGATGTCTTTTATCGTGGCGCTTGAGCGCAGGTGCTTAACTTCGAGAGGCGCTGCGGCGACGGAGCGCGGCGGCGCGTGTGAGAGGGACGAGCGCGTCGGAGCTACCTTCGGCGGGAGGTTCCACGAAGTTGGTTAACTCATCGGCGTGTGACTGTAGGTATTGAAAGAAACGTTCAAACTCGTGCTGCATCGCGTCCATCTTTTCCCGCATGTTGAGAATGATTTCCACGCCCGCGAGGTTCACGCCGAGATCCCGCGTCAGAGAAAGGATTAGCTCGAGACGCTCGAGGTCGGGGTCGGTATAAAGGCGCGTGTTGCCGTCAGACCGCGACGGCTTGAGTAGTCCCTCGCGTTCGTAAAGCCGCAGCGTCTGCGGATGGATGCCATATTGATCCGCCACCGCGCTAATCGTATATGTCTGGGGCTTGCGTTTCATAAACCGGTAAATAGTAAATCGTAAATGGTAAATAGTAAGGAATAAGGCCGCAAAGCGAATTCTTTCTATTTACTATTTACCATTCACGATTTACTCGAGTCCCATCTCCACTCGTGGGTTCTCAGCGTTCATCTTCGAATACTGCCGAAGTAGCTCCTTGGTCTCTTCCGAGATTACCTTGGGCAATGTCACTTGTACTTCGATGAACTGATCACCTCTAGCGCCCGGCTTGCGCAAAGAAGGCGCTCCGCGCTGGCGCAAGCGAAACTTCTGACCCGATTGCGTGCCTGGAGGTATGCGCAACTGCGCCTTGCCTTCAACGGTTGGTACTTCAATCTTTGCTCCAAGCGCGCCTTCGGGCACTGTTATCGGAACCGTGACGTAAATATTGTCGCCTTTGCGCGTGAAGTATTTGTGGGTACCGACGTTTGTAATGATGTGCAGGTCACCTGCCGGGGCGCCGAGACGTCCACCTTCACCCTTTCCCGGAATCCTTACTCGCGAGCCTGTTTCAACTCCCGCAGGGATGCGGACCTTTACCGTTTCTGTTTTTGGTACAGTGCCCTTGCCCTTGCATAACGAGCAAGGTGATCGCCTTCGTCCCGTTCCGCCGCAGTCCGCACATTCCTGGGCAAAGCGCAAACGACCACCCGCGCGTTGCACTTGCCCGGTCCCTTTACACGTGGCGCAAACCATCACAGGACCACCGATATCTCCAGCGCCATTACAACGCGAGCATTGTTCGGAACGATTGACGGTGAGGTTGGTGGTTAGTCCGTTGATGGCTTCTTCAAACGACAAAGCCAGGGGCATTTCTATGTCGGCACCACGTTTGGGCTGGGGCCGAGGCGGCTCCTGCTCCTTCGCCGCTCCGCCGCTAAAAAGATCAGCAAAGATGTCGCGAAAACTCGAACCCCCACCGCCCCCTGGGGACGTAGTCGTGCTCCAGTCGAAGCCGCTGAAATCAAATCCCGGCGCGGCCCGCCCCGCGGTTGGTCCACCGCCGCGCGCAGCGGCGTCGGCAAGGTTGTCGGAATACTGACCGAAGCGATCGTAAACGGAGCGTTTCTTGGGATCGGAAAGCACATCATGCGCTTCCGTGGTCAGCTTGAAGCGGTCCTCAGATGCTTTGTCTCCCGGGTTCACATCAGGATGATACTTGCGCGCGAGTCGACGGTAAGCCTTCTTAATCTCTTCAGGCTTCGCGTCACGCTTGATGCCCAGTACTTCGTAATAGTCTTGCTTGGCCATTAGTGCATTTCCGATTGCCGATTGCCGATTGCCGATTTAAAAGGGCGGAAAGAATGTTTCATCCCCCGCCCTCTTTCAATTGGCAATTGGCAATCGCAAATTGGCAATCACCTTACTTCTTCTCGTCTACGTCAACGTATTCAGCGTCGATTACATTATCGTCACCTGCACTCGTCCCGGATGAAGCGCCCGCTGCTGAGGCTTGATCCTCCGCAGGTGTTTCAGCCCCGGGCGTTCCGGTCTGTTGATAAAGCGCTTCGGCCAATTTGTGGGAGGCGGTTTGCAGTTGATTGAAGCCTTCATTCAACCTCTCAACTCCACCTTCCGCGAGGGCCTTCTTTGCTTCAGCTATTGCCGTCTCGACATCGCCGGCGACCGCGCCAACCTTTTCGCGATTGTCGTTGAGCGTTTTCTCCATCTGGTAGACGAGCCCGTCCAGTCGGTTGCGAGCTTCGATTTCCTCGCGCTTCTTAACATCGTCGGCGGCGTGAGACTCGGCGTCGCGCATCATCTTGTCGATCTCTTCTTTCGAGAGACCCGAAGAAGAAGTGATCGTGATCTTCTGTTCTCGGCCCGTGCCCATATCCTTCGCCGACACGTTAACTATGCCGTTGGCATCGATATCAAATGCCACCTCAACTTGCGGCATGCCGCGAGGTGCGGGCGGGATACCGATAAGGTGAAACTTGCCGAGCGTTCGATTGTCGCTCGCCATGGGACGTTCACCTTGCAGCACATGAACCTCCACGGATGTTTGATTGTCGGAGGCTGTCGAGAAGATTTCCGACTTGCGCGTTGGGATGGTCGTATTGCGTTCGATCAGTTTCGTAAACACACCGCCCAGAGTTTCGATACCCAGGCTGAGCGGAGTCACATCAAGCAACAGGATGTCAGTCTTCTCGCCTGACAACACGCCCGCCTGCACGGCTGCGCCGATGGCCACCACTTCGTCAGGGTTGACGCTCTTGTTCGGTTCCTTGCCAAACAGATCCTTAACCATCGCCTGAACCTTGGGAATTCGCGTCGAGCCACCGACCAGGACGACCTCATCGATCTTTTTAGCATCCACTCCCGCATCTTTTATGGCCTGTTCCACCGGGGAGCGAAGACGTCCGAGGATTGGTTCGGCCAACTGCTCAAACTTTGCCCGCGTGAGTTTCATTGCCAGATGCTTTGGCCCAGACTGATCGGCCGTAACGAAAGGCAGATTGATCTCGGTCTCCATCGTGCTGGACAATTCAATCTTCGCCTTTTCCGAAGCTTCCTTCAGACGCTGCAAAGCCATTTTGTCATTGGAAAGATCAATTCCCTGATCACGCTTGAATTCTTCGATAATCCATTCAGTCAAACGTTCGTCAATGTCGTCGCCGCCCAAGTGTGTGTCACCATTAGTCGACTTTACCTCTACTACCCCTTCTCCCACTTCAAGGATCGAAATATCAAACGTACCGCCCCCGAAGTCGAAAACCGCGATGGTCTCGTCCTTCTTCTTGTCGAGACCGTATGCAAGTGCAGCGGCCGTTGGCTCGTTGACGATACGCATCACTTCAAGCCCGGCAATCTTCCCGGCATCCTTGGTCGCCTGCCGCTGAGAATCGTTGAAGTAAGCCGGAACAGTGATAACCGCTTTATCTACCTTTTGGCCAAGGTAGTCTTCAGCCGATTGCTTCATCTTCTGCAGAATGATTGCCGAAATCTCCGGCGGACTCCATTCCTTGCCGCCAGCCTCGATTCGCACATCGCCACTGCCACCCGCACCCTTCACTTTGTAGGGCACTTGCTTTATCTCTTCTGTAACTTCGTCAAAGCGCCGTCCCATAAACCGCTTGATTGAATAAACTGTATTCTCCGGATTGGTAACCGCCTGGCGCTTGGCCACCTGACCCACCAGCCGGCCGCCGTCCTTCGTAAAAGCCACTACGGAAGGGGTTGTTCGCCCACCTTCCGAATTTGTTATGACTGTGGGTTCCCCGCCCTCCATGACTGCCACAACGGAGTTGGTTGTGCCCAGGTCAATTCCTATGATCTTGCTCATCTCTTTTGTTCTCCAAAACGATATTTAGCCGCTAATTTGGCCATTCCTGCTTCCGTAAGTACCACACTAAATCTGGTTGAATGGAAGGGTAATATAATACCTGAGTCTTCCGTTGTCAACTTTGTGATGACGCGCCTTCGTGGGCAGGAAATCTAGTTTTGGGGTGGTTCGGAGCCGGTTTCAGAGGAAGGAGCTTGTTTCCGGTCTTCATTCATGAGTTTTGAGGCAAAAAAGATGTAGTGCAGACCGGAGAGCACAGCCAGGACAAAAACTGCTGCATAGACTGTGGGAAGGTAGTAGCCGGTGTAATAGGGCATGCTGGCGGCGAACATAATGGCTGCAATTGCCCCAATCTGAACATTCGTGTTGATCTTTCCCAACCATGAAGGGCGAAAACCTCTAAAGCCGGTCATGATATTGATCGCAGCGGCGCCCACAATGATGAACACGTCGCGGCTAATTACTGCCACCGTCACCCAAAAAGGCACGGGCAAGTGGCTCGGCACGGGTTGAGGAAAGACGCTCCGCATCGAGAGGACAATGAACGCTGTCACGAGCATCAGTTTGTCGGCAATTGGGTCGAGGATAGTGCCCAGTTGCGACTGCTGGCTAAAGCGCCGAGCCAGAAGGCCGTCGAGACCATCGGTCAGACCGGCGATAACGAAGACAGCCAACGCCCAAACAAATCTCTGATAGAAAAGAAGCGTGACAAAAACAGGGATGAGCACCATCCGGAAGACGGTGAGCAGATTGGGAACGGTAAGAATCCGGGAGGACATTACTGGTTGTAGCGCAAACTGTTAGTTTGCGATGGAACAGTTGCCCTAGGGCGCGGGTTCAGGAGGTTCGCAGACCGTCGGGTGACGGCGCGTCGCAAACTAACAGTTTGCGTTACAACTTCGTCCGCTATCCAGCGCACCGCAACTCAAGCAGCGAAACCTCAGGTGGACAGCCAAAGCGAACCGGCAAAACAACGGTTCCTAAACCCCGTGTCACATATATCTGCGTTGCGCCCAGGCGTGCCAGACCCTTGAGCAAACGCCGGCGAGGTCGTTCGGTAGAACTTCGTTCCGAGCGCAGTCTGACCTGGCCTCCATGCGTGTGCCCGCTAAGCACCAGATCGACTCCGGCACGAGCGGCGCGCCGCAGGATAATCGGATTATGAGCGAGCAGCAGCTTTAACTCGTCATCTCGGGCCCCAGCCAGCGCAAGCGACAAATCTTCCAGGCCAACCATCGAGTCGTCCACTCCCGCCAGCCAGAAGGCGGCGCCCTTTTTCTCAAAGCGCATGCCCTGGTTAACCAGGACAGTGATCCCTTCCGCGCGGAAGAGGTCAGTGATTAAAGCCGCATCAGTCCAGTGGTCGTGATTACCGAGGACAGCATAGACGCCGTGTCGCGGGCGCAGTGACCCCAGGAGTTCTGCACAAGGCGCGGCATAGCGCCGCTCCTTGGAAACATAGTCGCCGGTGAGCGCAACAATGTCGGGTTGCAGACTATTTGCGGTTTCAACCGCACGCTTAATTTGCGCCTGGCTTGTGAACGGACTGTGGTGAATGTCTGACAGGTGAACTATACGAAAGCCATCAAACTCCTGTGGCAGACGGTGGAGATAAATTTGCTGATGTTCGATGGTTAACCGGTGGGGTTCAGTAAGAGCGGAACGCGCCGCCTCCCCCAAATTGAGGGCGAGAGTGCGCAAAGGAGTCTCCGGCCGTCTGCCGCCGATAGGCGCGGTACGCCCGCGTTGTTTCCACTTAATAGGAGATGACATTGGAAAAGTTTGATTAGCTTAAGCTACACCCCGATTCATTAAGAATCCTGCCAGAGTTTGGGGGGTGCTTAATTTGGCGCATTATAGTGGTCTCATGTGTCTGAAGCAAACGGGGCAAACATAAAACACAGCTTTGCGGCCATATAGGGATGATTGATATATCAGAAGCCCGACCCTCCACGTGATCCTGGGAGGGCGCGCGGCTTCGCCGCCTGATGCGCGCAGTTCTGCCGCCTGATGTTTGCGGCTTCGCCGCCTGATGTGCGGAAAGGCTCTGCCTTTCCGCCATCTGGGAAAAGTGAGAGGCTACGCCTCGAACAGCGGATCGGAGGCGCAGCCTCGAATCATAGAAACGCAGTCCGGAAAGGCAGAGCCTTTCCGCACATCAGGCGGCAGAGCCGCAAACGTTAGAGCTCCGCCTTATTCATATTAGGAGTTTTGGTAGGGTCCAGTTGCCCGTACTAATCTCATTAGCACCGTCGCTTTAGCGCGGTGAATTTGGTGCCCGAAAGAACCCGAAACCGTTTAAACGGTTTCCCTTTCGAACCGATCACTAATCACCGGGCTAAAGCCACGGTGCTAATGAGAAAGACGGCCACAATCAAACTGCACCAGTACCGGAGCTTTCGCTAACGGTAGAGCTTTAGCGGAGTTGTGCAATAATCCGCTCCTGCTTAATCTGATGACAAGAAAGCTTCTTACAATTTTCGCCCTCCTGTTCGCTCTTCTAATCGCAGCGTCAGCCTTGGGCGCTGATGGATCGATATCGCCGCCTTCGGACGCTCACGGCCTTCAGCCGATAGTCCTCGTGGGTCTTGCGGTAATGTGGATTGTCGCCAAGCTTTGCGGCGAAATTTTTGAACGGATCGGACAGCCCGCCGTTTTGGGGGAGTTGGTTGGCGGAATAATTGTCGGCAACCTGGTCCTATTCGGATTTACCGGCATTGAGCCGTTGAAGAGCAACGAGATTATAGCTGCACTCGCGGAGCTCGGTGTGATCGTCCTCCTTTTTGAAGTCGGCCTTGAGTCTGATTTGAAAGAGATGATGGAGGTAGGGTGGTCGTCACTGCTTGTGGCCATGCTTGGCGTGATTGTGCCTTTCTTTTTGGGTTGGGGTGTTTCGGCTTACTTCATTCCTGATGAACCGCGACTGGTCCATATCTTCATCGGTGCCACGCTTTGCGCTACGAGCGTGGGCATCACGGCACGAGTCTTTAAAGACATCGGTAAGCTGGCAACGCGCGAGGCCCGTATCATTCTCGGTGCCGCTGTTATTGATGACGTACTTGGGCTTCTTATTTTGGCGGTTGTGGCAGGGGCCATCAATGCCACAGCCACGGGCGTCGCTTTATCATTTACCGACGTAGGGTTGATTGCTGCTAAGGCTCTAGTCTTCCTGCTTGGCGCGATTATTGTGGGCAAGTTTGTCATGCCCCGACTTCTACGCGGAGCGGGGAGATTGGAAACACGTGGCGTACTGCTCACCCTCTCGCTTTCCTTCTGCTTCCTTTTGTCCTGGATTGCGGCCAAAGTTGGCCTGGCCCCGATTGTCGGAGCCTTTGCTGCCGGCCTTGTTCTTGACGAGGTACACTACAAACCCGCGAACGCACGGAAAGAGCGCGAGCTAAGTGATCTGTTGCAGCCGGTGAGCACGGTCCTCGTCCCAATATTTTTTGTTTTGATGGGACTGAAAGTTGACCTGCGAATATTTGCGCGAATGGACATCCTCGTTTTCGCCCTGGTGCTTACCGCGGCGGCGATTCTTGGTAAACAAATCTGTTCACTCGGTGTACTCCAACGCGGAACGAACCGGTTGGCGATCGGATTAGGAATGATTCCGCGCGGCGAGGTAGGACTAATCTTCGCCGGCATCGGCGCGACGCTCATGCTGCCAAACGCCGCCGGAGTAGCTATACCGGTAATCAACACAGCTACATTTGGTGCCGTCGTGATTATGGTGATTCTCACGACCCTGATAACTCCGCCGCTACTTAAATGGGCCTTGGCGCGACACGCTCCAAAGTCCAATGTCCAGGGTCCAAAGTCCAATGTTAAAGGGCCAAAGTCCACCGTCCCAAGACGGCTGTGACGTACTGGGAACGCGGGCGCCCTCGCCCGCAGATCGGCACAGTAGCGTAGGCGATCGCTGATTATTGACTGCTGGTTCTTGTCAGTACGCCCTGCGGTAGAGACTCTTATGAAAACCCAAAAAGGGCGCAGAGTAATTTGCAGGTTAGGAAGAGTGGCTTGCCCCTGCAAATTGGCACGGGCAGTAGCCCGACCATTAGGGAGGGCGTCGTCTCTGATTGAGCGACCGAGGATCACCGCAACGCAAACTGTTAGTTTGCGCCTCAAGCGAACATAAGGAGGAATCGCGAATGAAAACGAAAAAGGATCACCATAAGGCCGGGATACCATTGTTTTTTGCTTCTTCGCTTGAAGAAGTGCAATAATTCGCGCGCTCCATGAATTAGCCGGCGTTTGGTCTTTCGTTTCAAACAATCACAAAAGAATAATGCTCGCCCGATAGCTCTCGACGCTCCCGAAGGAGGCCCATCATGTTGAGTGGAAAAAAAAACTTTCCAAAATTTGCCATCGTAGTAGTTGGCTTACTAATTAGTTTCCTGTATCCGGCGCCTGCCCAGGAAAACAAAAAAGACATTCTGGGCGCCCTCAAGTATCGGTACATTGGCCCGGTTGGCAATCGTCTTACTTCGGTGGTTGGTGTGCCGGATCAGCCAAACATCTATTACGTCGGAGCGGCTTCCGGCGGCATCTGGAAGTCGATCGATGGCGGCGTCCACTGGGAGCCAATCTTCGACGGTCAGCCCGTCTCATCGATCGGCTCTCTCGCAATCGCGCCTTCCGATCCAAACGTGATCTGGGCCGGAACGGGTGAGGCATTTATTCGTAGTCACATTTCGGTCGGCGCCGGCATATACAAATCTACCGACGCTGGAAAAACCTGGAAGCTGATGGGGCTCGAGAAGACCGGGCGCATCGGACGCATTGTCATTGATCCGAAAAATCCTGACGTCGTTCTGGCCGCTGCAATGGGACACAGTTATGGGCCACAACCAGAACGCGGCGTCTTTCGCACCGCTGACGGCGGTAAGACCTGGGACCGGGTACTCTTCACAGATGAAAACACCGGCGCATCTGACATCGCGATGGATCCAAGTAACCCGCGCATTTTGTTTGCCGGAATGTGGCCGTTGGAGATTCACACCTGGGGGAGAGAAAGCGGTGGTCCAGGAAGCGGACTTTACAAGTCGACTGACGAGGGTATCACCTGGAAGAAACTCACCGGCCATGGTCTGCCAACTCGTACAACCGGCAAGGTCGCCGTCGCCATCGCCACTTCAAATCCCAATCGCGTCTACGCATTGATTGAGACCGGCGATGGCGTCCCGCTCAACGGCAAGGAGACGGATCGCGGAAAGCTCTGGCGCTCGGACGATGGCGGCGACAACTGGCGTCTCGTTGGTTACGACCGCGCTTTCGGCGGCCGCACGCATTACTACTTCCGCATGGCCGTCGCGCCTGACAATGAAAACGAAACCTACTACATGACTTCAGGGTTCGGCGTGTCTTTGGATGGTGGCGAGAGCTTGAGAACGGGTGCCGGATTCGGCAGCAGTCCCGGCGGCGACAACCACGACATGTGGATTGATCCCACCAACCCGAATCGCATGGCCGTTGCTAATGATGGCGGAGTGTCAATTTCGATCACGCGCGGCAAAACCTGGAATCGCATTCAACTCCCGATAGCGCAGATGTATCACGTCACTGTCGACAATCGGATTCCTTATTTCGTCTATGGCAACGAGCAGGATGATCCCTCCTATCGTGGACCAAGCAATACGCGCGGCGGCGGCGGCGGTGGCGGTGGTGGCGGACAAATTCCGCGCAGCGCCTGGCAATCGGTTGGTGGGGGCGAGAGCGGTTGGGCCACGCCCGATCCTGTCGATAACAACATCATCTGGTCCAGTGCCTCCGGTTCAGGAAGTGTGGGCGGGATTGTCGAACGCTTCAACCTATCAACCGGCCAGGGACGCAACGTCGAAGTATGGCCAGATCAAAGCAATGGTTCAACGGCGGGTGAACTGAAATACCGGTTCGTTTGGACCATGCCGTTGACCATCTCTCCGCACGATCACAACAAACTGTATGTGGGCAGCCAGTATGTGCATGAGACGACAGATGCGGGTCAGAGCTGGCACCTCATCAGTCCTGATCTCACGACGAACGACAAAAGCAAGCAGGGGTTCTCGGGCGGACTAACTGGCGACAACATCGGGGTCGAGTATGCGCCAGTAGTGTTCGCGATTGCCGAGTCGCCTAAAGAGAAAGGCTTAATCTGGGCGGGAACGAATGACGGCCAGGTGCAGGTAACGCGCGACGGTGGCAAGAACTGGAACAACGTTACGAAGAGTATTCCGAACCTTCCGCCGTGGGGCACCGTGAGCAATATCGAGC